>CAYODW010000015.1:20355-37279 GCA_964402865.1 uncultured Desulfonema sp. | reverse complement strand
CTAATGGCTGTACCTAAACATAAAACATCTAAGTCAAAAAGAGACAAAAGGCGAACTCATCAAAAGGTTGATGCTCTGAATTTGTCAACATGTTCACAATGCGGCGAGGCAAAGCTTCCCCATAATGCCTGCCCAAGTTGCGGATATTATAAAGAGCGGCCTGTTGTTGTGAGCAAAGAGGAATAAGGTCTTATGGCCTTTCCGAAAGCAGGAGAACAGATACTGAAAGGGCTTGATGTCGAGTCAAGACAGATGGTTTTAGAAACCGTTGACCGGCTCAGGACAAGGATTCTTACCAGGGAAAAAATTCTGGAATATGATAAAAAAGAAATTTTCCCTGAAGAGACAATCAGGCATATGCTCAGTCCCGAAATAGGACTGCAGCTTCTCGGAATCCCCGAAGTTTATGGCGGAATGGGAGGCGGCGCGCGGGATATTTGTATTTTGACTCGCGAGATGGCAAAAATTTGTCTTGGGATAACTACGGCCTTTTTTGCTATCCAGCTTGGCGCTGACCCTCTTATTGTAGGGGGCACGGAAGAGCAAAAAAAGAAATGGCTTGGCGCAATCGCAGACGGATCCTCTCTTGTTGCATACGCCGTTACGGAGCCTGATGCAGGGAGCAATGTTGCGGCAATAAAAACGAAGGCCGACCCCGTATTAAATAATGAAGGAAAAATTACAGGTTATATAATAAACGGCGCGAAGCAGTTTATATCTACCGGAGGATATGCCGATTTCATTACACTTTTAGCCGATACACCGGAGGGCCCTGCTTTTTTTGTTGTAGAAAAAGAGGCTAAAGGTTTTATACGGGGCAAGGGCGAAGAAAAACATGGCATACGCGCATCAAACACTTCACCTCTTTCATTTACGGATGTATTTGTGCCTGTTGAAAACCTGATCGGCGGAGTTCCAGGACAGGGATTAAAACAGGCAAACAAGGTTTTCGGATATACAAGAGTTATGGTTGCCGCAATGGCTTTAGGGGCCGGAGAAGCATCTCTTAACATTCTTATCCCATATGCCGGACAAAGGATCCAATTCGGATCTCCTCTTTCCGAAAAACAGGGTTACACGCATAAACTTGTTGTTTCTGATGCCGTAAGACTTGAAGCTGCTGCTGCATATATCGACGAGATTGCGGAAAGGCTTGATTCGGGTGAAGAAGATCTCCAGGTAGAAGGTTCAATAGCAAAACTCTTTGCCACTGAAGCCGCAAACCAGGCAGCCGATCATGCGATCCAGGGGCTTGGCGGTTACGGTTACATTGCCGAATATGAGGTTGAAAAGATCAGGCGGGATGTAAGAATTACAACCATATATGAAGGAACCAGTGAAATTCAGCAGAATATCATAAGCACTTTTCGCTGGAAAAAAACCTGGAAAACAAAGGGCGAATTTTACCTTTCCATTTATCAAGAGATGGAAAAACTGGATTCTTTTCTGAAAGATGCCGGATGCAGGTATTACGGTCTTGCAGCAAAAGCGCTCAATGATATCATAGCGATAGTTCATGAAAACAAGCTGACCAGGCAGCAATATATAATGTTTCTTCTTGCCGATATGATGACCCACGTTGAGGTTGGCTCGAGTCTTGCCAGGAAATGCTCCATGCTCGTAAAAAATGGAGAGCCTGCTGCTGAAAAGATAAAAATCATGTCGAGAATATTTGCAAATGAAACTGCGCAGCTTGTAATAAATAACGTCAACATAATTCTGGCAGGTTCGGGGATTTTTGAAAAACAAAAGATCTCTGATTTCATGCAAAACATTTCATATGATACGCTTTTGATGAGCTACATGAATGTTTTAACCGACATGGACAAGGTTGCCGACATTTTGTTTGAGAGGCGTTAATGACGGATATGATGAAACGCACAGTAGTCGTAACCGGAGGAACAAGAGGTATCGGAAGGGCTGTCTGCCTTGCCTTTTCCGGGCCTGATGCGAATGTTTACTTCAATTATTCTTCGGCTTCAACCGCTTCTTCAGAAACCGAAGAACTGATTGCCCGTGCAGGAGGCTATGCAAAGGGACTGCAGGTCAATGTATGTTCGGAAAAAGAGGTGGAAATATTTTTTGGAAAAGTACTCGAAGAAACAGGGCGGATTGATGTTCTTGTGAATAATGCCGGAATTACAAGAGACGGTCTGCTGGTCCGCATGAAAGAAAAAGACTGGGATGATGTTATTGATATAAACCTGAAAGGAACATTCATCTGTACCAAAATTGCTGCAAAACCCATGATGAAGCAAAGATATGGCCGGATCATCAACATAACTTCCGTTGTGGGTGCAAGCGGCAACCCGGGGCAGGCTAATTATGTTGCTTCAAAGGCCGGAATAATAGGATTTACAAAAGCTGTGGCGAAAGAACTGGCTTCGAGGGGAATAACCTCCAATGCTGTAGCTCCCGGATTTGTTGAAACAGATATGACGGCATCTCTTTCTGAAAAAGTAAAGGAATCGATGATAAACCTGATTCCGCTTGGACGGGCGGGTAAGCCTGAGGATGTAGCGGCAGCGGTTGTTTTTCTTGCTTCTGAATCTGCGTCGTATATTACCGGCCAGGTTATTCATGTCAGCGGTGGAATGTATATGTGACGGCTTCGTAAAAAAGTCATTCTGCTGTGTTACGCTTCATTCCTCAATATTGAAGCCACATCGCTGCAAGAATCGATGTGGCTTCGACCGTAAGGAATATAAATTGTGCTCGCTGTTTCGGTTCGCGCGCCTTGCATATTGATCTTTTTTCTTTGCTGTCTGAATATAGGATTTACATATCTGGTCCTATGTGAATTGAAAGGAGAATGGAATTTATGTCTGTTGAAGATAGAGTAAAAAAAATTATTGCCGAGAAACTCGGGGTAGATCTCTCTGAAGTTGTTCCGGAAGCATCTTTTGTGAATGATCTCGGAGCCGATTCACTTGATTTGGTTGAACTTATCATGACCATGGAAGAAGAATTTGAAATGGAAATTACAGATGAAGACGCGGAAAAACTTGTTACGGTACAAAATGCAATTGATTTTATAAATGCCCACTGATGTTGTTTTCATTCCCCTGCCCCGTTTCCAAAAGGGCAGGGAAATTCCTCTTTTTACCTGTTAATATCATGTGTTTTCCCTTAAACTCTTTACATCATAAGCTTATTTTTTTTCTTGCGGTTATTAAAAGATACATGTAATTTCACATGTCATTTATAATTATTGAATTTGTTAATAAATTGTTAATAAAAAGGATGCGCGTTTTAAGTGGCCATCCAAATCATTGACTTTTTTATTTGAGCATCAAGGATTAGCCGATGGATAAATCGCCAATTGTTATCGGAAGTGATCATGCAGCTTATAATCTCAAGGAAAAAATAAGGATGTATCTCCTTGAAAACGGTTATGAAGTTGAAGACACCGGACCTAAAAATGAAAATTCGGTTGACTATCCGGATTATGGAATCAAGGTTGCCTCTCTGGTTTCTGCCGGAAAATTTAACCGCGGAATATTGCTTTGCGGTACAGGAATCGGCATGTCGATGGTCGCCAACAGGTTTTCGAATGTCAGAGCAGCTCTTTGCAACGATCTTTTTTCGGCAATCATGAGCCGGCGCCATAACGATTCCAATATTCTTGTAATGGGAGGGCGTGTAATCGGAGATGTCCTTGCTATTGAAATATTAAAAGCCTGGCTTGAAACATCATTTGAGGCAGGTCGTCATAAACTTAGAATAGATAAATTTAATAATTTAGGCAGAAATGACTGAATGAGACAAAAAAAGGGCCATTGACAAATCAGTTGGTGATCCTCGACCACTTTCTCTCAACCTATTGAGAGAAGATCCATGATATTAATATAAAGGGAAGTGAGATTTGAACCTGAAACACATAGAGAATATAGATCCTGAAATAGCAAAAATAATTGCATGTGAATTTGAAAGACAGAAAAACACATTGGAGCTGATAGCATCAGAGAACATAACCAGCCCGGCTGTAATGGAAGCTCAGGGTAGTGTGCTGACAAATAAATATGCCGAAGGATATCCGGACAAGCGTTATTACGGAGGTTGTGAACATGTCGATTTGGCTGAAAAGCTGGCGATTGAAAGGGTGAAAAAACTGTTCGGGGCTTCGTATGCAAATGTGCAGCCCCATTCAGGATCTCAGGCCAACATGGCCGTATATTTCGCATTACTGCATCCCGGAGATACGATACTTGGGATGAATCTTTCCCACGGTGGCCATCTGACCCATGGAAGCCCGGCCAGCTTTTCAGGAAGATTTTTCAATTTTATTCATTACGGAGTCAACAAAGATACCGGGGTTATTGATTATGATGTGCTTGCGCAAAAAGCCGAAAAACATAAGCCTAAACTTATTGTAGCCGGAGCAAGCGCCTATCCGAGAATAATTGATTTTGAAGCTTTTGCAAGGATTGCCGGATCGGTTGGCGCATATTTGATGGTTGATATGGCTCATATAGCAGGCCTTGTTGCAGGCGGCGTACACCCGTCACCGGTTCCTTTTGCAGACGTTGTAACCTCCACGACTCATAAAACATTAAGAGGGCCGAGAGGAGGCCTCATTCTTGCGAGAGCGCAATTTGGGGAGAAATTAAACAAGGAGATTTTTCCGGGAATTCAGGGCGGTCCCCTGATGCATGTAATTGCCGCCAAGGCTGTTTGTTTCAAGGAAGCATTATCTGAATCCTTCAGGTCATACCAGATTGGCACGGTCAATAATGCAAAACTACTTGCCGGGCATTTGATGAAAGCCGGTATCAATCTTGTATCCGGTGGTACTGATAATCACATGATGCTTGCCGACTTAAGAAATTTAAATATCACTGGGAAAGATGCTGAAAATATTCTTGGACGCGCAGGAATAACTGTTAATAAAAATTCCATACCCTTTGAAACTTTGAAACCGCATGTTACAAGCGGTATTAGAATAGGAACACCTTTTCTTACAACAAGAGGCATGAAGGAACCGGAAATGGAAATAGTTGCGGGACTCATTATCGATGTTCTGAAAAACCACAACGATGATGCCGTAATTAACAGAACAAGAGATAAGGTTCGAGAGCTTTGTGAAGCTTTTCCGATGTACAATAATTTTAACTGCATTGGGGATAGGCTATAGGCGTTTAGGATGTGGGCTGCAGCCGAGTGGGATCATGCGAAACGCCTGGCTTTTGACCCGGAGGATGCCGAAAAAGTTACCGGTGAAAGGAATTAGTAAAACAGATGTCGGATAAATGCGGCCGCCCATCATGGGATACATATTTTATGGATATCACAGCCCTTGTCGCAAAAAGATCTACATGTCTCAGGCGCTCTGTCGGCGCTTCAATAGTCAAAGACAAGAGGATTCTTTCAACCGGCTACAACGGAGCTCCTTCGGGGTTAAAGCATTGTCTTGGAATAGGCTGTCTTCGCGAAAAATTGAATGTGGCTTCAGGTGAAAGACATGAGCTCTGCAGAGGAATTCATGCCGAACAGAATGCAATTATCCAGGCTGCTTTTCACGGGGTTTCCATACGGGGAGCCTCTTTGTACTGCACGAATCTTCCATGTTCAATTTGTGCCAAGATGATAATAAATGCCGGCATAATAAAAATATATTATCTGGATGGATATGCAGACGGTATTTCATTCGAAATGCTTGATGAAGCGGGTATTGAAGTTATCAAAATTGATGGATCAGAAAAAATCTGACAAGGAGGCTCATTATGAAATGCCCTTTTTGCGGAGAAGTTGACAACAAGGTCATTGATTCAAGATTGAGCAAGGATGGGAACGTAATTCGAAGACGCAGGGAGTGCATAGGATGCGACAGGCGGTTCACGACATACGAACAGATTGAAGATATTCCTGTTATGATTATAAAAAAGGACGGCCGGAGGGAAGTCTTTTCAAAAGACAAGGTGCGTTCAGGAATTCAGAAAGCCTGCGAAAAACGGAATATAAGCATGAATGTTATTGAAGATTTTCTTGATGAACTTGAGCGTGATCTCAGGGAAACAGGAGAGAAAGAGATACCGGCACACGTAATTGGCGAAAATATAATGGCAAAGCTCCACGAAATTGATGATGTGGCATATGTGAGATTTGCATCTGTTTACAGAGAATTCAAGGATGTGAATGATTTTGTTTCAGAGCTCAAAAAACTTTTAAGCAAATAAAACTGCCGGCTATATCCGGCCGGTATGGGGATCAAGGCTTCGAGGATTCCATAATTCAAGTGAAAAGCTTTTCTTCCATCACTCGACCCCTTGAATCCTTTTCCTGCGCAATCTGAGAAGAAATCTTTATCTTAATTTGGAATTTTTCCTTCCAATCACAGTAAGTGAACGATAATTATGGATGACATATTCTTCATGAAAATGGCCCTCGACCTTGCCGAAAAAGGCAGGGGATTTACTTCGCCTAACCCGATGGTAGGTGCTGTTGTTGTTAAAAACGGGAAGGTCGTTGGAAAAGGATATCATGAGGCTGTCGGAAAAGCGCATGCCGAGATCAATGCCATTGATGATGCAAAAAAGAATTCAAAAGGCGCCGTTCTTTATGTTACCCTTGAACCATGCAACCATTTTGGAAAAACGCCTCCATGTACTGAAAAAATTCTTGAATCAGGCATAAAAAGAGTCGTGGCTGCAATCAAGGATCCGAATCCTGATGTTAAGGGAGACGGCGCCGGGTATTTGAGAAGCAAGGGAATCGAAGTGGATTTTGGAGTCTGCGAAAGTGAAGCAAAGAGGCAGAACGAAGTTTTTATTAAATATGTTAAACAAATACGGCCATTTGTAATCGTAAAATGCGCCTCCACTCTGGATGGAAGAATTGCCACGAAAACCGGAGATTCCAAATGGATTACCTGTGAGGAATCGAGGCAATTTGTTCACAGGCTGAGGCATTTTTCCGATGCTGTGATGGTTGGAATTGATACGGTAAAAAGAGACGATCCTAAACTTACAGCCCGGATTGACGGATTCAAGAGCCTAAACCCTGCAAGGGTAATTCTTGATTCAAGGCTTTCTATCTCTGAAGATGCGATTGTCTTGCAGCAACATTCCGATTCTGATACAATTATAGTAACAAGCGATTCAGGGTCTGATAAAGCCTGTTTGCAAAAAAAGAGAAGGCTGGAAGCAAAAGGAATAAAATTTATTGAATCGCCCACCAGGGGAAACCTCATAGATCTTGTACCTCTAATGGATATTCTTGGTTCTATGGGAATTTCAAGCCTTCTTATAGAGGGCGGCAGCCGGGTAATTTCTTCCGCTTTTTCAGCCGGAATAGTTGATAAGATATTCTTTTTCTTTGCGCCGAAGATACTAGGCGGTGACGGTGTTCCCATTTGCAGCGGGCCGGGGCCTGCTCTTATGAGCGGCGCCATTCCCGTTAAAGATATTGAAATTAGCAGATTCGGGAATGATATTCTTATAGAGGGATATATTTAATAAGAAAGTTTATGGTTCCTTGTTTTTAGTTTCTGATTTGAAAAAAAATATTGAGACCGGATATTAATTATATGTTTACAGGGATAATTGAAGGGCTTGGCAGAATTGCAATGGTTTGTTCTTCAGGTAAGGGGAAGCGACTTACCGTTGATGCCGATTTTATCCTTGATGGTACGGGCATTGGGGACAGTATTGCGGTAAGCGGTGCATGCTTGACGGTTGTTGAAATTGGCAAAAGTCGTTTTGAGGTCGATATATCCCCCGAAACGCTTGAGAAAACAACCTTCGGGAATGCAGGAACAGGGGACAGGGTTAATATAGAACGGGCCCTGCGTCTTTCAGACCGCCTTGACGGACATCTTGTTTCAGGTCACATAGACGGATTGGGAACAATTGCCCGGAAAAAAATGGAGGGCAATGCTGTTCTTGTTTCTGTTGGTGTTCCGGAATATCTTTCCAGGTATATAATAAAAAAAGGATCCGTTGCAGTTGACGGGGTCAGCCTCACAGTAAACAACTGTGACGAAGGCTGGTTTGAAGTAAGCATTATTCCTCATACGGGGAAACTAACTACAATGGGGTTTAAGGAGAAAGGGGCTCATGTAAACATTGAAACGGATTTAATCGGAAAATACATTGAGCGTTTTGCGGGCTCACGTTTTAACAGTGAAAACGATAAGGCTTCAAAATCCTCTATAGATATGGAGTTTTTAGCAAGAACAGGCTTTATATAAAAAACGATCACAGCTTGAGTTGTGACATAAATTTATTTTCAGGAGATAGTTATTTTAAAATGCCTATTATTTCAATTGATGAAGCTATAAAAGATATAAAAGAAGGGCGCATGGTTATTCTGGTCGATGATGAAGACCGTGAAAATGAGGGCGATCTTACCATGGCAGCCGATAAAGTAACACCCGAAGCCATAAATTTTATGGCAAAATACGGGCGGGGTCTTATCTGCCTTTCAATGACTGGTGAGAAAATTGATTCTCTTGGTCTTCCACCTATGGTGGAAAACAATACATCCATGTTTCAGACAGGATTTACTGTTTCTATAGAGGCAAGATGTGGTGTTACAACCGGAATTTCTGCGGCTGACCGCGCCACAACAATTCATACTGCAATAGCTGATGATGCAAAACCGAGTGACTTGGTCAGGCCCGGGCACATTTTTCCGTTAAGGGCAAGAGCAGGTGGTGTCATGGTAAGATCGGGTCAGACTGAAGGTTCTGTTGATCTGGCACGCCTTGCCAGTTTGAAACCTGCAGGAGTTATTTGCGAGATTATGGATGAAGACGGATCTATGGCCAGAATGGCAGCGCTGGAAAAGTTCAGCGAAAAGCATAGTATTGGCATTTGCACAATAGCTGATCTTATCGAGTACCGCATGAGAACCGAAAGTTTTGTGAGAAGGGCTGCCGAAACGGTTATTCCGACTTTCCATGCCGGTGAATTCAGAGCAATAGTATATGAAAATGATGTTGATGACTTTCTTCATATCGCAATGGTAAAAGGAGAAATTGATCCTGAATCATCTGTTCTTGTCAGAGTTCATTCCGAATGTCTTACAGGTGACATATTTGGTTCACTGCGTTGCGACTGCGGGGATCAGCTACACAAATCTATGAAAATGATTCAAAAAGAAGGAGCCGGAGTCCTTCTTTATATTCGCCAGGAAGGGCGGGGCATCGGTTTGGTGAACAAGATTAAAGCATATGCTCTTCAGGATCAGGGTTATGATACCGTTGAAGCAAACGAAAAACTCGGATTTAAATCGGATTTGAGAAATTACGGCATAGGAGCACAGATTCTGGTCGATCTTGGTGTAAGAAAGATGAGGCTTATTACAAACAATCCAAAAAAAATGGTCGGGCTCGAAGGATATGGGCTTAGCCTGATCGAACAGGTCGGCATAGAAACAGAGCCGAATAAATATAATAAAGGTTATCTGGAGTGTAAGCGGTTAAAAATGGGACATCTGATTAATGCTGATGTAACACCATAATTATTCAAAGGTATCCGATAAAACAGGAGGAAAATATGCCTAAAATTATAGAAGCCAAGCTTCTTGCCGAGGGGAAAAAATTTGCCATTATTGCAAGCCGGTTTAATGACTTTATAACTGACAAGCTTGTCGGAGGAGCCGTTGATGCCCTTTTACGTTCCGGCGCATCGGAAGCTGATATCGAAATAATAAAGGTGCCGGGTTCATTTGAAATTCCGCTTCTCGCAAAGTTAATTGCAGGAAAAAAACGACATAATGCCATTATATGTCTCGGAGCGGTCATCCGTGGAGCAACACCGCATTTTGATTATGTCAGTTCGGAAGTTTCAAAAGGGATTGCAATGGTAAGCCTGGAAACCGGAATTCCCGTGATCTTCGGAATAATAACAGCCGATAATATTGAACAGGCGATTGAGCGCGCTGGTACAAAAGCCGGAAACAAAGGCTGGAGTGCGGCCATCTCTGCCATTGAAATGGCAAACCTAGTTGAAATAGTAGATCAAGCGTAACAATGGGAAGTCGCCGAAGGTCGAGGGAGCTTGCCATGCAGGCTCTTTTCTATATGGATAACTGCCATGATAATTCTGAAGAAGTATTAAAACGCTTCTGCATCAATTTCAATCCAACCGAAGATATTCTTCCCTTCTTTCACAGGCTCGTGAGAGGCGTTGTATCTGAAGGGGCTGAAATAGATTCCATAATTGAAAAGTTTTCCAGCAACTGGAAAATCAGCCGGATGTCATGTGTTGACAGGAACATCATGAGAATGGCCGTTTACGAACTTCTCTGGTGCGGTGATATTCCTTCCAAAGTGACGATAAATGAAGCTATTGATATTGGTAAAAAATATGGAACAGGAGAATCAGGGCCTTTTATAAACGGTATTCTTGACAGTATCAGAGATGCCATAGAAAAAGGGATCATTAAAGCAAAGGATGATGCAACTGAAGATAATACCCATACAGAAACAGACGCAGAGGAATAAGAAATGATTATAAAGAATTTGATGGTCGGGCCTATAATGGCAAACTGTTTTATTATCGGATGTGAAAACACCAGGGAAGCGGCTGTTATTGATCCGGGAGATGAGTCAGACAAAATTTTGCTGGCACTTGCCGGTCTTAAGCTTAAAGTAAAATATATCATAAACACTCACGGACATTTTGACCATGTCGGCGGTAATAAGAGGATGAAGGAAGCAACAGGCGCGGATCTTCTTATACACAGTCTTGATGCTCCAATGCTTGGTTATATTTCACAAAGCGCTTCTGCATGGGGTATGAATGCCGAAGATTCTCCGCCTCCGGACCTCATGTTAAAAGATGGTGATAAGGTAAGATTCGGCGATATTACTCTGAAAGTTATACATACACCGGGGCACTCACCGGGAGGCATATCTCTTTATTCAGACGGGTTCGTTTTTGTCGGGGATACACTGTTTGCCGGTTCCATTGGTCGCACAGATTTCCCGGGAGGCGATTTTGATACTCTTATCTCAAGCATAAGAAAGAAGCTTTTTGTGCTTGGAGATGATGTAAGGGTTTTTACCGGACACGGCCCTGAAACAACTATCGGCGCCGAGAAAAGGTTTAACCCTTTTGCAGGATATGGATGATTTCCTTGTGGAGTTCAGTTAAAAAGCTCCAAGCTGACATTCCTTGATTTTTATTCCCAGTGCTTCACATGAGCAGCTTACCGAAAATCTTGATATCTTCAAATCGGCTGCAATTCCCCATGATTTGATGCAGGAGAGTTTTCCGCCGTCAAGGGATTTGCGTATGGCGGCATTGAGTTCCTCAGAAACAGCCACCTGGGCTTTTACGATTTTCTTGTTAGGTTTGTAACCAAATAGTCCGAGCTGGCATTTGATGAGCCTAATCTTGAGCCTGTCAGCGGCTTCCCCGATATCTTTTGCCGGGATATTAAATTTCTCTGCTATCTCAAAAGCTGATATGCATGAGAGTTCATTACCTGTAACACTGTTCAATATTTCCTTATCAAGCAAGCTGTTTTTTTCAGTCATGTTCTATCTCCTTTCTCATATATTGGCAGGTATTCATTTCTATGGTTACATGCACAAATTTCTGAATTCCATCCAATCTGCTCTTTAACGGCACATTGATTCCTTGTGACTAATGACACAATACAGGCATATTTATTCTGCGCAACCTTCCACAAATGCAAATCGCATATTTTAGCCTCCCCTTCCGATTCTAAGCATCATGTCACCATAATTATAGATTAAAAATGTTTTCATGGATTCGGGGAGATCTTCGAGGCGGAACCTTGGTTTCGGCAGCCGGAGTGCCTAACATAACAGCACCGGCAACATCAAGTTTCTCTGGGATCTTGAGAATCTGTTTCACCTGATCAGGATCAAAAAAGGTAAACCAGAGAGACCCAAGGTTCAGGTCTGCGGCCATTAGCATCATGTTCTGGATACAGGCAGATGCGGACTGGAGCGCCCCGTGAGGCTGGTTGAAATAGTTACCCAGCCCTCCCTGAGACGGATCGCTGACCACCACAAGGATCAAAGGGCAGGTTTCCACAAACTCCATTGGGTATTTCTGCGCCCAGCCGGGACCACCATGGTCAGCCACAGCCTGCTTGGCAGAGATCCCGGCCTTCCGGATCCCGGCTTTAAGAGCTGGATCAGTCACCGATATGAATTGAAAAGGCTGCTGGTTCAGGGGGCTGGGGGCCCACTGCCCGGCTGTGACAATTAATTCAACCTGTTCCCTTGTTACGGGTACATCCTTGAACTCCCGGCAGCTCCGCCTTTTTTCCACAAGTACTTTAAATTCCATAATTCCTCTCCTTAAGTTTTTTTCATGACTTTACACCGTTCACTATCCGAGTATCAACTGAGTTCAATGGAAAATATCTAAAATAACATTTGAGTCTACAAGAAAGTCTTTCATCGACCTGCCCTTGTTAAGGCCATAATCTCATCTGTCGTCATTTTGACTGTTGCAACTCCACGTAATTTTGCAAATTTACAGGTCACAGCTTTTTCCCCTTTTTGTTTCACTAAACCACCCTCGACTTCAAGTCGAGGGGTTTAATTTGTGTCGATTGGAAATCGATTGTCATCAATAATAGGCTCGCCCTCTTGCTCTTCAATATATTGCTGAATCATCTCGTCAGTAATATTCCCTGAGCTGACAGCAAGATAACCACGAGCCCATAAATGCCATCCCCAAAATTGTTTTTTTAAATGCGGAAACTCGTGCAACAACTCTCTCAAGCTTATGCTTTTTAGCCATTGTATTATTTTGCTTGTATTTTGCGTTGGCCAATATGATATAAACATGTGTATATGGTCACTGGCAACTTTACCTGATATAATCTCAATTTCATGATCCAAAGCAACTTGTTTCAGTAAATCTCTTGTTCTGATGGCTACTGGACCTATCAATACCTTTTTCGGTATTTGGGAACCCAGATTAAATGAACTTTCAAATCCGTTTTTGTATGTGATCCAAGTTTATAAAGTAGCATAGCGATAACTATAATTTTTTCTTCGCCTAAAGGCGAGGGGTTTCAACCATCCCCGAAACGGACACTAAGGCGGTTAATTCAACTCAATTGGCAGTGAACATGGCGTTCGGACGAGGTCATATGCAGACGAACAAAATTTGACTTTTGAAATATAGTCAATTTATATATTGATGAACGGCCTCTATAATTCTTGAAGTTGGATTCTCCAGCGAATGACATTGTGAGGCGTTGCCGTTTTAAAAAAGCCACCGACAAGGTCGGTGGTTGTTTTCATCAAAAATATCAGATAGTAGAAAATGACAATGCTCAAAAAAAGTTAAGGAGGAATGCAGATGAAAGACAATGGAAAAAAATATTGGAGCCCATATGTCGCCGGCGCCTGTGCAGGCCTTGTACTGGTATTATCGGTATGGATTACCGGTAATTATTTCGGCGCTTCCACTTCGTTTGTTAGATCTGCCGGCTTTATTGAAAAGATATTCGACGCTGAACGTGTTTCCCAGCTTGAATATTTTAAAAAGACAGCCCCTAAAATTGACTGGCAGTGGATGTTTGTAATAGGAGTTTTTTTCGGCTCCCTTATTGCTGCTAAAATGTCCGGTACATTCAAAACACAGGCTGTTCCCGACATGTGGCATGAAAAATTCGGCCCCGGTATTATACAAAGAGGTATTATAGCCTTTATTGGAGGCACTGTGGCGATGTTCGGTGCGCGCCTTGCAGACGGATGACCTTCCGGTCACGGATTGAGCGGTCTGGCTCAACTGGCTGTAAGCGGATTGATTGCGCTTATTTGTTTTTTTATCGGCGGAATAATCAGTGCAAATCTTTTATACATGGGAGGTAAAAAACAATGAATGTGCTAATATATGGACTTATAACCGGTGTACTTTTCGGCTTTTTTATGCAGAGAGGTCAGGTTCTGCGGTATGACAAACAGATAGGAGCATTGCGTTTAATTGATATGACAATTATTAAATTCATGCTCACAGCCATATTTGTCGGAGCAGCGGGAATCTATCTTCTTAATGATACGGGCCTTGCCAAGCTATCAATAAAACCTACCATCCTGGGTGCTACAATAACCGGAGGATTGCTTTTTGGAATCGGTTGGGGTCTTCTCGGTTATTGCCCTGCAACATCCATAGGCGCCATAGGGGAAGGCCGTTGGGATGGTATATGGGGCGTTCTTGGTATGCTTGCCGGAGGGGCTCTGTATGCCGAGGTTTTTCCATTTATGAAATCGACCCTGCTGGCCATGGGTGACCTCGGGAAGATCACAGTACCGGAAGTGTTGAGCGTAAGTCACTGGATTGTTATCCCTGTTTTTGTGATTGCCGCTATCGGGTTGTTTATTTTTTTTGAGAAACGGAGACTATAAACAGGCATTTTATCCCATGTTTTATTGGTATTCATATTGCCCGAGAGTGATTTCACGGATCTATCTCATTTCCTGAGAGGATCTTAACGGCGTCAAGATTTAAGCACATTCCGGTATAGGTAAAATTTGCGCCGCCTGCGAAGGCGGTGAGCTCCTCTTTTTCATCAACGGAAAAATAAAGCTTCAGGTGAAATGTATATGGAAAATTGTTTACCTGGAAAAGATAATATTCTGTGCCTACGCCATTTAATGAAACTGTCTCATCAAATGATTCTTTAAGGGCCAAAGCTGATGTAACGATGCTAATTTTGGTATCAAATTTTTTCTTTAGCTTGCTTAACAGTTGTTTTTCAAGGAAACTTAAACCCAAGGTGTATGAGGTTATAAGAAGTGTGCTTGGTTTTACCTCAAAATATTTGCTTAGCAAATGGACTGGCTCGACAGGTGGTTTTTCCATGTCCATTATCACCTCTGTTGGTATAGAAAAAGGTTTTAGTATAAGAGATTAATCAATATAGTAGGATAATCTTTGTATAGGTGTGAATATCAAAAATATAGGGACGTTGAAATTGCTTCGTTGTTAATCAAATCGACTATAGTTTCATTGTCCGCAAGAATAATTCATATCTCCGCAAACTTATCAACATTGTAAAACCCGGAAATCGAAACTTTTTCATCATTAAGCAATTAAGTGTAGAGGATATCAAGGATCTTACATCTCTCCTTTAAACTTCGTTTGAGTTTGGAAAACTTCATTTCATCGGAATTTGGCTCAATCAGTTTAACCGTTTTATCATGGTGACATGAACAGACGGAAAGATAAATACCGGCTGTTCGGAATTGAGAAGGTTGCCTCCGGAATTTACTGACTCATCAAATGCTGCAATTTGCTTCATCTTTATTTAACTCTGAACTGTGACAGCTTCATAAAAAGTCCGATTTCTTCGTTGCGCTTCATCTTTCGTTATTGCGGCGTACTTATATGTACGCCTCATTCCTCAAGATTCGCGACGCCTTGAACTTGAACTTTTTACTTTGCCGTCCGAAGGTTGACTTTCTACGAGTTCATCAACTGTGGCGTGGCTTTTTTTGCATCCGCACCTAGTAATAGGTTATGGATGGTTAACCGAGTATTCATATAATAGTCTGCGAATCATTTTCTGATGCAGTTGATCCGCTAAATTCTGTAAATCCTGTCAGATAAATTTTTGATGAACTTAAAAATGCATAATAGTTTTGTAAAACCACGAATCCGCAAATTAACTTGAATAAGAACAAACTGTCTGATAGTAAAAGCTAATCCATGAAGTTAAAACAGTTGCTTTAACGCTCTATTCTGGTGATGTTTTATGCCGTTTTCAATTAAGAGAAAAAAAACCCGGCAGATATCGGTCGGAGGTGTAAAGGTTGGAGGGATGGCACCGATTGCGGTGCAGTCCATGACAAATACCTTTACCTGCGATATTGAAGCAACAGTTGCGCAGATCAGGCAGCTTGAAGATGCCGGTTGTGAAATAGTGAGGGTTGCCGTACCGGATATGGAGTCTGCCCGCGCAATTTCAAAGATAAAGAAGCAAATTTCAATTCCGCTTATAGCCGATATACACTTTGATTACCGTCTTGCAATTGCTTCAGTAAAGGCAGGTGCTGACGGGCTGAGAATAAATCCCGGAAATATTGGAGTAGCATCAAAAATAAAAAAGGTTGTTGACTGTGCAAAAGATTTTAACATACCTATCAGAATAGGGGTTAATTCAGGCTCTCTTGAAAAGGCTCTCCTGAAAAAGTATAATGGCGCCACTCCTGAAGCAATGGTGGAAAGTGCTATAAGTCATATAGAGCAATTGAGATCTCTTGATTTCCATGAGATAAAGATTTCTATAAAAGCATCGGATGTGTTCAGGACAGTGGGAGCTTACAGGCTTATTTCCCAAAAAACCGATCTTCCCCTGCATGTCGGGGTCACTGAAGCAGGTGCCCTTTTCCCGGGGATTGTCAAATCGGCTCTTGGAATCGGGATGCTTCTTGCGGAAGGTATCGGTGATACTATCCGTGTGTCTTTAACAAGAGATCCAGTTGAAGAAGTCAGGACCGGATATGAGATACTGAAAGCCCTTGATATAAGAAAGCGCGGGCCAGAGATTATATCCTGTCCTACATGCGGCCGGTGCAACATAAACCTTTTTGATATAGTCGAGCGTGTCGAAAAAGCTCTTTTGTCAAACCCTGTATATGTCAAGCTGGCTGTTATGGGATGTATTGTTAATGGGCCTGGTGAGGCAAAGGAAGCTGATATCGGTGTTGCGGGGGGGGATGGTACGGGCATACTTTTTAAAAAGGGAAAAATTGTAAAAAAGTTTCCCCAGGAGATGCTGGTGAATGTTCTTCTTGAAGAAGTTGCAAAAATATCAGAAAACATTTCCCATAAAAAAGAATAAACTGCTAACAAGTGTCCATCCGGAAACCAAGTTTGGACACATATAAGTTTCCAATTCGGAAATAGGCATATTTGGGCAAGCTCAAGGAAATCAAGGAATTGCGCTTAAGACATACGCTTTGTATGTCGCACAAGAAATCCCG
>CAYODW010000015.1:0-20345 GCA_964402865.1 uncultured Desulfonema sp. | reverse complement strand
TTGACACAGAGATCGCACAAAAGGGCCATTTCCGGATGGAAACTAACAAGAAACTGAAATTGTTGAAGGAGTAACATGGCAAAAGTGGAAAAAAGCGCAATATCGCCGACGAGAGAGGAAGATTATTCAGAGTGGTATCAGCAGGTGGTTAAAGCATCAGATATGGCCGAAAGATCACCTGTAAGAGGATGCATGGTTATAAAACCGTGGGGATATTCCCTTTGGGAAAATATAGTACGTGAACTGGATGATATGTTTAAGGATGTGGGTGTTAAAAACGCCTATTTTCCTCTTTTTATTCCGCTAGGCTTTCTTGAAAAAGAGGCTAGTCATGTTGAGGGGTTTGCAAAAGAATGCGCTGTAGTAACCCATCACAGGCTGGAAAAAAACACGGAAGGGAGGCTTGTCCCTGCAGGACCTTTAACGGAACCACTGGTTGTGCGCCCGACTTCAGAAACCATCATCGGAGACGCTTTTTCAAAATGGGTGAGCAGCTACAGGGATCTTCCGCTTCTTATCAACCAGTGGGTAAATGTGGTAAGATGGGAGATGAGGACCAGAATTTTCCTCCGGACAAGCGAATTTCTATGGCAGGAAGGTCATTCCGCTCATGCTACGGAGAAAGAGGCTATGGAGAGAACACGGCTGATGCTGAATATTTATGCCAGGCTTGCCGAAGAATACCTGGCCCTGCCCGTTACAAAGGGAAGAAAAACAGCTGCAGAAAGATTTCCCGGAGCGGTTGAAACCTTCTGCATAGAAGCAATGATGCAGGACAGAAAGGCTCTTCAGGCCGGTACTTCCCATTTTCTGGGGCAAAACTTTGCAAAAGCATCAGGGATAAAGTTTCAGTCATTTGAAGAAAAGGAAGAGTACGCGTGGACAGTATCATGGGGTGCCTCAACCCGGATGATCGGCGGAATCATAATGATGCACGGGGATGATGATGGAGTAATTCTCCCTCCGAGAGTTGCATCATCTCAGGTTGTTTTCATTCCGATATACAGATCACCGGATGATAGATCGAAGGTTATGGAATATATACAAAAAATTGTCCTGGAGCTGAAGAGTGTTTTCTACTGCAACCGGAAAATCCGGGTGGAACTAGACGACAGAGATACCGGAGGGGCCAGGGGATGGGAGTGGATCAAGAAAGGTATTCCCTTAAGGGTTGAGGTTGGACCGAGAGATATGGATCAGGATTCCGTTTATATCGCAAGAAGGGATAAGCCGCACAGAGAAAAAATTTCCATGAAGCGGGATGTTTTTGTAAAAGAAATTTCAGGCATTCTGGATGAAATTCAGAAGAATCTTTACGAAAAAGCCGTTTCTTTCAAAGAGAAAAATACGATACCGGTTGACGGAGTAAAAGCTTTTCATGAGTTTTTTACTCCGCTTGATAAGGAGCAACCAGAAATTCACGGGGGTTTTGCCATGTCCCACTGGTGCGGAGCCGGCGAATGCGAAGCAAAAATAAAGGAGGAATTGAGCGTTACTATAAGATGTATTCCTTCAGAACAGGAACCAGAAAGCGGGAATTGTGTATGCTGCGGCGGACATAGCAGCGGGCGCGTGGTATTTGCCAAAGCATACTGATAATACAGAATATCGAATTTCATATTGCGAAACACCGGAAATTATGAACTGTGCGGTTTTGACGGGTGTGGATATGCTGCTGCTAGATTATCAGGAAGATTGATGTATAGATGATCAGAATCACGGATATAATTGACAAGATTACGGCAAACAATCCGGACGCAGATCATGATATCATAGACCGTGCCTATATATATTCGGCAAGGGTTCATGAAGGACAGACCCGGTTGTCGGGGGAGCCGTATCTTTCCCATCCTCTTGAGGTGGCCGGCATACTTGCGGATATGAAACTTGATGCCGTGAGTGTTGCTGCCGGCCTGTTGCACGATGTTATAGAAGATACCCGCGCAACTCCCGAAGAGATAAAAGCGCTGTTCGGACAGGAAATATTGCATATCGTATCCGGAGTAACAAAGCTGGGCAAGCTTCCTTTTGACGGCTCCCAGGCCGCTCGCCAGGCGGAAAGCATAAGAAAAATGTTTCTTGCAATGGCGGATGACATCAGGGTTATCCTGATCAAGCTTGCCGACCGGCTTCATAACATGAGGACACTCCAGTTTCAAAGCGAAGAAAAAAGAATAAAAATTTCCCAGGAAACAATGGACATATATGCTCCTATTGCCGCCCGTCTTGGTATCTACTGGATAAAGCATGAGCTGGAAAATACGGCATTCATGCATGTTCAACCTGACGAATATTCAAACATAAAAAATCTGGTCAGTAAAGACAAGGAAGAACGGGAAAAATATGTTGAAACAGTAAAGGACTATATCAAGAAGAAGATGGATGAAAATAACCTCAAGTGCGAGGTTATGGGCAGATACAAATATTACTACAGCATATATCAGAAAATGCTCAAGCAGAATCTTGCCTTTGACCAGATTTACGATATAATCGCATTCAGAATCATACTCGATACAGTTCCTCAGTGCTATGAAGCTCTCGGGCTTGTGCATTCACTCTGGAAACCCATTGCCCATAAATTCAAGGATTATATCGGATTCCCAAAACCGAACATGTATCAGTCTTTGCATACGACTGTTGTCGGTCCCATAGGCGAACGGATTGAAATACAAATCCGGACATGGGATATGGACACGGTTGCAAAATCAGGAATTGCTGCTCACTGGAGTTACAAAGAGGGAAAAAATATCGATGACAATATCAGCAAAAAATTTTCCTGGATACAAAACTTGGTTGAAAACCAGGAAGAATTCAAAGATCCTGTAGAATTTCTTGAAAATGTGCGCATAGATCTCTACCCTGATGAGGTATATGTATTTACTCCTAAAGGGGCTATCAAATCACTTCCCAAAGGGGCGACACCTGTTGATTTTGCTTATTTTATACATACGGAAGTCGGAAATCAGTGTACCGGCGCAAAAGTAAACGGCCGCATGGTTCCTTTAAATTACGAACTGCTGACAGGAAACATAGTTGAAATAATAACTACAAAGGGCCACCATCCGAGCAAGGACTGGCTTAAATTTGTTAAGACGGTAAAAGCCCGGTCAAGGATAAGACAGTGGATCAAGGCACAGGAAAAAGATCGCAGCATTACTCTGGGGCGCGAGATGTGCGAGAAGACCTTCCGCAAGGAACAGCTTAATTTCTCGGCTCTCCTCAAATCAGGCGATTTAGATAAAATAATTGATCAGCTTGGCTTCAAATCTGTTGACGATATGATTGCAAACGTTGGCTATGGCAAAACCACTCCTTTGCAGATAGTAAGAAAGATTATTCCCAAGACAAAGACGGAAGAAGATGAATCAATATTAGATAAATTAATTGGACGTGTTAGAAAGAAAAAAACTTCATCCGGAGTTATTGTAAAGGGAATAGACGACATACTGCTAAAATTCGGAAAGTGCTGCCAGCCGGTTCCGGGTGATTCAATTACAGGATACATTACACAAGGCTATGGAGTTACTGTTCACCGGACAAATTGTGTGAATGCCCTTAAAATGAATCCTGAAAGACAGATAGATGTTGAGTGGGACGTGACTTCAACCGATTTATATCAGGTTAAGATACATGTCACATCTCAAGACAGGGTTGGTTTGCTGGCAGATGTAGCTTCCAATATCAGTAAAAATGGCGCCAATATTATCGGCGCCAATACAGTTACAAATGAAAACAAGGTTGTTGACAGCTTTTTTACCCTTACCGTTAAAGATACCGACCATTTAAAAAAGGTCTTATCGGATCTTAAGAAGGTAAAGCTTGTTTTGGATGCAAAGCGATTAGACGAATAAGATTCGGCTTTGGAATTTACGGCGCTTTTACCACAAGGCCGGATTTGATGCAACTGGTGCACACACTAATCTTTTTGACTCTTCCCTTGTGAAGCGCTCTGACATCCTGAAGATTCGGGTTAAATCTGCGTTTTGTAACATTATGAGCATGGCTTACGTTGCAGCCAACCATAGGTTTTTTCCCACATATTTCACACATTTTGGACATCTAATTTCTCCTTATAACATCGTAATAGTTTTATCCTTTTTCCAAACAGAGAGTGTGCTGGTACACTAAAACCTGATTCATGTAAAGCACTTTTTTATTTTTGCTTTGAGAGTGAAGTTTCACACAGGGCAATATACTGAAGAGCTTTCTGATGAACTCCAACATCCGGATAGTTTGTTATGACAGCTTTGAAACGTTCCAAAGCCGCCTTGTAATGCTTTGATTTATAATAAAAAATACCTATCTCCAATTCTGATTCGCCAAGGCTTTTATAGCATATGCCGGTATATTCTCTGGCTTTAGCAGCATATATGTCATTCGGAAACTGCTTAATCAAACGGTTGAAAGCTTCAAGTGCCTTGCGGGCTGTAGTCTGATCTCTGTCAGGGGTATCAACCTGCTCGAAATAGCATAATCCTATCTGGAAAATTATGTAAGGGATTGCATCATTTAAGGGATGAAGACTTTCAAATTGCTCGTACGCAGAAACAGCTTCTTCATATTCTTTTAATTTGAAATGCGAATCTGCAATTTTAAGTTCCGCCAGGATCGCATATTTGCTGAAAGGATACCAGTCTTTCAGTTTCTCAAAGGATTCAATTGCATCCCTGTAATTACCTTCCTGATAGGATTCCATCCCGTCGCTTGCAAGCTCCTGGGCATACCTCTCCTCCTTGATCTGAAATAATGCGCAGCCGGAGCCTGTCGAAAGTATGATAATAAGGATCAGAATTAAAGGAAATAATCTATTTTTCATTTATTAAACTTTCAATGTAGTGTTCAGCGGAAAAAGCGGCAATTGCCGCATCTCCGACTGCGGTTGAAATCTGGCGCAAAGGAGTATTCCGCCCGTCTCCGGCAGCAAAGAGACCGGGAACCGAGGTTTCCATTTTATGGTTAGTAATTACAAATCCGTATTCATCCGTCTTAATTGTGTCCGGAAGAAAACCGCTGTTAGGGAGAATCCCTACCCAGATAAAACAGCCGTCAACAGAAATCTCTTTCGATTCCCCTGTTTTAACATTTTTTACTGTAATTTTTTCCAGGCCGTCAGCCCCTTCAATACCGGTTAAAACCGAATTCCATACAAAGTCTATCCTGTTGTTTGCAAAGGCTCGTTCCTGCAAAATTTTTGTTGCTCTAAGCTGGTCCCTTCTGTGAATAAGATAGACCTTTTTCGCAAACCTGGTAAGAAAGATGCTTTCCTGAACGGCGGTATCACCGCCGCCAACAGCCGCAACAACTTTGTTTTTGTAGAATGGTCCGTCGCAGGTGGCGCAGAAAGAGATTCCTTTTCCTATAAAAGCATCCTCTCCTTCAACACCAAGCTTTTTTGGATGTGCGCCTGTTGCAAGTATTATGGCGTGGGCTGTGACTGTTTTGTCGGGGAAGACCACTCTCTTGACCTGTCCTGATACATCAAGGGAAATCACCTCGTTGTTTTCTATTTTGAGACCCAGCCGTTTAGCCTGTTCCACCATCTTGTCAACGAGATCCATTCCGCTTATCCCTTCAGGAAAGCCGGGATAATTTTCGACCCAGTCTGTAACGATTATCTGGCCGCCGGGCACAAGCTTTTCATAAAGAATAACATTTAATCTTGCCCTTACAGCATAAATTCCGGCCGTAAGCCCTGCAGGTCCCCCTCCTATTATTATGAGATCGTAATCAGCTTTTTCCATAGCAGGCTTTTGTTACAGTATGCTATTTATTGTTTGCTGGAGCTTTGATTTAGCAACCATGCCTGTAATTTGATCAACAACCTTTCCCTGCTTGAAGAAAATAAGCGTAGGAATGGCTTTTATACCAAATTTTCCCGGGGAAACAGGGTTATCATCTACATTGCATTTAGTGAATTTAATCTTTTCACTGAATTCTCCTGCGAGTTCTTCGATTATAGGTCCGATAGCCTTGCATGGGCCGCACCATGGCGCCCAAAAATCAACCAGAACCGGTTTTTCAGATTGAATGACTTCTGAATCAAAACTGCCGTCACTGACTTCCATTATACCTTCTGACATCTCATATATCCTTTCCATTAAAGAATTTTAATTTTGGCGGATTATAGTAGTATGCAGAGTCATTGTCAACACCCTCATTTTTCACAGGGATAAGCGATTGATTGACAAAAATAATCCGTTTTGTTAGCTGTGCTGTAATGCAGTTCTTGCCACATTCTAAACGGAGGTGCTTAAATGGGAAATCATATCCGGATAGGTGCGCTTATATCGGGCGGCGGGACCAATCTACAGGCCATCATTGATTCATGTGAATCCGGAATAATAGACGGTAAGATGGTCTTTGTAGGATCTGATAATCCTGATGCAAAAGGTCTCGGGAGGGCTTCAAAACATCATATTCCAACCTTTGTTGTCAATTATTCTTCCATTATAAGGGAATACGAGAAAGATCCTGTGAAGATCAGGCTACCCGGCGATTTTAATGAAGAGGATATTCGTTCCAGGCTTTCTCTTTTTTCGGCAGGAACTGATCCGCAAAAGATAAAATCTTTCATTATCACAAGAGCTGTTGCCGAAGCCGAGCTTATTGAGAAGATGAAACCCTATCCGTTTGATCTTCTTGTCCTTGCAGGTTTTATGCGAAATCTTACGCCATATTTTATAGACAGAGTAAATACGGATCCTTATAATCCCCGCATAATGAACATACACCCTGCCCTGCTGCCTGCTTTTCCGGGAACCGACGGGTACGGAGACACATTCCGTTACGGCTCAAAAATTGGAGGATGCACGGTACATTTTATCGATTACGGGGAGGACTCCGGCCCCATAATCGGACAAAAGACTTTTCCGATAGAACCTGATGACACTATAGATTCGATCAAAAAAAAGGGACTTTCCCTCGAATGGGAGCTATATCCCGAATGTATTCAGCTTTTTGCCAGGAAACGGCTTAAAACTGTCAGAATGACTTATATCCTTGAAGGAGGGAAGAAAGCCGAGAGAACGGTGGTTCAGATAGTGAACAGCAAACAGTGAATTGCGAAAAGTAGAAGCCATTTAAAAATCTCGGATCAGGTCTGAGAGCAAGGCGCAAGCCGATGAAAAAGCGCAGCATACACGGGAGTATGTGAGCATTTTGAAGAGGCTTGCAACACAACTGTCAGGCCTCAGACGGGGTTTTGAAATGGCTTCAGCTACAACATTTTTATCATAAGCGGTATGGCAATCATCGAACCGATAGTAGCTCCTAGATTTGTAAAGGCGACCACAAGTAGAATTCTTGTAACCTTGTTTCTCCAGAATCCCCTTATCGAAAGTATATCTTCAGGAAGACTTTCGAGATCCCGTACCTTCGGTTTACTTGAAAAGGCTTCCACAAGTCCTGAAACCCATCCTGCAGCTATCAGCGGATGAATGGTTGTTAAAGGCGCTGCAAGAATCGAAGATAAAATCGTTAAAGGATGAGCCATGGCAATAAGAGCACCCAATCCTGCAAGAAGCCCGGTAATAATTATCCACCAGGTTATCATGTCCGTACCGGCCTTTGCTCCGCCGTAGTAAAATCCGAGAGCAAATAGTATTATTATTCCGGCAGCCGTGATCCATTGGACAGCATCAGATAATCTGCTTTTAGGCGGAATTTGTTCAAGAGAATCTGTGTCAATGGTATCGCTCCAGAATGATTTTATGCCTTTCACATGGCCTGCGCCGACAACCGCCACTATTTTTTTCCCGGGAGCCGATTTTATCTTCTGGGCGAGGTACATGTCTCTTTCGTCAATCAATATTTTTTTTAAAACAGGAAGAGATTTTCCGACTTCCGCAAGAAGGGTTTCAAGCACATCTTCCTGTTTCATTTTTTCTATGTCTTCTTCGGTGATATCCCCTACTTCTCCGAGAGATAAAAGTAACTGAAAAAGCAGTTTGGTTTTACCCCAAAATCCCATGTTATGCCAGACTCTTGACAGGGTTATGCGTATATCCCTGTCCGACGGATATATTTTCGATCCGGCAGCTTCGCCTGCCCTGATCGCTTCTATCATTTCCTGACCCGGTTTGATATCAAACTTTTTTGCAATTCTTTTTTGAAAAGATGCCATGAGGAGGTTGGAAAGAAGAAGAAAAGATTTTTTTTCTTTTATTACCTTGACGATATCCGTATTAAGCCACATATCCTTATTTATTACGGCCTGATATCTTGTTTCACAAAGCTCGACACACACAGTATCTGGTTTTTCATCGTAAATAACTGAAGTTACAAGTTGAACACTCTCTTTTGATACATGCGCTGTTCCGATCAAAATTATCTTTTTATCTTCATGGATAAGGCGATGAACCATATCGCAGTTGCTTGCTTCCGCCATTTAACATTAATTCCTTTTGTTGTTATTGTAAAATTTTTGGTAGAATAATACATATATGCCGCTTAAGCAAGGATAATACTGGCGGCTTCATAAATGATGCAAATAACATCCCGTAATAGAAGGAATTGTTAAATGAGCGATGAAACCGGCACGGAAACAGCATTTGATATTATTGATCAGGAACCCTACTATCTTGCCACAGGCAACGAGATAAAGATGTTCCAGGCCGCTTATGATATAAGGCTTCCTGTCATGTTAAAAGGTCCGACAGGGTGCGGCAAAACAAGATTCGTGGAATATATGGCATACCGTTTAAAACTGCCGCTTGTAACCGTTTCCTGCCATGAAGATCTTTTTGCAACAGACCTTGTCGGCCGGTTTTTACTCAAAAAAGACGAGACAATCTGGATGGACGGTCCTTTGACAACGGCCGTGCGAAAAGGGGCCATATGTTATCTCGATGAGATTGTGGAAGCACGAAAAGATTCGACCGTTGTTATACACCCCTTAACAGATTACAGAAGAACTCTATGGATTGATAAAAAAGGGGAGATTATACCGGCGCATCCTGATTTCATGCTGGTTATCTCCTATAATCCGGGATATCAGTCAGTTCTGAAAGACTTGAAACAAAGCACGCGCCAGCGGTTTGTCTCTATTGAATTTAACTATCCGGAGGCAGAAAAAGAAGCCGAGATTGTATCGCACGAAGGCGGAGTCGAAGCAGATGAAGCGCTGAAGCTTGTATCCCTTGCAAAAAAAATAAGGAGCATGCGTGAGCATGGCCTGACCGAAGGAGCAAGCACCCGCCTTCTCATATATGCGGCACAGCTTATCGGCAGAAATATTCCGGTTCGTGAAGCCTGTATGTCTGCCATCTGCCTGCCCCTGACCGATGATATAAAACTCCTTGAAACATTTAAAGATCTTATTGAAGACGTATTCTGATGCAGCTGTTAAAAGAACTCTCTTTTGCCGACCCGGAAATTGCAAAATCGGTTAAAGATAAAATAGAACTAAAAAAAATCCCGCTTTCAAAAGATCAGGCGAAAACACTTTCCGAGGAAGTTACATGGGCCTTATCTGTTGAATATACCTTTGGAAACACTCTTGCGGCAGGATATATACGCCTGTTTGAAGCAGCAAAACCGGTTAAGGTTGAAAAATATAAAGAACTGGTAAGAAAAGCGGGGGAATACGGCCCTACTTTCGGCAGGATATTAGCCGAGCATCTTGTTCCCGTTCTGGCGGACGGAGACGAAAGGCTCCTCGAAAGTTTTCTTGATGCGGTCAATTCAATGCGGCAAAAGGGAACTTATACTTTATCCGATCCTCTTAAGGCTGTCTCTTTCCTTCTTTCAAAAGAAGACAAAAAGTCCTGTTACGTTTTTCTTGAGATACTGAAATATCTTTTTTCAAAGGAGCTGACTTACAGCGAATGCCGCCATTTTTCCCATATCCTCCCGAAACAGGTATTGTCTTTTCTCCCTTCAAAAAGGCACTGGCAGGCAGAGGAGCTTTACAGAATAATTCGTAAAGATTATCATCTTGCCGACCTGTTTTTTGAAGGTATGGATAAAGGCCTTTCTTTCCTTTCGAGGGAAGCACTCAAAGAATTCGTAACTCTCGGCCTTCAGAAATACGGTAAAGACAAGTCGCTCGGCATGAAATTTATCTCTCTTGAATCCAAATTCGGCGCGGACACACTTTTAAAATTACAGACATCGGCGCTTCTTTCGGATATCAGACTTCAGCTTACCCGTTATTTGAGGGCTAAAACCGGCCGTTCAATATCCGTATCTCCTTTATCATTAATGCCGGCGGTTGTCCGCGGGGCGGTATTGAATGAAAACAGCGACAGACCCTTCGTATTTTCGGACGGGAAATTCTTGTATCTGCCTGATGAAATAGATCTTTATGAAACTTATGAAGAAAACAGAGGACTTTATAAATGTCTCGCACGGCTTGAATCAGGATTGTACGAATTTAATACTTTCGGATTCGACCTTGAAAAAGCAGTCAAATTCAGCAGCGCATTCAGTGATCGTTTTCCTTTTCCTGAAGTATTCCGGAATGAAAAGGATGATCTTCATGGGGATCGCTCAGATCTGGAAAAGTTTTTCAGATTTTTCCCGGTATGGGAGCTTGCCTGCGATCTCTTTAATATATTCGAACACGGGCGCATTAGAATT
Source organism: uncultured Desulfonema sp. (assembly GCA_964402865.1). Taxonomy (GTDB): domain Bacteria; phylum Desulfobacterota; class Desulfobacteria; order Desulfobacterales; family RPRI01; genus RPRI01. The sequence continues at coordinate 9,767 of CAYODW010000015.1, read as the reverse complement.
ATCAGCGAAGAAAAATATCCGGGGCTTGTCAGGCTTTCTTATCCTCTGCTTATCCGTGAAGCAGTAAAGATATATAACGAAGAAGATCCGGATAAATTTCTTTTTTTGCTTTACATGCTTATCGCTCTCGGAGAGCCTACTCTGGAAATTTTTAATCCTGATGATGCAACAAGAAAATCTCTTATGATTATACACGGCATGTTTAATAAAGCCATGGATATGGAAAGAAATGTTGAAACATGTGCTCTTCTTGTTTTTAAGACTTATGAAATAGTTGATCAACTTATAAGAGAAAACAGACCGGACATAAATCCAATCAATTCTTACAGGCCCTTTAAAATGCCTTTTGGGAGGCGCTTAAGACCTGATTTATATTTTGCGGCCCATAAAAAATATGAAGAGGCGGGAAGGCGAATCAGGTCGGAACTTAAAAGAAAAAATATCCCTGTATTTAAATCGGATGTGGTATCACGACTTGCAATAAATGGCGGAACCCTGTCGAATGAAGATCTGAAGGATATAGTATTCTCTTTCCGTGATTTTTCAGATTCCCGCGGAATTAAAAACCAGGAAATACCGCCAGACCTGTCCCTTTCTTTATTTTCAGAATGGAGCGGAAAGCATGATGAACTTGTTTATTATGAAGACAATTCGGGTTCTCCCGTATTCTGGTACAGGGAATGGGATGCTAATCTTTGCGACTACCTTAATGATCACGTGAGAGTTACAGAAAGAAAAACCGAAGAGATAAAAAGCGATTTTTATACGGGAACTCTTAACCGGCACAGGGGAACGGTAAGGAGAATGCGCAGGGAATTTGAACTGCTCAGGCCTGAAAAGATTAAAACCCTGAGGCGGTGGGTTGAAGGAGAAGAATTTGATTATCGCGCGCTCCTTGATTTTGCGGTCGATAATAAAGCCGGATTGATCCCTTCAGACAAACTCTATATAAAAAGGATTAAACAGCAGCGGGATATAGCCGCGCTTTTGCTTATAGATCTTTCCCGGTCAACATCGGGCATTGTTATGGAAGCAAATAAATCGGTACATGAAATAATAAAAGATGCTGTTGTGCTTTTTTGTGAAGCGCTCAATGTTGCGGGAGACAGTTTCGCTGTTGCAGGCTTTTCCGGAACAGGAAGGCTCGGGGTCGATTATTATTCCATTAAAGACTTCTCAGAAATCATGGATGATACCATAAAAAGGAGAATAAACTCCGTTTCTCCGCAAAGAAGGACAAGAATGGGGGCCGCAATACGCCACGCAACCAGGCGGCTTGAAGAAGCGCCTTCAAGAGCGCGCCTGCTTCTGATTATAAGCGATGGTTTTCCCAACGATACGGATTACAGGCAGGTTTACGCCATAGAGGATACCCGAAAGGCTATATCTGAAGCCCAGTCCGGAAATATATACGTACGGGCCATAACAGTTGATATTTCTCCGGATTCACGACTCGATTATCTTTATGGCCATTTTCACCATAATATCATTTCAGACGTCAGTCAGCTTCCGGACAGGCTTTTAAGAATATACGGCACCCTGACTAGGCAATAATGCTGAAATTCATCTATAAAGCGGCAGACAGGATGCTGTTGGCCTTGAAGGATGCGTAACTGTGGAGAAGAGGCGAGGAATCATGAACCGGAAAGAAGAAGCCGCAAGGCTGAAAGAGCATATTCTTGAAGCAGTATCAGTCTCTTCGGAACCGCTGACTTTCGGAAAGCTCGCAAAGATTTTGACAAACCGATTTGTTAAAGAGAAAAAAGCATTAAAAAAAGCCGTTGATGATCTGATAGCCACGGGTGAATTAACATACACATACAGGCACGGATGCTCTTTTATAGAAAAGTCTTTTGAAAAGCCCGTGCGTGTATCGGAGCGTATAGTGCTTGTTCCTTATGGAATGAGGTTTTCAGGCGATCCGGGCGATGTGGTGATAAAAATGCGGCATGGAATATCTTTTGGAAGCGGTGATCATTCTACGACAAGGCTTGCTCTTCGCGGAATCGAACATATTTTTCATGAAAGCGGAGAATTAAAGAACCGAAGCAGCGGTTCAGCTCTTGATATCGGAACAGGAAGCGGTGTCCTGGCAATTGCCTGCCTGCTGTTTGGCGTCAAAAGGGCAATCGGAATTGATACGGACTCGTGCGCCAGAAAAGAATCAAGGGAAAATGCCGAAATTAACTGCCTCGGTAACCGGATTGAAATATCGGATATGCCGGTTGAAAGAATCGAAGGGAAGTTTTCAATTGTTACCGCAAATCTGCGCTATCCGACATTAATAAACCTGTATCCGGTGATGATTGATCTGACCGGAACAGATTCAATGCTCGTTTTTTCAGGTGTAAAGATTTCTGAAGCAGATGAACTGCGCAGGTTTTATTCAAAGGAACATTTTACTTGTCTGAGGGAGGAAAAAGAGAAGAACTGGACGGGCTTTGTTTTTAGAAGAATTTAGAAGATCTCTTTTGCCTTTGCAATATTTTCAACATCTCCCATTACTATGATAGCCATATCTTCAATGATGACTGATGAAGAAGGCGGATTAAAATGTATTTCCCTGTCAAGATACCTGGAACCCAGGACAACGAGATTGAATTTGTGTGTTAAATCCAGTTCGCTTATTTTTTTCCCTATCGCCCTGGAGTTTTTTGTAACATTAAGCTGACCTATACGGATATGCCCCTGGCTGCTCCGAAGCATGCTGTCGAGGAAATCCACGACAGTCGGACGCAGCATTTCGGAAGCCATCCGGAGACCGCCGATATAATTAGGGGAAACAGTGCCGTCGGCGCCTGCTTTTTTGAGCTTGGGCTGAAGACTCTGATCTACCATCCTGCTTATAATCCGCGCTTTGCTGTTTAACATTCTTGCGGTCATTGTAACATAAAGCGTATCCTTGTCCGAAGGAAGACATATGACAATTCCGGCCGCCTTGTCTATTCCTGCCAGGATCAGGTTATGGTCGTCCGTGGCATCCCCCTTAATGTAAAGAAGGTCTTTAATCTGTCTGCTCTTTTCTATGTTGTCATCCACATGTTCAATCAAAACGACTTGTTCCTTGTTTTTTACAAGTTCAGCCAAAACATGACGACCTGTTTCGCCGCCTCCGCAGACAATATAGTGATTGCTCAATTTTTTTATCTGTTTTTCCATTTTGTTTTTCCTCAAAATACCTGTGAGTTCGCCTTCAATTATTATCGCGGTTAATGTGCTTATTCCGTAAAGAATAATACCCATTCCAACGGTAATGAGCAGCATGGTAAAAATCTGCGCCGGAACATTTCCGGTTACTTCCAGGATTTCGCCGTATCCGACACTCGTAAGGGAAATAACAGTCATGTACAGGCAATCCATGTATTTCGGTTTGCCGCCAAAAAGGATATAATAGCCGCTGCTTCCGGCAAGAACCACAAGGAAAATTACTAAAAGAATATAATAAAGTCTTTTTTTGATATCCATTTATTATACCTTCGTAAAGAGTCTAAAATCCCGTCACTCCCGTGAAAACGGTAGTCCAGAAAAAGTTAAAAAGATCCGCCTCGGCGGACTTTCGTGGGAATGACAAAAAAAAGCAAATCCGGACTTACTAGTCCATCATTTATTACCCGAACGCAATTTGACGCAAATTGTGGATCAGGAAGTAAATCAATTATAACGATAATTTAGTATAACAGAAAATATTTGTAAAGAATTATAAGTTGTTTAACAGGTTATCAATAGACACATGAATTATCCGGTTTCCATCCTGAGATAATTATTTGGTGGTAAAAAAACTTTACAAAGTGGAAACCATGATTTATAAGTAAGCCATTCTGTTTAAAAAATTGCTGCATATCTATATCAATTTAAAGACAAACTCAGTATGGACGATTTAATAACTCTTGTCATAGCCACACGGAACCGCGGTAAAATCGCAGAAATCGAAGCCCTCTTAAAAGACCACCCCGTTAAGATCAAAAATTTACAGGATTTTGGCCCGATTCCACAGATTGATGAAGACGGGAATACATTCGATGAAAATGCTTACAAAAAAGCGAGCTTTGCTGCGAGAGTTCTCGGATTTCCGGCTCTGGCCGATGATTCAGGTCTTGTTGTAGAAGCTCTTTCCGGTGCTCCGGGTGTTTTTTCAGCGAGATACGGCGGCGAAAACCTGAATGATGAAGAACGGTGCGACAATCTGATCAAGGAGATGAAGAACAAGACCAACAGAAAAGCTTCTTTCGAGTGCGTTATATCAATTGCAGTTCCAACCGGCAATGCCATCACGTATGAAGGACGCTGCGAAGGCATTATTGCCGAGGAACAATCAGGAACAAACGGATTTGGCTATGATCCCGTATTTTATTACCCGCCTTTAAAAAAGACCTTTGCCGAAATGAGCATGGCGGAAAAGAGCGCTGTGAGTCACAGAGGAAAAGCTTTAAATGAACTCAAAAATGAATTCGGGAAAGTATTGGTATGGATACGACAGAATTTGCCGGTACAGAAGAAGTTTAAGGTGATGCCGGGCTGTGAAAAGGCTGATATTAAGATCTGATAGAGGGAGATATTATGCTTAAAAAAAAGAAAGGTATCGATATCGTTCAGGAGATAGGCGGAGTAAAAACTTATGAAGCGGCCCTCAAACTTTTTGAAAAAAGGCTTGATAGTGAAAATCTTTCGAGAATCTCAACAATAAAGCATGAAGGAGTTCTGTTAAAAATAGCAAATTCGATTGTTATGTGTCAGCCGGATTCCATTTTTATCAACACCGGAACTGAAGCGGACCGGCAGTATATCAGAGATCTTGCCATAAATAATGGTGAAGAAGCAACACTTCCAATGAAAGGACATACAATACACTACGATCTGAAGGAAGAGCAGGGGCGCATTACGGATCGAACCTATTATATTGCCAATGAAGGGGAAGAGATAAGTTCTCTTGCAAATAAAACATTAAGAGATGAGGCTTTAAAAGATATCAGGGATAAGATGACAGGGATAATGCGCGGCAAAGTAATGATAACCGGTTTTTACATGCGCGGGCCTGTCGGTTCACCCATGTCAAATCCTGCTATAGAGATAACCAGTTCCGCCTATGTTGCTCACAGCGCCGAGATTTTATACAGGAATGCATTTTTTTCTTTTGATAATGAGGTTAAGCGCCTTTGCCATTTTTACACAAACATCCACAGCCAGGGTAAAAACAGGGCGGAGGATCTTCCCAATGCCCGTGTTTATATGGACAGAAGCTACCAGACTACTTACAGCATAAACTGCACATATGCGGGAAATACCCTTTTACTTAAAAAGGGAAACCACAGGTTTTCAGTTGATAAGGCTGTTTACGAAAACAGGAGCCGGGAGCTGTCCGAGCATATGTTCATCACAGGCATTGAAGGGTCGGGAGGTCGTGTAACATGGTTTGCAGGGGCTGCCCCGAGCGGATGCGGAAAGACGACTACTGCTATGGCCGGAAACCATTTTATCGGGGATGATCTTGCCCAGTTGTGGATTGACGAAAAAGGGGCCATCAGATCGATCAATCCTGAGTGCGGAATTTTCGGCATAGTTGAAGATGTGAACCGGGAGGGAGATCCCGGCCTGATGGTGCTTTTAAGGAATGAAGGCACAGAGGTTATATGGTCAAATGTCCTTATTGATGAAAATGGTGTGCCCCACTGGACAGGAAACGGTGAGAAGCCGCCTGTAAAGGGTTTTAACTTCCAGGGTCCATGGGAAATTGGAATGGTTGATAAGAATGGAAAGCCTGTTCCCATCTCTCATCCCAATGCACGTGTCACTCTCACATCAAAGGCTCTTGCAAACTATTCTACCAAGAACGAAGATCCTGAAGGAGTTATCACCAGGGTATTTACATACAGCGGCAGAGACAGTGATACCATGCCTCCTGTAAGAGTTGCCAAGAATTCGGATTACGGAGTTGTTATAGGGGCTTCGATAGTATCTGCAGCAACTGCAACGGAAGTCGATGCGACCGGAGTAAAGCGAGCTCCTTGGGCAAATGCGCCGTTTATTCCAGGCGCCCTTGCAGATTACATGGATACCCAGTTTCTTTTTTTCGGTAATGAGAAAATAGCTGTGGAACATAAGCCTGTTATGGCCGGGCTCAATTACTTTCTCACAGAAAAGGCAAGAGGCGGAACATCGAACAAGCTTCTTGGCGAAAAAAGAGATGTAAAGGTATGGCTGGGCTGGCTTGAAAGAAGGGTATATAACGAGGTCTCGGCAATAAAAACACCGATAGGCGAAATACCCGGTTATGAAGATCTTAAGAAAATGTTCCGGGAAATAATAAATAAAGATTATCCGGAATCACTTTACGTTAAGCAGTTTTCCCTGTACGTTGACAATATAATTGCAATGATCGATCTCCAGATTAAGGCATATGGGAAGGAAAAAAATATACCCGGCAAATTGTTTGAAGTCCTGAATGAGCAACGCACGGAACTTCTAAATCTCAAGCAAATATTCGGACCTGTCGTAACTCCTGCCGATATACTGAAACATAATAACGGTAAAACGGCATAACATCATTGCAGAAAGAGCAGTCAAACAAAAGCAGGAAGTCAGGAAAGCGCGAGCCGGTTCTTGGCGTAATATTCAGCGGCCGGATGCTTGTTACTTTTGTGATGGGCTTTTCATGCGGCCTTCCTCTTCTTCTCACCATAACATTATTGCAGGCATGGATGAAGGATGAAGGGGTTGACCTTGTGATGATAGGCCTGATGTCCCTGGTCGGACTTCCCTATACTGTCAAATTCCTCTGGGCTCCTTTTTTAGATCGTTATATACCTGCGTTTCTCGGAAGAAGAAGAGGATGGCTTCTTTCCGCACAGATCCTTCTTGTTGTATCTATTGCGGGACTTGGGTTCACTGAGCCGGGAAGAAACCCTCTTTATGTTATCTTCGCGGCGATCCTTGTAACATTTTTCAGCTCAACCCAGGATATTATAGTTGACGCATTCAGACGGGAAAGCCTTCCCGATGAAGAGCTTGGCCTCGGTTCTTCGCTTTATATCAATGGTTACAGGGTGGGCATGCTGCTTGCTTCAGGCGGCGGCCTGATAATGGCCGATACGCTCTCTTACAGGGCGGTTTATCTGATAATGGCCGGCTGTCTTTTGCCGTGCATACTGGCAACGATTCTATCTTCTGAACCTGAAATTTCCGCCGGCACTCCAAAAACGATTAAGGAAGCCGTTATAGAACCGCTCACCGAATATTTCAGCAGGAAAGGTGCAATATGGATACTCGCCTTTATTGTTTTATACAAGATCGGTGATACAATGGCAAGCGCCATGACTATCCCGTTTTATATCGATATAGGATTCTCAAAAACTGAAATAGGCGCGGTTGTAAAGCTTTTCGGCTTCTGGGCGACAATTGCAGGCAGTCTTGCGGGCGGGTTTGCAATGCTTTATATCGGAATAAACCGGAGTCTCTGGATCTTTGGTTTTTTCCAGGCATTATCGACAGCAGGTTTCGCCTTTCTCGCCCACACTGGATACAGTGTTCCGATTTTCTCCGGCGTGATTGCTTTTGAGAATTTTTCAAGCGGGATGGGGACTGCTGCCTTTACCGCTTTTATGGCTAGCATCACAAATAAGAAATTCACTGCTACCCAGTATGCTCTTTTGAGCAGCCTCATGGGTATTCCGCGGGTGCTTGCTTCGGCTCCTACCGGATTTCTGGCTGGGAATACGGGCTGGGAATTATTTTTTATCGCATGTACCCTGATTGCAATACCGGGCATGCTCCTGCTTTTGAAATTTGCGCCATGGAAGGACGGGAGGGTATGAATAAAGTAAAGGAATATAATCTTGCGTTAAATAGATCTGCCGATCTTCTTTCACAACGAAAAGAGATCATCGCACTTCCTTCGGAAAAAGCCCTCGACCGTATCTTTGAGGCAAAACATCCGGCCGCCCTTATCCATTCTTTTCCCGAGCAGGACTTTTATTTTCTTGTACACGATATAGGGCTTAACGATTCTTATGAACTGCTTGCCCTTGCATCCGACAAACAGTGGGACTATCTTCTTGATGTTGAGCTCTGGGAAAAAGACAGGATTGACACAGGTTCATTAACAAGATGGCTTGATATTCTGTTTCGGGCAGCCCCTGACCGTTTCATAAAATGGGCGATTGAAAAAAAATCGGACCTGATAGAATATTATCTTTATAACAATATAAGAGTTGCAATAAGGGAACATGATCAGGACCCGTCAACTTTCGGAAATGATTTTATCACAATTGACGATATCTTCTATATCAAGGTCCTTGACAATCCTGAATACGAGGCGCAGGAGCCTGGGGTGGAAACAGAAGAAGATAAGCCGGGCAAGGCGCAGAGAGAAGAATTTATTATAAAGATGCTGGAAAAAATTGCGGAGCATGACCACGGAATATACCAGAAAATACTCTTTGAATCATCATCTGTTCTTCCGGCTGAAATGGAGGAGGAATTTTACCGCATAAGGAATGTCAGGCTTGCTGAAAAGGGTTTTTTGCCTTTTCATGAAGCTGCCGGAATTTATTCTCCCTTAAAGCCGGAAGCGCTTGTGCGCCGTAAAAAAATCTCAAAAAGAAAGGACGAATATGTTTCACTGATGCCGGTTCCTCTTTATCCTTACGGTATGCTCAAAGAAGACAACTTGTTTGCGATGTCGCTTAACAGAATTTCTGCAGCTGAATTGCTTCAGAATCTCCAGGTGGAATTTGCGGCTCTTTGTAACCGGATTATTGCGGCAGATCAGAAAAACATAAAAAGCAGAGATGAATTGAAGGAAGTTGTCAGGAAAGCATGCGGGTATTTGAGTATCGGGCTCGAACGGCTTTTAAAGGCGGGCCAAAAAGCGGATCACGGTCATACATCTGCAATGATCGAACAATATCATGTTGCACATATTTTCAGAACTGGTTTCGGGCTTGCCCTTGAACTCAAAGAGCGTGCCAAAAAATGGGTACAGAGTGCCTGGTTTGCAAAGTTCGGGCTTCCGCTTTCCTTCTGGGGGGAAGAATGGATGGGTGTTTTAGGCGGGCTTTTAATCAAGAAGCCGCTTTATTTTGACAACTATAAAACCGGACGTATTTACAGAGAATTTGCCGCCTTATCGGAAGTGGCGGAATGCGGGAGGGTGCTCGAATCCGTTATGGCCTTCGATGATCTTATGCGCCTTATGAATGTTGAAATAAGCCAGGTTCAGGATCGCTTTTTAAACCATAAAAAACTTATTCTTACCCTTTTTGCAAGATATCGCCTCGGCCTTCCCGAAGAGGTGGCCCCGGTGCCTTTTGACGATTTCGTGCTTTTTTTCAGGTCGATGTGGGCAAAAGGGAGAAGACCCAGGAAAACGGATATTTTAATCAAGGAATCATTTTTAGGCTGGGTTTCCGAAAGGGCCGGGATTAAATCTTCAGAAATAACCCGGCTGCTTGGACAAACTTTTGATGATCTTTTTGCGGAAATAGAAAACGAGTTCGGCAGAATCGCATTTAAAGATCTTGACCCGAAATATATAAGCCACTTTCTTGTTCAGAAAAAAAACTGACGGCTTCCTTATTTGCTCAGACAATTGAGGAGGGGTAAATAAATCATCTCTTTGTTCTAATGAAATATAGTGAAATGATGCCATGGGTATATATGAGGTTTTTCCGCACCTGACTGCTGAAAATTGGTACTTGGGAAGCTGATGGATCCATATAAAAAACCGGAGATACAACTCTGAATCGACCTCCTGTTTTTACGTATAGCTTCCT
>CAYODW010000014.1:0-39383 GCA_964402865.1 uncultured Desulfonema sp. | reverse complement strand
CGCTTAGATAGAAATATTGTCCGCTGCTGTCACGAAGAGCTATCGGCGGAGCTGTCTCCTTTGCCGATAATGCAAAAGAAGGTTCCGCCATTAATAAAACTGCGCACAGAATCAGAGCTGCCGGCGAAATTAATCTTACTCCTTTAAGAGAGATATCTGAAACCTGTGACAAAAATCGACGCATTGCCTTATTCATTCGCAAAACCTCATTTGAAGATTACTATGGAGATATCATTACTCTGCAGGATCTGTTTTGACCTGAATATCATAACCTGTTAATTTGTCAATAATATTGCTTAAATTATAGTTGAACCTAAACAGCAACGAATGGCCCTGCTGCTTTCGGCGGGAGTCTTCAAGTATCGGTTAATATAAGCGGTTGACCGTAATCTTATTTTAAGTTATTTTGCACAATCCTAAATACGGCATAATAACCGATGATATAAATGGTGGTTAAATGATAAATACCAATTTAAACAGAATCCGCCAGAGCCTTGTTTCAAAACTCATCCTATCTGTGGGTTTTATCCTTCTCATAAGCATGTCAACTTGGGCGTATTTCAACATAAAATACCTGAAAGAAAAAGTCATAAGCAACATCATAGAAGAGACCGACAGATTGAGTAATACCATAAAGCTCGGAACCCATTATGCTATGATGCTCAACTCAAGAGACGATATAAACCAGATAATAAAAAATATCGGGAAACAGGCGGAAATACAAAATATCAGATTATATAATAAGGAAGGGCAGATAATATATTCAAAAAGTGCTTCCGAAATAGATTCCAAAACAAATATTAAAGATGAGGCCTGCTATATATGTCATAGATCAGATCCGCCGCAGGTATCTATAAGTCTTGATGAAAGAACCCGTATTTTTTATTCCGATAACGGCTACCGTCTTCTTGGTATTATAAGCCCCATTGAAAACGAACCAAGCTGCTCGACGGATAATTGCCATGTTCACCCTCCTGATAAAAAAATCCTCGGGGCGCTCGATGTTGTAGTTTCTCTTGAAGGAACAGACAAGGAGATTATACGCACTGAAAAAGGGATTACAGCGCTTGCCCTTTTTGTTTTCATTTTAAGTTCCGCAATAATATTTGTTTTCGTTTTAAGATTTGTAAACAGACCTGTAAAAAGGCTCATTGAAGGAACAAAACAGATTGCCAAAGGCGATTATGGCTTTAAGGTCGAAATCGGTCAGAACGATGAAATGGGACAGCTTGCCTCGGCCATTAACCAGATGGGAAAAGAGATAGGCGAAAACCAGGCTGAACTTAACAGGCAAAGAGATGAATACCAGAATCTTTTTGAGCTCGTGCCCTGCATAATAACGGTGCAGGACAGGGATTACAAACTTATCCAGTATAACAGGGAATTCGCAGACAAGTTCGCGCCGAAATCCGGAGATTACTGTTATCAGGTTTATAAAGGGCGGAGTGAAAAATGCGTCAACTGTCCGGTTGAAAAGACATTTATAGACGGCAAATCCCATTACAGCGAAGAGACAGGATACAACAAGGATGGAACGCTGACACACTGGATAGTGAACACTTCCCCGATAAAAAATTCAAAGGGCGAAATAATCGCAACAATGGAGATGAACCTTGACATAACCCACAGGAAACATCTCGAGGAAAAACTGGAAAAATCGGAGAAGAAATATTACGCGATATTCAATAACATACCCAACCCCGTATTCGTACTTGATATGGACACACTTGAAATACTCGACTGCAACGAAAGCGTAATATCAGTTTACGGTTTCGCAAAAAATGAAATCATCAATAAATCTTTCCTTGATCTGTTCAAAGAAGAAGAAAGGGAAAAATATGGATTCAAAATGAGGGTCTATTCCGTTTTGAACCAGGTGAAGCAGGTAAGAAAGGACGAAAACACGGTTTTTGTAAACATAAGGATCTCACCTTCGGAATATCCCGGCCAGAAGGTTTTTCTTGTTACAACAAGCGATATCACAAAAAGGCTTGAAACCGAGCAGCAGCTCATACAGGCAAGCAAGATGGCTACCCTCGGTGAAATGGCGACAGGAGTCGCACACGAACTTAACCAACCCCTTACAGTAATGAAAACGGCAAGCGGTTTTCTTATGAAGAAGGTCGGCAGGAAAGAGGCTATTCCCGATGATGTTCTTTTAACTCTTGCCGAAGAGATAGACAGCCACGTTGACCGCGCGACAAAGATAATAAACCACATGAGACTGTTCGGAAGAAAATCCGATTTGACTCTCGAAAAAGTCCAGATAAACAGAGTTCTTGAAAGCGCATTTGAAATCTTCAGCCAGCAGCTCAAGGTAAGAGGCATAAAAGTCGTATGGGAGACCGAAGAGAATCTCCCCAAGATAATGGCCGACTCAGACCGCCTTGAACAGGTTTTCATAAACCTGTTGATCAATGCGCGCGATGCAATAGAAGACCGATGTGAAAAGGAAGATCAGAAATCGTGCGAAAAAAGAATCACGATAAAAACAAAACTTGAAAAAGAGCAGGTTGTAATTACCATAAAAGACACGGGCACAGGGATTCCCGCTTCCCTTTCCGAAAAGATTTTCGAACCCTTTTTTACAACCAAAAAAGTCGGGAAAGGAACAGGGCTCGGACTTTCGATAAGCTACGGAATCATTCAGGACTGCAAGGGCAGCATAAAGGCCGTGCCTTCAAATGAAGGTGCCTGTTTTGTAATTAAGTTCCCCATACTGGATGAATAATAATGGAAAAAACAATCCTGATAGTCGATGATGAAGAAGGAATCAGAAAGGTTCTCGGCATATTTCTTTCCGATATGGGATATAAGGTTATATCCGCTGAAGACGGGGATACCGCCCTCAAACTATTCAGGGATATAAGACCGCAGATAGTACTGACCGATATCAAAATGCCGAATATGGACGGCATAGAACTTTTAAGCTGCCTGAAAAAAGAAGCGCCCGACACCGAAGTCATTATGATAACAGGGCATGGCGACATTGATCTTGCCATAAAGAGTCTGAAATTTGAAGCAACAGATTTTGTGACCAAGCCTGTTAATGACGATGTGCTTGAAATTGCCTTAAAAAGAGCAGAAGAACGTATTTCGATGAAACGGCAGATCAGGGAATACACTGAAAATCTTGAGCAGCTTGTTGAAGATAAGAGCAGAAAGCTTGTCGAAGCCGAAAGAATGGCAGCAGTAGGTCAGACAATCGCCGGTCTTTCCCATGCCATAAAAAACATCGCGAGCGGGTTAAAGGGTGGAACATTCGTCCTCGAGAAGGGCATGGAGCTGAACAATAAAAAGTATCTCCGGGAAGGCTGGGAAATGGTTAAAGGTAATGTGGACAAGATAAAAAATCTTTCTCTCGACCTTCTTAATTACGGCAAAAGCTCCGGTGCGGTCTTCCAGTTAAGCGATCCGAATTCACCGGCAATTGAAGTAGTGAAGCTTATGAAGCAAAGGGCATCTGAACGCTCCATCGATCTGACCGCCGACCTTGCAGAAGATTTAATGCCTTTATATTTTGACCCGGAAGCAATACACCGCTGCATTTTAAATCTTGTTGCAAATGCCATAGACGCTTGTGAGGCAGAAAATACCGGAAGCAGAGGGAAAAAAGTCATAGTCAGATCATTAAAAATCAAAGGATTGGGAGTCGAATACCAGGTCATTGACAACTGCGGTGGGATGCCGGAAGAAATTAAAAAGCAGATTTTTAAGAATTTCTTCAGCACAAAGGGTTCTTTCGGAACCGGAATCGGGCTTATGCTCACAAAAAAAATAGTTGATGAACACAAGGGTTTTATCGGATTTGAATCGGAAGAAGGGGTAGGTTCCAAATTTATAATCAGGCTTCCCGATAAAGACAAACTGTAAATGTCTGATTTAAGATTCACAGCAACAAGCAGCAGAGATTGCACTCTCTTTTTCAGTTAATAAAAACTATTCAAATATCCCTTGACAGTCCTGGGGATATATTTTAGAAGCTTTGCATAAATTGAGATTCTTTGAGACCTTTGAATAAAGCCTTTTCCGGCTTTATTTTATTGTAAGGAGATTAAAATGTATCAATTTGTTACCGGCCCCCTTGCATGGTTATCGTTTGGAATTTTCTTTGTCGGAATCATCGTCCGCGCAGTTCTTTATATCAGAGGACTGGACTGGAAAATGGACAGAGTAACCTATTCGGTAAATGTTTCATACGGAATCAAAGGCGCCATAAGGTCAATTTTCTTCTGGCTCTTACCTTTCGGCACAAGAGGCTGGCGAACAAACCCCGGATTTACAATTCTTTTTTTTGTTTTTCACACAGGACTTCTCTTAACTCCCCTTTTTCTTGTCGCCCATAATGTTCTTTTAAAAGAGCGCTGGGGAATAAGCCTTTTTACAATTCCTGATTTCGCCGCCGATCTTTTAACCATCGCAGTTATCATATGCGCAGTTATCATAATATTAAGGCGGATAGCCCTTCCTGAAGTAAGAATATTAACAACTGCTTATGACCTTCTCGTGCTTTTAATAGCAACCGCTCCATTCATCACCGGATTTATCGCCTATCATCAGGCGCCCGGTTATCAATTCTGGCTGATAACCCATATATTATGCGGTGAGATCATGCTGGTTTCAATTCCTTTCACGAAACTATCCCATTTCATTTTATTTTTTATGTCGCGTGCGCAAATAGGTATGGATTTTGGTATTAAGAGAGGCGGCATGAAAGGAAAAGGTTTTGCCTGGTAACATATTTACTAACCTTTAATTTTTCGGGAATATGGAAATATGGCTGAAGGAATACTTTGCAACAGAAAACTGGTAAACACAAAGGAAGATCTACATGCCCTCCTTGCCGATAAAAGCGGCAAACAGTATTATGAAGAAATGAACAGCCTTGATGTGGATCGGGCCGCTTTATGGGCCACGATTCAGAAATCCTTAAAATCACGACTTAAAACATGGCTTGAAATTTGTGCTCATTGCGGTCTTTGCGCCGAGAGTTGCTTTTACTATCTTGCCAACAACAATGATCCTAAACAGGTTCCTTCCTACAAGATCCAGTCCACTCTCGGAGAGATGGTAAGGCGAAAGGGCGATGTCGATAACGCATTCATGCAGATGGTCATGGATACGGCATGGTCCAAATGCACCTGCTGCAACCGCTGCGGGAGTTACTGCCCATTCGGAATCGACATGGGCGTCATGTTCGGGTACACGAGAGGCCTCTGCTTTTCGCAGGGTTTTGTTCCGTGGGAGATGAAAATCGGTTCAGGCATGCACAGAGTTTACAGGGCGCAGATGGACATCACCTCCGAAGACTGGGTCGATACCTGCAGCTGGATGTGTGAAGAGAATGAAGAAGACTGGCCGGGACTCGAGATTCCTGTGGATAAGGAAAATGCCGACATAATTTATACGGTCAACGCAAGAGAGCCCAAACATTATCCTGAAGACATTGCTGAAGCGGCCATTCTGTTCCATCTCGCCGGTGAAAACTGGACGGTTCCCAGCGTTGGATGGGAAGAGACCAGCCTTGCGATGTTCGCAGGAGACTGGGAAGGATGCAGGCTTCAGGTTCAGGAAGTATATGATGCCATGGAGAGACTGAAACCCAAACGGATGGTCGTAACCGAGTGCGGACATGCATACAGGGCCACAGTAATAGAAGGTCCCTACTGGGCAGGTCTCAAAACAGGAAAAACCCCGGTAGAAAGTTTACATTACGTTGAATGGGTTGCAGAAGCTTTGAGAACCGGAAAACTTAAAATAGATCCTGCAAAAAAATTAAAAATGCCTGTAACCTATCAGGATTCCTGTAATTACATAAGAAATGCCGGCCTTGCCGATACAGCAAGGGAAATCATGAGCTATATTGCAGAGGACTTCAGGGAGATGACTCCATGCAGGGAACATAATTTCTGCTGCGGAGGTGGCGGAGGCTTAAACGGCATAGGCCGGTACCGTGAACAGCGCAACATAGGCCTGAAGGTTAAGAGGGATCAGATTTTAGCGACAGGGGCAAAATTTGTTATTGCTCCTTGTCATAACTGCTGGGATGCAATCAGGGATCTGGAAGAAGTGTTCCATATTGGGATAAAGTGGTCGTTTTTAAAACCGATTCTCCTTAAAATGGTAATAGTTCCCGACCATCTTAAACCCGAAAACGGTGAATAGCGACAGACCCGTAAAAAATCTTTTCCAATAAATATTTTAAGGATCAGAAACATGAATAAAGGAAGATCATTGCTGCGTTGGGCCGGTTTTTTAGCTGTTGCCATTGTTTCAATATACGGTATCAGTGTCCATGGGGTGGAAAAAATTTTGACAAATACCCCTCCAGCAAGAGCGGATGTAATAAAAATTGACGCAATGACCGTTTTCGGCAAACTTGAAAGACCTCCGGTCGAATTCCTTCACGAAGCCCACACAGAGGCCCTGACCAAAAAGAATAAAGACTGCTCTTCCTGCCATCTGACCGAAAAAGACCTTATCATGCCTAAATTCAAGCGCCTTAAGGATACAGGCAGAAAAGAAGTAATGGATATTTACCACAACGATTGTATATCCTGCCATAAAGAGATGAAGTCGGCACGCGAAAAAGCAGGACCTGTTGAATGCGGGGGTTGCCACAGGGAAAAAACTTTATATACTTCCTCCAGGCAGCCGATGGGATTCGACAATTCCCTCCATTTACGCCATGCTAACTCACAGGAAAAGAAGTGCGAACGTTGCCATCATGAATATGACGAAAAGACCAAAAAGCTTTTTTATGCAAAGGAGAAAGAAGGAACCTGCCGCTACTGCCATAAGCAGGAAACAAAAGAGAATGTTATTTCAATGAGCATAGCATCCCATGTTGCCTGCATCAACTGCCACAGCAGGAATATCGCAAAAAAAATCAGCACGGGTCCTGTAAAGTGTTCCGGATGCCATGACCTTGCCGCACAGCAGAAAATTGAGAAGATCAAACCCCTTTTGAGAATGGAACGCAAACAGCCGGATTCGGTTCTGCTCAAAACGGCAAAAAAAGGAGTTGCTGTTGATAATCTTGGCAAGATGAATTTTGTTCCCTTTGACCACAAATCCCATGAGGAGTACAACAGCACCTGCCGGGGCTGCCACCATGAAAACTTAAAGCAGTGCATTGAATGCCACACTCTGGCAGGCACAAAGGATGGAAAAGATGTCAAGCTCGAAAAAGCCATGCACCAGCCCGGTACGCACATGAGCTGCCAGGGCTGCCATGGCATAAAGCAGAATGAGAAGAACTGTGCGGGTTGCCATGTATTCATGGGAAAGATTCGCAAAAAAGATAATGATTCATGCCTCAAGTGCCACTCAACACCTCTCCCTGAAAAGGGAAAGGTTTTAACTCAGGATGAAGAAAAGGCATTGGCAGTAGCCATGCTAAAGGCAAGAAAACCTGTTACAGGCTCTTTCAAAGAAGAAGATATTCCTGAAAAAGTTTCAATAAAGAATCTTGTAAACAAATACGAGGCTGCAGAATTTCCGCATCGCAAGGTTGTAAATACCCTTGTAAAGAATATCAAAGAGAACAAGCTTGCAGGATATTTTCACAACCAGGAAGGCACTATTTGCCAGGGATGTCATCACAACAGCCCTGTTGCCAAAAAACCGCCCCGATGTGACAGCTGCCATGGGAAACCCTTTGATCCTGGCAATACATTAAGACCCGGAATAATGGGCGCATATCACCAGCAGTGTATGGGATGTCACAAAGAAATGGGGATTGCAAAACCGGTTGGTTGTACCGAATGCCACAAGGAGAAAAAATAAAGATTAATCGGGTGTAAGTTGAGGTGCTTAATATGTCCATATCACGAAGGAAATTTCTGGGCTGGATAGGCGCGGCGGGCGCAGGTTCGGCTATTGGCAATACAGCTCTTGCCGGCGGCAATAAGCATTTTACAGGCTATCCCGGAAGCCATGCTGTATTGCATGACACTGTTTTATGTGTCGGGTGCAGGCTCTGTGAATCGGCATGTAACAAGGTAAATGAGCTTCCTGCTCCGGACAAGCCGTTTACCGATCTTTCAATTTTAGATAAAAAACGGAGAACAACCGCAAAGACTTATACTGTTGTCAACAAGTATGAATCTCCCGGAAAAAAAGGACCTCTGTTCCGTAAAATTCAATGCAACCACTGCCTTGAGCCTGCATGCGCATCGGCCTGTTTTGTCAGGGCTTTTCAGAAAACTCCGGTTGGCGCCGTCACTTACGATTCTACCGTATGTGTTGGATGCCGCTATTGCATGGTAGCCTGTCCTTTCGAGATTCCGGCCTATGAATATGATGAACCCCTCACACCCCGTGTTATGAAATGCACCATGTGCTACCCCAGAATAACACAAGGCCAGCTTCCTGGGTGCGTTGAGGCTTGTCCGAAGGAAGCCTTAACTTTTGGGAAAAGAGAGGAACTGCTCAAGATCGCCCGCGCCCGGATACAAAAATATCCTGACAAATATGTAGATCACATATACGGCGAATCCGAAATGGGAGGAACAAGCTGGTTGTATCTTTCAGGTGTCGCTTTTTCAGAAATAGGAATGCGGGAAGATCTCGGCGTTACACCTGCACCGGACCTCACATCGGGCGCCCTCGCTGTTGTTCCCATGGTTGTTGGCCTCTGGCCCGTTCTCCTTACCGGAATTTACGCCATATCAAAACGGAAGGAAAAAATTGCAGAACAGGAGCTTAACGAGGCATTACGGCATGCCGGCGATGAGCTGAAAGAAAAGGCTGAGGCAAAACTTGCGGAAGCACTGGCAAAAGCGAATAAAGAAAAAGAGGCGGCTATTGAAAAAGCAGTCAAAAAAGCTCTTGAAGAAGCTGCCAAGTCTCAAGCCAAGGAGGATTCCTGATGAGCGACAAAGTTACGACCGCCGACAAAACATTGTTTACTCCGTTTAATGTTGTTGCCGGATTTATTATAATCATCGGAGCTGTCATCACGATTTTGAGGTTTACTGGCGGATTGGCCGCCGTAACCAATCTTTCCGATAATAATCCATGGGGTTTGTGGATTGGCTTTGACTTGCTTGTAGGTGTTGCGCTTGCTGCCGGAGGGTATGTCACTTCAGCAGCGGTTTATCTGTTTGGAATGAAGAGATATCATTCGGCGGTAAGGCCTGCTGTTCTGACAGGATTTCTCGGTTATGCCCTTGTAGTATTTGCGCTCCATTACGATGTGGGAAGGCCGTGGCGGCTTCCTTACCCTTTCATCATACAGTCCGGAACAACATCTCTTTTGTTTGAAGTAGGCGCATGTGTCGCGCTCTATCTGACGGTTCTGTTTCTAGAATTTACACCTGCTCCCCTTGAATGGCTGGGTTTGAAAAAAGTCAGAGAGCTTGCCGTAAAGTTGACCCTTGTCCTGACAATATTTGGTGTCGTTCTCTCGACACTTCATCAGTCTTCCCTTGGCGCTCTTTTTCTTATAGTGCCGTCGAAACTTCATCCACTCTGGTATTCACCCTATCTGCCTGTTTACTTTTTTGTTTCAAGCATTATTGCCGGGCTTTCCATGGTCATCTTCGAAAGCACTCTTTCCCACCATTATTTTGCGGATAAGATGGATGAAGCCCACTTAAATGAAAATGAAGGAGTTACCCTTGGTTTCGCAAAAGCAGCATCATTTGTCCTTGCAGGCTATTTTATTATAAAAATTATCGGTGTATCCTTTTCCGACAACTGGTATCTTCTCGGGACCTCTTACGGAATCTGGTTTCTTGTTGAAATGCTGGGGTTTGTTGCTCTACCTTCATTCCTGTATGCGGTCGGAGTCCGGGACAAAAACCTGAAGCTCATTAAATGGACCTCTTTACTGGCCGTTCTCGGCATAATATTAAACCGGTTAAACGTAAGCCTTATAGCATTCAACTGGCATCTTCCTTCAAGTGAAAGATATTTTCCGCACTGGATGGAAATAGCCATTTCTGTTTTTATTGTAACAGTCGGCATAGTTGTCTTCAGGTTTATTGTAACAAGAATGCCCATTTTTTACGAGCATCCGGAATATAAAAATAATCATTGAGAAATTGAAGAAGGAGGCGCTCTTTTATGGGAGAAACATTTTATACACTTCAGGATTTTTATACGCATACCAAAGGCGTTACCTATATATTAATAGTTTTTGCACTTATTGGGATAGCTCTTTTCTGGAGTTTTCTTTCTCAAAAGGATGATGAAAAAAAGATGTAGCGACCCTTTCATTTTTAACAAGGGACCCGATGAACACAATAACAATAACAAAGAACGGTTCTGTTATTTGTAACGGGAAGAAGGCGGAAAATGAAATTCTGCGTTATCTTAGCTACAAGGTCGAACTTGAAGAAGGTTTCACTCTCAGAAGCTATTTCAGGATGATACAGGAATATCCTTTTCTTGAAAAACTCAATCCTTTCTTTTCATCATTCATGCAGCAGTACCATGCAAGTCCTGAAACGGATTCCTCCTCAGGACCGATTGATTTTCTGGAGCTTTCAAAAACGATTGAGATGATCGGCTATCCCGGCAGCCCCCGCCTCGAAGTTTATAACGCTTTTCGCGGAATCGCCGGGAAGGAAATTGTCGAGATAAAATTTTTTCAGATCCAGACTCTACTTGATATACCGGTTAAGCTTGGAAATTTAAAACACGTTATTTTCGGAGATAAGGTGGATGTTTTTGAGTTTGATACTTTTTATAATTTCTTTGAATTTATTGACGGAATTGCTTGGGAACTCAGCTTTCACGGCGCTCCGGCAAAGTGCGAAATAAGGAGGTAATATATGTTTGATAAAATTCTTTTTGCGACCACTGCTTCTCCCACCTGCGACGCCGCGGCAAATGTTGCCTTTGACCTTGCAGGCAAGTACAATTCGAAATTTTCAGTCTTTCATGTCCTCGGATTACCCACGCGAGGCTTCGGCCATATGGTTCAGGATATAAGAACCGGCGAACAGGAAAGCAGCTATGACCAGGATTACATCGAATGGGTTAAGGAGGAGATGAAAAATACCTATGCCGAGCAGATGAAGAAAGTTAAAAACTGCGCCTTAGAAACTGTTGCAGGCGTCCCTCACACCGAAATATTGCGAAAGGCACGAAAGGATGATGTGGACCTTATAGTCATGGGGGCACATACAAGAGAGGAGGAAATCGGCGCAACACGTTACAGGAGCGTTGTTGGAAGCACGATGCAAAAAGTCGCAAAAGGCGCCAAATGCCCTGTTCTCATTGTAAGCAGGCCGTGCAACACCTGCTACTGGTATTTTTCAAATATCATTTTCGGAACCGACTTTTCCAGGGCTTCAAATTCCGCCTTCATGTTTGCATTCAATAACGCAAAAGAGATCGGATGCAGACTTCATCTCTTCCATGCCCTTGATATCAGCTCGATAACAGCAGGAAAGATAGAGGATCAGCAGAGAATTGAAGAGAGAATCAAGGAAGCACGCCGGAAAATGGAAGAGATGTATATATCCAAGATGAAAGGCTTTGATAATTATTCAGTCGAAATATGGGAAGGCATACCCTATGTTGAAATATTAAAGTTCGCACGGGAAAAGAGCGGTGATCTTATTGTAATGGCGCACCATGCAAGGGAAATTGATCCGGAAGAAGCTATCCTTGGAAGCACAGTCGAGCAGGTTGTTTTACGTGCCGCCTGCCCGGTCGCCAGCGTGAACCGCCCCGACAAAGTGGAAATGGAGTAAAGCCCGGCTGGGATATGGACTTTATATGATTTCCCAATTCAGTTAAACAGTCTGATTCAGACTTTTTACGAAGGTATCATGAAATGGGGAAAAAGAAGATTCTGATAGTTGACGATGAAATGGACATGAGAATCTTCATATCCGCCCTTATGGAAACAAGCGGCTATAAAGCTGTGGCAACAAGGGATGGCAAAGACGGTATCCTGAAAGCTAGGGATATTTTACCCGACCTTATCATCCTTGACGTTATGATGCCGGGAGAAGGCGGAGTTCAGATGTACCGCCAGCTGAAAACAGATAAAACCCTCAGGGATATTCCGGTAATAATGCTTTCTGCAGTTGCAAAGAAGACCTTCATCCATTACCTGAAAATGCTCAACATTCAGCTCAACAATTCAATTCCCTATCCCGATGCTTATATGGAAAAACCACCGGAGGCTGAAGAATTGCTTAAAATAACCGGAAAGCTTATCCTGCAGAAAGAGATTTAATTTTTATCTTCTCAAATGGCGCGTTAATGAGCGCCTTATATTGCGGTTTTCAAAAAAAGCTTAATGGATAGCCATTAATAAGGAGAAGGCGCAATGAACAGTACCGAGAACTGGGATTGGAACAATGGAAAAAAATTAATTGCCGATATCGGAGAGTGGAAAACCAGATACCAGTGGATCGAAGAACCCTATGCAAGCCCTGATGGTGAAAAAATAGCAGCCGTAGTAAAATCCCCAGATGACGAAGTTTTCACCATCTGTGAAAATGGCAATCTATGGGAAAGCACATTCGACAAGGTCTGGTATCCAAGATTCTCGC
Organism: uncultured Desulfonema sp.; assembly: GCA_964402865.1. Lineage (GTDB taxonomy): Bacteria > Desulfobacterota > Desulfobacteria > Desulfobacterales > RPRI01 > RPRI01. The sequence continues at coordinate 26,865 of CAYODW010000014.1, read as the reverse complement.
CCGACGGAAGACTGACGGCTTTTGTCTCTGATGCGGGAGAATGGGCTCTCGCAATCGACGGTCAGACACCCGAAGAAAAATTCGAGTTCGCCTGGGACACCCGTTTCAGCTCAGACGGGAAAAACATCATCTATCTCGCGCAAAAAGAGAGAAAGTATTTTGCCGTGATGAATAATGTTCCCTGGGGAACAGGTTTTCAAAGCATGACGGGCCTTGCCGTCAGTAATAACGGGAAAAGGGTAGCTGCCGCGGTCCAGACTGTTCCCTTCAAGGAGGCCGAAATATTCAAATTCCAGGAGGGCTGCTATTCTGTTGCTGTTGACGGGGCAGCCTGGAGCAGAAACTTCGTTAATGTGTGGGACATCACATTCAGCCCTGACGGAAAACGCGTGGCAGCAGGAGTCAGAACAAACCTTTATGATTACACAATCGCAGTAGATGGCGTCCCCTGGGAAAAAACCTTTGCCTCTGTATGGGAACCTCAGTTCTGCCCATTTGATGATTCCGTCACCGCACCGGTGAGATCTGCCGGAAGCTGGTTCCTGGCAAAAGACGGCAAAATATTATGGGACCGGAAATTTGTCCAGCTCTGGCACCATATTTACAGCCCGGACGGAAAGAAAATTGCCGCAATCGTAGCCCCTGCCTTCGGCAGATGGACAGTTGCTGTTGATGGAAACCCATGGCAGATAACTTTTGGAGATATGGTCACAGACGCTGTTTTCAGTCCCGACGGGAAGAGGGTTGCCTGCCTTGGAAAAGAAAATGAAAAATGGACAGTTGTCGTGGATGGAAGCCGGTGGGATACGTACGACATGGCATGGCAGCCTGTTTTCAGCCCGGACGGGAAAAATGTTGCGGCGAAGGTCGAAAAAAACGGGCGCTTCACTGTCGTTGTCAACGGCAAGCCCTTAAAAGACGAATTTGCGGCTGCCCGGAACCCTGTCTTCAGCCCGGACTCCGGAAAAATTCTGATAAGGGCAATAGAAACCGGGAATAACGAAAACAAGTACTTCAGGCATGTCATTCCAATAACCGATATCGCTGTTTAAAAGGAGAACAAGCTATGCACGACATTTATAATTTTGTCAGTGGTCCTCTGGTGTGGGTCTCCTTCATTCTCTTTATAGGAGGATGCTTTTACAGATTTATCTCAATGGCTGCTCTTGCAAGGAAAAAAGACCCTGTTGTTTACGATTATATGAGTCTGCGTTATGCCCTTCGTTCAATTTTCCACTGGATAATACCCTTTGGAAGCGAAAACATGAAAAGGCATCCGGTATTCACAATAGTAACCTTCGCATTCCATATCTGTCTTATTGCTGTGCCGCTTTTTCTCTTTGCTCATATAATTCTTATCAAGGAATCATGGAATATAAGCTGGTGGTTTTTATCCGATTCCACCGCCGATGTAATGACGCTTATTGTTGTGGGTTCATGCGTTTACTTTCTTTTCCGCAGGATTACTCAGCCTGAAGTGAAATTTCTTACATCCGTTTCCGATTATCTGATACTTGCCGTAGTTGCAGCCCCTTTTATCACGGGTTTCTGGACGTATCACCAGTTCGCCGGCCATAAGCTCATGGGGATCATCCATATTCTTTCAGGGGAAATCATGCTTGTTGCAATACCTTTTACGCGCCTGAGTCACATGATTTTCTTTGCTTTTACAAGGGGATATATGGGTTCCGAGTTTGGAGCGATCCGCCATGTAAAAGACTGGTAAACATCTTTTAAAAGACTCTTCTTCAAGGAGGCATTATTATGGCTGAACCGGCAGCAAATACCACAAAGCAAATAACTGATGAAGGATTGGTAAGGGGAGCATCAAAACTGACCCCCGAAAAGATAGAGCAGGTCATAAACAGCGTCCTTAAAGCTGAAACAGGGGCCCGACTGAAGACATATGTAGATATCTGTGTCCACTGCGGACTTTGCAGCGAAGCATGCCATTTTTATCTTTCACATGACAATGATCCGAAATATTCTCCTGCCGGAAAAGTCAAGCAGACCATCTGGGAAGTTTTGAACAAAAAGGGAAAGGTCGATGCCGGATTTATTAAACGGGCTTCTGAAATCGCTTCAACCGAATGCAATCTTTGCAGGCGCTGCGCCATGTATTGCCCGTTTGGAATTGATATAGCGTATCTGCTTATCACAATGCGCAGAATTTGCCATAAGCTCGGCGTAACACCACAATATATTCAGGACACCGCTCACAGCCATTCGGCCACGATCAATCAGATGTGGGTTAAAGATGACGAATGGATAGACAGCCTCATGTGGCAGGAAGATGAAGCGCGTGGTGAAATACCGGATTTGCGGATACCTCTTGAAAAAGAAGGGGCCGAAATTTATTATTCCGTTATAGGTCCTGAGCCGAAATTCCGCGCCCAGCTCATTTACCAGGCAGCAGTCATAATGCACGCTGCAGGCGTGGACTGGACAATGCCGGCTACTCCCGGGTGGGATAACAGCGATATGTGCATGTTCACAGGTGACTTTGAAATGATGGCCCGGCTGAAAAAAGTTCACTATGAATCCGCATCAAGGCTGAAAGTTAAAAAGATCGTCATGGGGGAATGCGGCCATGCTTTCCGCTCCGTATATGACGTGGGCAACAGGGCGCTAGGATGGAAGATGCCTCCCATACCCGTTGTGCATGCCATCGAATTCTTCTATGAATTAATCAGAGACGGAAAAATAAAAATTGCCAAAAAATATGAAAAGCCTGTTACTTTCCATGATCCGTGCAACACTGTTCGCGGAAGAGGTCTTCATGAAATGGGACGTTTTGTTACAAACGCCACATGTGAAAAACTGATTGAAATGCATCCGAACCGGGAGCATAATTACTGCTGCAGCGCCGGGGGAGGAGTAATCAACTGCGGCCCGCCGTACAAGATGACCCGTGTTGACGGGAACAGGATAAAGGCCGAACAGCTTTTTGCGGCAAAAGCGCGTGGCGCCAAAACCATTATAGCCCCATGTCATAACTGCCACGGAGGGCTTGAAGACATTGTTCATCACTACGGGCTTGATATGGACATAAAATTCCTTGGCGATATCATATACGAAACAATGGAAAAACCGTAATAAATTTCAGCTTTGTCCTTGTAAACCGCAAGGAGGTTTTACATGAAAAAAAAGATATGGACTCTATGTTCGATTTTTGTAGCGGCAGTAGCTGTAATTGTTGTAACCGCATATTCCCAGGAGAATGTTAAATCGGTTCAGGACAGCGCTTTCAAAACCAAGATGAGGCCCGGCGCAGTCTTTTTACACGACGAACACAATGAAAAGGCCGAAATCGACGATTGCGGAACCTGCCATCATGTATATAAAGACGGGGTAAAAGTGGAAGATGAAACATCTGAAGACAGGGAATGCTCGGAATGCCACAAAATAAATGGAGACCCGGTACCTCTTGTCACAAAATATCATCTCCGGTGCAAGGGATGCCACGAAGAGATAAAAGCAGGTCCGGTTATGTGCAGCGAATGCCACATCAGATAAGCCGGTCTGCGGTTTAGTGAACTATGAATACAGAAACAGAGTGTCCTTTATGCTATTCACTATTCACTAACGACTATTCACCAGTTAAAAGCGAGGTGTACCATGGCAAAAAAGATTCTTGTCATTGATGATGATCCTATTATCGTGAAGTATCTTGTAAGCCTTCTTATCGACAATGGCTATGAAACCTGTTCGGCTGCTGATGGAGTGGAAGGATATGAAGTTTTAAAAAAGGAGAAACCGGACCTTATCACTCTCGATCTTCAGATGGCTGAAGAATGGGGCACCAATTTTTACCGTAAAATATCGAAGAACAAGGAGTTCAAGGATATTCCGGTCATAGTTATAAGCGGAATGGCCGGCCGGCACCTTTCAATTAAAAATGCCGTCGCCTATCTTGCCAAACCGTTTGATCCGGATAAATTGCTCGGCATACTTAAAAGTACAATCGGATAGAACGGATAAAAGATAATGGGCAAAAAAATACTCCTTGTGGATGATGAGGAAGGAATCAGAAAGGTCCTCGGCATATCCCTGGCCGATATGGGTTATGATGTCATTACGGCCGAAAGCGGTGAAGAAGCCCTTTCTCTTTTTGAAAAAATTACCCCGCCGATAGTTTTAACCGATATTAAAATGCCGGGAATGGACGGTGTTACCCTCCTTCGCACGATCAAAGAACTTAATCCCGATACTGAAGTAATCATGATCACCGGCCACGGTGACATGGATCTTGCAATCAAGAGTTTGAAGTATGAGGCAACAGATTTTGTCACAAAGCCTATAAACGACGATGTCCTTGAAATAGCGCTGAAGAGAGCCCATGAAAGAATCGACATGCGGCAGCAGATAAGGAATTATACTGAAAATCTTGAAACAATGGTGAAGGAACAGTCTGAAAGGCTCGTCGAGATTGAAAGGCTTGCGGCTGTCGGCCAGGCAATCGAGGGGCTTTCTTCGGCAATCTGGAATTTTGCAGGAGGTTATGAAGGTGGAATTCAATACTTCAACGAGATGCCCTGTCTTGTGGCAATACACAGCCGTGATCTTAAAATAGTGGCGGCAAACCAGTTGTATAAGGAAAGACTGGGAGATAAGATCGGCCTGGACAGCTGTGAAATATACGGTAAAAAAACATCGGGGAGCTTAGAATGCTCAGTTGAAAAAACATTCAGAACCGGAAAGGGACAAAGAAGTCAGGAAATAATCAAATATCTTTCCGGCGAAGAAGTGCCGGTTATAGTGCATACCGCTCCTATCCGCAGCAAGGATAATGAAGTTGAACTTGTGCTTGAAATATCTGCGGATGCAACTGAAGTCAAGCGCTTAAGGGAAGAGCTTAAAACTACTAGACAGAGGCATAAACAGCTTTTTGATGAAGCTCCCTGCTACATCACAGTCCAGGATAAAAATTTTAATGTTGCGGATGCCAACAGGCGGTTCAAGGAAGATTTCGGAGACGATACCGGCTTTAAATGTTTTGAAATTTATAAACAGCGACAGACCACTTGCCCCAATTGTCCCGTTGAAAAAACATTTAAAGACGGCGAATCACATCATGCTGAAATGGTTGTTACATCCAAAACAGGCGAGCAGATTAATGTTCTTATATGGACTGCTCCGATAAAAAGTGCATCAGGTGAAATTACCCAGGTTATGGAGATGTCGACCAATATAACTCAAATACGAAAACTTGAGGATCATCTATCTTCATTAGGGCTTCTTATAGGCTCAATTTCCCACGGTATAAAAGGGCTTCTTACAGGTCTTGACGGTGGAATGTACCTTGTTGAGTCGGGCTTTTCCAAAGAAAACCATGAGCAGGTCAAAGAAGGCTGGGATATAATAAAGCTTATGGCAGGCCGCATAAGAGGAATGGTTCTTGATATTCTTTATTATGCAAAACACAGAGACCTCAAGTGGGAAAAAGTTGATGTTTTAAGTTTTGCCGAAGATGTTGCACTGACTATAGAACCCAAGATACGGAGTCATAATATTGAGTTTATAAGAGAGTTCGACCATTCAACGGGAGGGTTCGAAGTAGATCCCGGCATTGTCCGTTCAGCTATAATCAATATTCTTGAAAACGCAATTGATGCCTGCATAGAAGACAAATCGGGAAAGCATTATAAAATCACATTCGGTGTTAAACAGGTTGAAAATCATATAGTTTTTGATGTATTTGATAACGGCATCGGCATGGACAACAAAACTAAAGAGAAGCTTTTCACAATATTCTTTTCTTCAAAAGGAACCAGAGGAACAGGACTGGGACTATTTATTTCAAACAGGATAATACAGCAGCATGGCGGTTCTATCCAGGTAGAAACAGCCTTAGGCAAAGGTTCTCGCTTCTCAATAATATTACCCAAACTATTACCGGAATCAGCAAAAGCCCCCCATATTGATGACTAAAACAATATCTGATGGACTCGTAAAAGCATAAAATCCAGTGACTTCCGTGAAAATCAGGCCTTTTTACGATACCGTCAATAAATGAAAGCCGGAGAAAATGAAAAAATACGGACTTGAACTTATAGTGTTTTTAACAGGTGCAGTTGTGATGGCGCTTGAACTTGTCGGATCCAGGATCGTCGCTCCTTATCTGGGAACTTCAATTTATGTCTGGACGAGTCTTATAGGAATTATTCTTGCTAGCTTGAGCCTCGGTTATTACTGGGGCGGAAAGATTGCCGATAAAAAACCGGAATACAAAACTTTTTCACTTCTTATCCTTTTTTCGGCATTCCTAGTCGGAATTATAAGTATTATAAAAACGCCTGTTCTTGTATCAATAACAAACCTCGTTTCTGATATACGTTTGGCTGCCGTACTGGCCGCGACACTTCTTTTTGCTCCGGCAAGCACTCTTCTCGGCACAATATCACCATATGCCATCAGGCTCAGGATGAAAGATCTCGAGCATTCAGGCGCAACTGTAGGACGTCTTTATGCAATATCAACTGTCGGAAGCATAATCGGGACATTTCTTGCCGGTTTTTTCCTGATCTCTTTTTTCGGAAGCCGCAATATTCTTATTTTTCTCTCTATGACTCTTTTCTGCATTTATTTTCTGGCCTCCTTCGGAATTAATTCACGTTCGGGAAAAACAACTGCGGTCATCCTTATAACAATACTCCTGTTAACCTTTTTTTTTCAGACTTCAGAGGCCGACAATAGTATAATAGATCTGGACACAAATTACAGCCGTATCATAATAGAGGAAAGATACGACTCTGATGTTTCGAAAAAAGTGCGGTTTATCAGGGTTGACAAAAAATGGGCTCAGGGTGCAGTAATAATCGGGGAACCCGATGAACTTTTTTTTGACTACAGCGGTTTCTACCGTCTCGCCGAACATTTTAATCCCGGAAACAAGAAGGCTCTTCTCCTTGGAGGCGGAGTTTACACGCTTGCAAGAGATTATGTCAGGAGAAACCCGAGTGGTTCAATAGATGTAGTTGAAATAGATCCTCAATTTACCTCGCTTGCAAAAAAATATTTTTATCTGGCTGATCATCCCGGGATCAAAAGCATACATGAAGACGGAAGGACTTTTCTGAATCGCAAAAAAAGTAAATATGACCTTATATTTATCGATGTTTTTAAATCTTCAGCCTCTCCTCCGTTCCATATGACAACTGCCGAGACAATAAGATTAACCTCTGACCTTCTCAATGAAAACGGGGCGGTTATTACGAATATTTATTCCGCAATCCAGGGCCCTAAAGGCAGATTCTTCCGTGCAGCCTATGCTACGATCAAATCCGTTTTCCCCCGGGTTTATGTTTTTCCCGCCCAGTATCCACAGTTTGGCGAAGAACCACAGAACTTGATAGTCGTAGCGATGAAATCAAACTCGCCTCCGCCCATGACAAGCAGTAACCCTGAAATGCAGAAATATCTTTCTCATCTGTGGCAATATAAAATAGATTGCGATCTTCCTATCTTGACCGATGAATTTGCACCTGTCGAACATTATCTGCTTGAAGTGATAAAAGATTTCTGACAAATCAAGCCGTAAAAAACAATCATCTTGCCTGTCAATAAACATTTATTGCAACATCTTGTAATATCAAGCCAAATTCATATCAAAGCCTCATTAAAAATCTATTGACGATACTCACAATAACTTATAGTAAAAGGAGTTCAAAAGTAACATGGATTAATGTCTAAAAGGATTATCGGATATGAACGATAATGCAGGAAAAACAGCCCTTATCATTGGAGGCAGCCGGGGAATCGGGCGGGCCATAGCTCTTCGTCTTGCCCGGTCTGGATTTGATATCTCGCTGACTTATCAGGGAAATCATTCTGCAGCGAGCGAGGTTAAATCCGAAATAGAAAAAATTGGCGTAAAATGCGAGACAATATCTTTTGATATCTCAAATTACGACGCCGTTAAATCCGCCCTTGAAAAAAGGGCCGATGAGAATCCGCCTCATGTCGTTGTGTACAATGCCGGAATTGCAAAAGACAATCTTATGGTATGGATGACAAGAGAGGAATGGGAATCGGTTATTTCTGTTAATCTTACCGGATTCTATAATGTAATTAATGCAGTTCTTTTCCCCATGCTGCGGGAAAAAAGAGGCCGTATAGTTGTGGTTTCTTCTACATCAGGACAGATCGGGCAGGCAGGACAGGTTAATTACTCGGCATCAAAAGCAGGTTTGATAGGAGCGGTAAAAGCTCTCGCAAGAGAAATCGGGAAGAAAAACATACTTGTCAATGCCGTGGCACCGGGACTCGTAGAGACGGATATGACCGCGTCTCTTCAAATGGATAAACTACTTCCTCTTATTCCCTTAAAAAGGATAGGAAATCCAGAAGATGTTGCTTCTGTTGTCAATTTTCTTTGCACCGAGGAGAATATGTATATTCACGGACAGGTTATAGGCATTAATGGTGGTCTTGCGATATGAAGATTTTTTATGGATGCAGGAAACAGGCAGATCTTAAATGAAAAAATATGACGATATTGTTGTAGGAAGCGGCATAAGCGGAATGACCCTGGCTCTTCTCCTTGGCATGAACGGTCATTCTGTGCTGCTTCTCGAAAAAAACAGAAATATCGGCGGGTGTATGACCCGTTTTTACAAACAGGGAATACCGTTTGATACAGGTTTTCACTTTACAGGCGGTTTTTATAAAAACGGAATTTTAAATGATATGCTGACTGTTCTCGGAATCAGCGATCAGATTCAACCGTTATTTATAACCAGAGAAGAGGGAAACAGGCTTATATTTGAAAAGGAAAACACTGTTTATGATTTCCCTTTCGGCTTCGCTGAAATCATTGCCAAAATGAAAAGTTACTTTCCGAAAGAGCAGAAAGGTATCGACAGGTATTTTGAAATGCTTATGGATGTCTGTAACAAAACAGTGGCAATGGATCTGCGCAACCTGTCCCTTTCCCAGGACTCGATAGATGAAGATTATATCAGCCTGTATGCAGTGCTGAACAAGCTGACACAAAACAGCACGTTGAAAGCACTCCTTTCAAAATACAGCATGTGTTACGGAGTAAAGCCTTCCGAAATTTCTTTTGCCAATCACAGCAGGGTAAGCTTCGGTCTGTATGAATCGGTCGCAAGAGTGAAAGATGGAGGAGACGCTTTCATCAGGGCTTTTAAAAAGCGATTCGGCGGGTATGACATCGATATCCGTTGCCAAAGCCATATAACTGAATGTTCAGATATAACGAACAATATTGTGGGACGATTCGTTTTGAACACGGGTGAAGAGATTTTTGCCGACCGGTGCACTTTTACTATCCATCCTAAGGCTGTTCTGGACGTTCTACCCAAAAAATATCTATCAAAGGCTTTTATCGACAGGGTTAGCGCCTTCGAACCGACCCCCGGTTTCTTTACCGTATTCGGGGTCCTTGAAAACAGCAGACAGCCCTGTGATGAATCTGATCCAACAATTCTCTCCCTGTTTCCGACAACTGATATCAACGAACTCATGGACTCCGGTTATACGGGAGATTCGGCCATGGTTATACTCAAAAACATAGACGCTATAAATGGAAATTCCCGTATTGTTTTGACCGCTCTTGAGCTCTCCTTTTCCGAACACGTCAGGCAGTGGCATGATTCAAAATCGGGAGCCAGGCCGGAAGGGTACCATGATTACAAGAAAGAACGGACTGAAAGCATAAAAAACAGAATGTTAAAGGTTTATCCTGAATACAAAGACTCGCTTAATATAGTAGATTCGGCATCTATTTTAACTTTCAGGGATTATCTCAACGCGCCATTCGGATCGGCGTACGGCATAAAACAGAAAATCGGTCAGTTTAATCTTTTTGGAAAACTTCCCCTGCGAAACCTATATGCCGCCGGACAGAGCTCGGTGCTTCCGGGAATAGTCGGCGCAATGCTTTCTTCTTTCATTATCGGACGTGTTATTGCGGGCAGGGAAAGCTATCTTGACTTCATAAGAAAGAGGCTGGACTCTTGAAAAGGGTTGTTATTACAGGATTAGGGGCTGTTTCCCCTCTTGGAACCGATGTTCCTGCTCTGTTACAGGGACTTGAAGAAGGGAGGAGTGCCGTCAGGTACATGGATGGATGGAACCAATATACCGGGTTAAGAAGCCTTGTGGGCGCTCCGGCATTGATTGTTAATGAAAAATCGATTCCACGCACCAGAAGAAGATCAATGGGAAGAATGAGCATCTTTTCCGTACAGGCCGCTGACCAGGCGCTTACCGATTCTGGCATAAACCGTGAAATGCTTTCATCAGGCCGGATCGGATGTATAATTGGCTCAACAATGGGAAGCGCGGCAAGCCTAAATGAAGTTTTTGAATTAATGCTCCCTGAAAAAGACTTAACCTGTCTGCCATCAATGAAGTTTTTTCAGTGTGTTTCTCACACTGCGGCAATGAATGTGGCTCATTATCTTGGACTGACCGGTTATGTCATGGCGACATCAGCGGCCTGCGCTTCAGGCCTGCAGGCAGTCGGAGCCGGATATGACCTCATAAGGCTTGGGAAGCAGGAGGCCATGCTATGCGGCGGAGCGGAAGAACTCCATCCTACAGTAACCGGCTCCTTTGATATCCTTTTTGCAACATCAGCGAACTTCAACCATGAGCCGGAAAAAACACCGCGCCCTTTTGATTCAAAGAGGGACGGCCTTGTATGCGGGGAAGGAAGCGGAATACTTCTTCTGGAAGAATATGAACATGCCGTAAAGCGCAAAGCCAAAATATACGCTGAAATAACAGGATATCATACATGCGGAAGCGGGGTTCATGTAAGCCAGTCAAATAAAGATTCGATCGTCGGGTGCTTCAGGCATGCACTGGCAGATGCCGGTATCCGCCCTGAAGATGTCGATTACATAAATGCGCATGCAACAGCTACAATACACGGAGACAAGGAAGAAGCCGAAGCAATCCGGGAGGTTTTTGGCAGCTCAGTGCCTGTCAGCAGCCTGAAAGGATACATCGGGCACACATTGGGAGCATCCGGTTCTATTGAACTGATAGCTTCTCTATTCATGATGGATAAGGGGTGCATATACCCAACCCGGAATCTTGAATCGGTGAGCCATGACTGTGAAGGCATTTACCACGTTATGAATAAATTGAATAAAGATATAGAAATACTGTTTAAAAACTGTTTTGCCTTTGGCGGAATAAATGCATCGATTGTGTGTAAAAAAGTTATGTGAAAGTAGTTAGAAGTCAGACCTGTTTTCATCCTTAGTTGTTCTGGAAAAGCGTGGTGATTAGACTTAAAAACAATTCATACGGGATAAGAAATGACAGAGCAGGAAATCATTAAATTATCGAATCAGGTTTTTGAAGAATCGTTTGAAATAGAAAAAGAAAGATTAAAGCCGGAGATGAATATTTTTCTGGATCTCGGACTTGACAGTCTCGATATAGTTGACCTCGTGGTTGCTTTGCAGGAAAAGTTCGGCGTGAAAATAAGAAATGATGACAGGATTAAGAACATACGGACGCTGGGGGACATATACAAGTTTATTCTCTCATTGAAAGCGGAAGGAGCGTCCCCTTCACTTTAGCGGCAGCAATGAAAGAAACTTTGAAACTGATATGTTTTAACTTTATTTTTTATATTCTTTTTATTCTTTTTTCAATCATAGGAATTCCGATTTTTTCAGCAATTGTGGCTTTTCAGTCTATATTTATCTCTCGCAGGAATGGCATGAAAAAATTCCGCAGGGCCATTTCCTGGTACGGGATTGTTATCATCAAAGCGCTCCCATACCCTTTTGTGAAGATAATATATGAAGATCTGGACAAAACAAAAACCGCGGCCCCCTTTATATTTGTCTGTAATCACAGGTCTGCCTCGGACCCGTTTTTATTGGCCTGCCTTCCCTATGAAATTGTGCAGATTGTAAATATATGGCCGTTCAAACTCCCAGTGCTAGGTTTTATGGCAAAATTGGCCGGATATTTGAGTATAAGAGAAATGCCGTTCGAATCTTTCTCGAAAAAAGTTGCGGATCTTCTAAATAACGGGGTATCAATTGCAGCTTTTCCGGAAGGAACTCGCTCTGCAGACGGCTCCCTGGGGCAGTTCCACGGCTCAATTTTCAGAGTGGCACTACAAACGGGCTATCCTGTCGTACCCGTATGCATAACCGGAAACGAAAAGATTCCTGCAAGAGGAACACTCTTGCTCAGGCCAGGGACAATAAAAATACACAAGCTTTCTCCCATAACACATAATGAATACAGAGGGTTCACACCCTATAAATTAAAGAACATGGTTCGCCGGTTAATTGCCGACGAGATTGAAGTCATGGAAGGAAAAAATAGCCCTTGATTTATTGCCGCGACATATTCGGCTCCGGACTGGTTCAGGATTCAATAAATAAGCCCTTACAAAAAAACGCGCTCCTTGCGCTTGAAATAAATTTTGACTCTTCCCGGGACTTTGGTTTCTCAACGATCTTCATGGATGAAGGCTCTTTTTCTGATACAAAACTTACAGAAGAAGAACTGTACGATGTTATTACCCAGTCAAAGGCTCTCGGTGTCAAGAAAATAATTTTTTCGGGAAAAGAGGTTTCATCTTATGCCTGGATAAAGGATCTTATATTATTTACCCGTGATCTTGAGATAGAAACAGTTGTGACAAAAGATGATTATTTATGCGTTGCGACTTCCGGAAAAAATGATCCGCCATTTTGCACGCGGCACAGATTATCCTGCGTTGTTACTTCTTATGGTTATGTATTGCCCTGCCCCGGCCTTCATATACCTCTCGGAAACATATTGAATCAAAAGCTTTCAGATATATTAAAAGACAGTGAAATCCTTTGTGATTTAAAAGACCATGTAAACAAGATAAAAGGCCCGTGCCGCTATTGCGAAAATATCGGGATATGCTGCGGGTGCAGGGGAAGAGCTTACCTTGCAACCGGGGATTACCTTGCTTCTGATCTTATGTGCATCAAAAATAAATCCATAGAACATGAAACTGTTTCGCTGCCTCTTCCGGTTGACAGTATAATACCGCAAAAGCCGCCTATGCGCATAATAGACACTCTCGATACATTGGCCGAACGGTCAGCCTCCTGTTCTGCATTGGTAAAAAAGGATATGCCGTTTATTGAAGATGACGGATCGGTTGATAATGTTGCGTATCTTGAAATGATAGCCCAGTCAATTGCCGCATTAAACGGATTCAGAAACATGAATGAATCAGGAGCCTCTCCCGAAGGATATCTGCTGGGTGCAAAAAATCTCGCGATTCTGGGCAGGGCAACAGCAGGAGACAGGCTTTCCATAATGGTTTTCAAGTATGCTCGGTATGGTGGTTTTGGAATTGTCAAAGGGATCGTTTCAAAAAACGATGAAATCCTTGCAAGGGGAGAAATTAAAGTCTGGCATAAAATTGATGAATCTGAATAAGGAAAAACAATGATAATTCGGATATTTGCTATTTTTCTGTTTATTTTTTTAAATTTAACTTTCGGATACTCCCAGGATTCACAGGCCCCTGAAAAGACCCGAACTGATTTAAACGCGGTTTTGAGCAGGCTTGAAAAAAAGATGTCGGGAATAAGAACCTTAAAAACCGGTTTTGTTCAGGAGAAAGAGCTTGCTGTATTCAAACAGAAAGTTATCCTGAAAGGAACTATCTACATAGAAAAACCGGCGCGTCTTGCATGGCATGTAAATGAACCAATGAAATATATCATGGTTATTTCTCAAAACATGATCAGCCAATGGGATGAAGATACAAATAAAGTGCAGAAAATATCTCTTTCCAAAAACCCGGCTTTTGAAGCTGCGATAGGCCAGATGAGGGAATGGTTTTCCGGCGCTTATACTCCACTTCTTAAAGAATATGAAATAATGCTGTTAAAGGAAAATCCGGCATCCCTGAAATTTACTCCCAGGGCGGCAACTTTCGCGGGCAATGTGATAAAAAGCGTTACAGTCGATTTCAGAAAAGATGAACAGTATATCAACAGGATATTCATTGAAGAAAAAAGCGGTGACACGACAAATCTTTCATTTATTGACACTCACCTGAATATTCCTCTTGAGAATTCAATCTGGAAGGTTGATCCCGGTGTCAAATAATTCTCCCTTAATCCAGGCGAAAGAGAATGTGCGTATAAAAGCGCTCATCTTTATAGTCTCTCTTATTGTTATTGCTGCTTCTGTAACAGGTATTTTCTTTATCTCTTTCGATAATGATATGGAGATGATGCTTCCGGACAATGCCGGAATCCGAAGGAGCATGCGTTTTTTGCGCGAATCAAACTTTTCAAATAAAATCATTATATCTCTTGGGCTTAACGATTCAGCACATACCGAAACCGATCTCATAAGAGAAGTTGACAGGCTTGCGAAATCCCTGAAGCCTCCTCTTATATGTGATGTAATGTTCAGCGTCTCGGAAAGTGAAACGGCAAAAGAAATGTTTGATTTTCTTAAATATACTCCACAGCTTACTGATGAAAAAACTCTTGAAAAAATCGATTCACAGTTAAATGACAATGGAATAAAATCGATTCTTCAGAAAAATTACAGACAGCTTCTTTCCCCTTCAAGCATGTTTATAACACCTATATTACGAAGCGACCCTCTCGGGATAAAAACAGGTCTCCTTTCGGCTTTACAAAAACTTTCTTCTTCAACCGGTTATGAAGTAACCATAAAGAACGGCCACTTTATAAGTAAAGACGGAAAACACGCCCTTTTGATCCTTAAAACCCCCGTATCTGTTACAGACGGTTTTGGTTCAAAAAATCTGATATCATATCTGAAAAAAGAAATGGACGCCCTGCCGCCATATATTTCCGGAGACTTAATAGCAGGACATCTCCATACGGTAAGCAATGAAAATGTTATAAAAAGAGACATAAAGATAGTGTCGATAATTGCCGCCATTGCCTTTTTACTAATATTTTTCTTTTTTTTCAGAGATATCAAAGCAGTATATATTTTTCTTATACCTCTTGCGTCGGTTGCCGTTTCAATAAATCTTTCATATTTTATTCTGGGCAAACTTTCATATTTTATAATAGGCATGGGCGGAGTTATCGCCGGAATTTCAATTGATTATGGAATTCATATCTTTGTTGCGGTACGTACAGATTCGAACCGGAAAGAGGCTGTTAGAAATGTTACAAAGCCGATTGTAACAGGAGCCTTAACAACAATGAGCGTTTTTGCAGCATTTTTTTTCTCGGATGTTCGTGGATTTCATCAGCTTGCTGTTTTTTCGATCTTAAGCATCATTTTTTGCCTTTTATGCTCTCTGTATATACTCCCGGTTTTCATAGAAGGCAAAGCATCACGCCACTTTCCTTCTTATTTTGATAATATCCCTGTGCCCGGATTTTTTACAGACAAATCAAGGATTTTCTGCTGGGCCATATTGCTGGTTATTTTGCTCTTCTTATCCTTTAAAACGTCATTTAACAGCGATATAAAGCAATTTGACGGAAGCGAACCATATATATTCCAAGCAGAAGATGATTTTCAGAAAGTTTGGGGGCAAAAAGATAATCCTGCGATACTCGTTGTAGAGGAGAAAAGCCTTGAAAAAGCCTTATTAACCAATGAACGCATATACCGGGACTCGATAAAAAAATTCGGAAATGAAGATATTTCAAATTTTGCGGCAATATGGCCTTCAAATCAAACAAGAACGGAAAACGCAGCAAGGTGGAGCAGGTTCTGGAAGGAAAGGGAGAAAAAATTAAAAAATCTGCTCGCAAAACACGGCGCGTCATATAATTTTTCAAACGGCGCCTTTTCGCCATTTTTTGAGAATCTTTACGGTGAAATGAATGCATCCGGATGGTCTGAAGATAACCTCTTTCTTAAGAGAATAAAGGAGCGCTTCGTTCTTGAAGGCGGAAACGGCTATCAGGCATTAACCTATTTCCCTGATAATGATCAGTATATTGCAGCTTTCACAGAGTTTTGCGAAAATTATTCCGAATCATTCATAGTGTCAAGGAAGAGTCTATCAAAAGTCCTTTCTGATTCAATATCTTCTGAAATAATTTATCTTTCGACAATCGCAGCCTTTTTTATTCCTTTTCTTACTCTTATGTTGCTTAAGGATCTGCGGCTTACTATCCTTGCCCTTATTCCGGTTTTTACAGGGATTATTGCATCTCTGGGCATACTTCCCGTAATGGGTTTAACCTTGAATGCCCCCAGTATAATAGCTATTATGGTTGTAACAGGACTTTGCATTGACTACGGAATCTTCATAGCTTATACCTGCCGTTACAATTTTAACACCGGTACAGGAATATCCGTATTTCTGTCCGCTCTTACAACCCTGATAGGAGCCGGAGTTCTTCTTTTTGCACAACATCCTGTGCTCTTTTCTATAGGGGTAACACTCTTTTCAGGTGTGCTGGCAGGATATATGGCATCAATTACGGCTGTCCCTTCAATATACAGGCTGTGGTTTAACAACAAAAGGGAACTCTCAAGTTGAAACAGATAATCACCGGAATCATTCTTTTCTGTCTTGCCGGATGCAGCACAATTCCGTTCCATACGGCCCCTTATATGTCAATGGAAAAGGCCGAACCCGGCCTTGTAAAAGAGCGGTTTTCGCTCATGCTGCCGGACAGGTTTCAAATAATAAGCACCATTGCTTTTGAATATAAGGGACAATCCATATCTTTTATAGGATATTCTGATATAGACACCAAAGAAAAAATATTTACTGTGGCGGGGATAAACCAGGTTGGTGTAAAGCTATTTGAAATAACCGGAGATAGTGATAAAACCGAATTAAGGTTTGCGATCGAAGACTTTACAAAAAAAGGAAATTTTGCTGAAGCTGTTTCAGGAGATATTAGAAAAATATTTTTTGACAGGTTGCCGGCAGACAGCTCAAAAGTATATAAGAAAAAATACGAAATTGTTTTTGTTCAGTATGAACCGGAGGCAATCATGGAATTTGTTTTTGCCGGACCCGGCAATCTTCTTGTTGAAAAGCGCTGCATTGTGGATAATAAGGTCATATGGAGAGTAAATTATTATGAATACCGCGAAAAAAACGGGAAATTGCATCCGGCAGGAATTATTCTTGAAAATATTATATATGATTATAAATTGATAATGAGGTTAAAAGAAATCAGGTCATGAATATACTGGCGCGGGAAATAAAGAATTTTATATCTGACCTTGAGGAAAGCGGGGAAAACATAAAAGCCCGGTTTATTTTTCCGCCTGATTTTACCGGATTTAAAGGCCATTTTCCCGGCAGGCCTGTGTTGCCGGGCGTGTGTAAAATTCAGGCGGTCATTGCAATGCTTGAAATATGGCATCAAAAAAATATTTGTATAAAAGAGATTTCAATGGCAAAATTTTTTGCGCCTGTATTTGACAATCAGGAAATTGTTGTTACAACTAATAAAATAACAGAATTGCCTGAAGCAGGTGAAATAAAATTAAAAGCTTATGTGACAAGAAATGGGAAAAAGATTTCAGATCTTCAGTTAATATTGTCATTTTTTAGCGGGTTAAAGTAACCAGAGACCATGAACCAGAAACCAGAAACCATAGACCAGAAACCAGCTACTTTGCGCCGCAAGAAGAATGGCTATTTTGAACGTATGGAAGGAATGCCGGAGCCTGTTTCATTCAGCGTGAAAAGACGTGTCAATATCAGTGAAGCAGATGTGATGGGGATCGCATGGCATGGCAGATACCCCATCTTTTTTGAAGATGCTTCAACCGGGCTCGGAAGGCTCTGCGGCCTTTCATATATCGATTTTTATGAGACAAACCTCCGTGCTCCAATAGTTCAGCTTCATATAGATTTTTTTCAGCCGCTTTTACTCGACGAAGAATTTACAGTAACAGCATCACTTATATGGAATGAGGGAGCAAGGCTCAATACGGAATATTCGATAATTAAAAATGACGGAAACATAGCAGCAACAGGTTACTCTGTGCAGATGTTCACGGATGGCGCAAGCGGCGAGGTTCTGATAACATCTCCGGAACTCCTTGAAAAATGCCGAAAAAGATGGAAATCAGGAGACCTGAAATGTCCTCGTTAAAAGCGGTTTCAGTTGCATTCGACATGGTAACCCCATATGGGTGGGGGACCGGTTCATGCTGGGAAGGGCTTTTGTCCGGAACAAGCGCCATTCGCCGCATAGATCGCTTTTCAACTAGCCTGATGCAAACCGATAATGCGGCAACAGTGCCTTATCTGAAGCCAGGCAGGGATGAATCTCTTGTAATGCAGATGCTGACGCCGCTTCTGGAAAAGATTGCCCCGGAAATACCCTCTGATACTTTTGTTATTCTTGCAACGACTACAGGTGAAATAGAGTTTTTACAAAGGTCCATAATAAACGGAGAGAATGAAGCAATAAAAAGCCGTCCTGACCATTTGCTGAATAAGATCATGCTCCTTACCGGAACATGCGGCGGCGGAATGATTGTTTCAGCAGCGTGTGTCTCCTCCAGCGCCGCCGTATCAAGGGCCGCATCGATGATACGCAATAAAGATCATGATTCTATTCTTGTTGTGGCATGTGACTCCGTATCGGAGTTTGTTACCGCAGGATTTTCTTCCCTGATGGCCCTAGACAGGCATATGGCAAAGCCTTTTGATAAGAACAGGTGCGGTTTAAGCCTTGGCGAAGCGGCGGGTTTCATGCTTCTTATGAGCGAAGAGAGAGCTGTGAGGGAAAAAAGAGATTCGCTTGGAGAAATTGCGGGCTGGGGACTGACAAATGACGCGAATCATATAACAGGCCCATCAAAGGACGGAAGCGGCCTTTCAAATGCCGTTTTGAATGCCATGAAATCGGCTCGAATTTCCGAAAAGGAGATTGGCTCCATTTCGGCCCACGGAACCGGAACCATCTACAATGATTCAATGGAAATAAAAGCGATAAAAAAGATTTTCGGTAAAAATCCGGTGCCACTCTATTCGGTAAAAGGTGGAACCGGCCACACAATGGGCGCCGCAGGCCTCCTTGAAATCATAATCGGATTCGAAACCTTGAATAAAAGAATGATTCCTCCCACAGTAAACCTTCGTGATACTGACCGTGAAGCGGAAGGCTGGGTTTCTTCCGGGCAGCAATTCTTTGAAAGTTCTGTGACACTTTCAACCAATTCCGGTTTCGGCGGAATTAACTCCGCTCTTGTTTTAAAAAAATCGGATAAAATATTATGATTGCTGTAACCGGCATAGGGTGGCTCACCCTGAAAGAATATGGCTGTTTAATAAGCAAGGTTAATGAGTCTCATGAAGGGTTTGACTCTCTCTATTCCTCTTTTAAGCGTAAATCGCTCTTTTCGTATCCGGTAAAAAACTTCAGCAGATTTGATACAATTTCAAAAACAACATGTTTTTGCGCCGCCCTTGCGTTAAAAGACGCAGGAATATCCTATTCGGCAGATCAAAAAAAAGATATCGGGATTTTAGGCGCCAACGAATCGGGATGTTTTGAATCTAATATTATTTACTTTAAGGATTACATAGAAAGCGGAAGAATACTTGCAAGAGGCAACCTGTTCATCTACACGCTTCCGTCCATACCCCTTGCTGAAGCCTCAATCCACTTTGGGTTAAGCGGCCCACTGCTTCATCTGTTTTTTAATGAGAAAAGGATACCGTCTCTTCTCAGTTTTGCCGGAGACAGCATCACGGAAGGCGAAACACCCTCAATCCTTGCGGTAAGCGCGGAAGAAACTGACGCGATCTGTTTTGTTTTAAAACAGGAAGAGGATATTTCTCCCGGAAAGAATATCGGTCTTCAAAATGCAATTTCCGCGGCAGGGAACGCGGATACTTTTGATAAAATTATAAATGCTTTTAAAAGTTTTGTTTAAAAGAGGACATTTGTGAATATAAAGCTTGTTTACCCCAGATGGCCCAAATTAAAAAACCAGCCCGAATTCAACCTTCCTCCTCACGGGCCTGTCGTTTTTGCGGCCGCTGTAAGTGATGATGTAGAAATATCATTCTGTGACGAAAATGTCGAAGAGCTTGATTTCGACGGAGATGCCGATTTAATAGCCATCTCCGTCATGCTGACATGCCAGATGCCGCGTGCCTGGGAAATAGCCGATGAATACAGGGCATGCGGCAAAAAAGTAATGTTCGGCGGAATTGCGACAATGCTCCATGCTGAAGAGACAACCATGCACGCCGATTCGGTTTTCATCGGAGAGGCTGAAGGGCGTTTTGACGCAGTTATAAATGATTTCAAAAACGGTGAACTGAAAAATACCTACAATTTCCATCTTGATTTTCCTGAGACATCTATTATAGGAACAGCGCGCCGGAGTATATTAAACCGGGAACTGTATAATTTCCGCGGAGTCCAGATGGTCGATCTTATTCACGCATCCCGAGGCTGCAGGTTCAACTGCTTTCCCTGCTGCACACCATATCTCGGAGGAAGAAATTTCAGGCCCCGCCCCATAGACGCTGTTGTCCGGGAAATTGAAAGCATAGAAAACAACCGCCTATTCTTTGTCGATAATTCTCTGGCGCAGAATGACGAGTGGGAAAAAGCCCTCTTTAAAGCCATTGCCCCTTTGAAAAAAAAATGGATTTCCCATCCCATAAAAGACGATGATGAAATACTTGATCTGGCGGCTGAAGCGGGCTGCTGGTACGTTTATCAGGCAATTGTTGATACATCGGACCATATCCGTAATAGAGTCAAACGGCTCAAGGAGCGCGGTATAGGTGTTGAAGGAACCATAATACTTGGAACCGATGATCATGACGAGGATTATATAAAAAGGCTTGTCGATTTTCTTCTCGAAATAGACCTCGATCTCGCTGAGTTCACGATACTAACTCCTTTCCCGCACACTCCCATAAGAAGCAGGCTGGAAAAAGAGAACAGAATACTGCATAATGACTGGGCCCGTTATACGGCAGGCGAGGTAGTCTTCAAACCTGCAAAGATGAGCGTTGATTCTCTTCAGAAAATGTATGAGTACGCATGGGAAGCGTTCTATGCCGGCCTGTGCAAGGAAATTCAGATGGCAAGATTGTACATAAAAGTCATTGAAAAGGAAAAGCGTGACGGCACATATAAAAAAGGATCTCCTGCCTCAGGTCGCACCAGAAAGTTATCAAAAAGCGGGGTTATAGCTCAATGAAGGTATTGCTGATCGGAGCGAATGTCGCCAGCACGCCATATTATGTATATCCGCTGGGACTCAGCATGGTTGCCACGGCACTCAGAAAAGCCGGACATGTTGTCACCCAGTTCGACTTTTTAAGAAACGATATGTCCCTCGAGGCTTTGGACAAGGAATTGAAATCATTTGAGCCTGATATTGTTGGCATATCCATGAGGAACATAGATAATGTCAACCTTATGAATGAGCAAAGATATATTGATGCTGTTAAAGATATTGTTAAAAATATCCGCGGTGTCACAAATTCGCCGGTTGTATTGGGGGGGTCGGCTTTTTCAATAATGCCTGAAACAATTTTAAGTGAAGTCGGCGCCGACTACGGAATCATCGGAGAAGGCGAATCGCTGATGGTCGGGCTTGTCAATAAAGCTGCGCTTGGAAAGCTTCCCGAAAAAGGGTGTTTCCGGTCTTCAAACTACATGGACGGGGAGGATATACCTGCGGCCTGCTACGATCCGGACATCATGCAGTTTTATCTTAAAAGCGGGAGTATCGCCTCTTTACAGACAAAACGCGGCTGCACCCACAAGTGTATTTACTGTTCATATCCTGTTTTGGAAGGCTCTGCGATTCGCCCGAGAAATCCGGGTTCAGTAGTTGATGATATTGAAATTCTGATAAATGATCACAATGCAAAGTATATATTCTTTACCGATTCAGTATTTAACGATGATGAAGAATCTTATCTTGAAGTAGTAACGGAAATGAAAAAGAGGAACGTTTATATACCATGGACCGCCTTTTTCAAACCTGAAGGATTAAATGACAAGCATGTAGGTCTGATGAAAGAGACGGGGCTCAAAGGGGTTGAAATAGGCGCTGACGCCTCTACGGATACAACATTGGCGAGGCTGGGGAAAAGATTCAGGGTTAAGGATATAATTGCATGCAATGATTTGTTCGTAAGGCATGGCATTGCAACTGCGCATTTCTATATGTTTGGCTGTCCTGGTGAAACTAAAGAGACGGTTATACAGGGGCTCGAAAACATAAAGAACATCGATAAAACCGTCTCTTTTATTTTCATGGGCATACGAATTCTTCCAGATACGGCCCTCCAAAGGATCGCGATAAAAGAAGGCATTATTTCCCAGGAGAATACACTGCTTGAATCGGCTTATTATATAGCTCCCGGACTGGAAAAAGAGTGGCTGGAAAAAACCCTGACGGAAGGATTCTCAGGAATCAGGCATTGTGTTTTCCCTCCGGATACCATGGATGAAAGTCTTCGGTTTCTTCATAAACTTGGGTATTCGGGTTCCC
Source organism: uncultured Desulfonema sp. (assembly GCA_964402865.1). Classification (GTDB taxonomy): domain Bacteria; phylum Desulfobacterota; class Desulfobacteria; order Desulfobacterales; family RPRI01; genus RPRI01. The sequence continues at coordinate 4,419 of CAYODW010000014.1, read as the reverse complement.
TGTGGGATATGCTTATACCGGCTGATAAAAAACCCGGCAGGCAAAGAGTCCATGGAACAAACTGACCGGATAAACAATGAAAGCATCTGGTGTGTTATTCCTGTTTATAACAACGGAAACACCATAAAATCAATTGTCACCGAATGCCGTCTATACCTGAAAAATATTCTTGTCGTTGATGACGGCAGCACGGACACAGATCTTTCCAGGCTGTTTCAGGATACCGACATAAAAGTCATCCGCCACGAAAGAAACCTGGGAAAAGGCAGAGCGATAATGACCGCCTTGAAATTCATAGCGGAAAACGGCGGCCTTTTCATGATAACCATAGATGCGGACGGACAACATTACCCCGAAGATATAAAAAAATTCATCCCTCTACTGTCAGACGATGATTCTTCGATTATTATAGGTTGCAGGAATTTTGAAACAAATAATGTTCCGGCATCAAGCCGGTTCGGAAGAAAATTTGCCAATTTCTGGCTGCGAGTTGAAACCGGAATTTCAATAGGAGACTGCCAGAGCGGATTCAGGGCATATCCTGTAAAATACCTTTCGATGACAAGGATGTATGGATCTCATTACGACTTTGAGGCTGAAATACTTGCAAGAGCAGCATGGGCAGGACTTAAATTAAAAACGGTCCCTATAGAAGTCTGGTATCCGGAACCACAATCAAGGGTATCATCCTTTAAACCATTTCTGGACAATTTCCGTATTTCAGTCATGCACGCAAGGCTTGTCGCAAGGCGCCTTCTACAAAAAACATGGGGTGTTGACCATGCAAACAGATAGACCTGATGATAAAACGAGACCCAGGAAAAGAGGAAACAGGCTTGGTTTCTGGTTTTTTGAAATGTTTATTCGCATCTCTAGGCTTCGTGGTGCATATGGCTTTTTATATTTTGTCTGCCTTTACTATCTGATTTTTGACAGGCATGCCGTATCATCCGCCATCTCCTATATTGACAAAAGATTCCCTGATAGTGGTATGTTGGCAAGGAATTTTCATACATACAGACTTTTTGTAAGCCAGGGAAAACAGCTTGTTGACCGGCTGGCCGCTGTTGTTTCAAAAAAACAGCTATTTGATATAAAGCTTAATGGTTATGATAAACTCATGGCGCTCTTTCAAAAGTCAGATAAGGGAGTTATACTGCTCACATCCCATTTCGGAAACTGGCAGATCGCTCTCACCTCTCTGAACAAACTGGGGAAAAGAGTCTATCTTCTGATGCGGGAAGAGGAAAATCAGGCTGTAAAGGATTCCTTAAATATCGGGAACGAAAAAGGAGACATAAGGATCATATCCCCTGAACAGGCATTCGGTGGGGTTATTGAAATCATGAACGTTCTTAAAAAAGGACACATCGTCTCTATAATGGGTGACAGGAGCTATGGAGCAAAAGCATTTAAAATCGATTTTCTGGGTAAAAAAGCCCTTTTCCCGTTCAGTGCCTTCGCCATAGCTGCTGCTGCAGAATGCCCTGTTGTGATTCTGCTTGCTTCAAAAGACTCTGCTTATAGCTATAGCGTTGATGTAACGAACATACTTGTTCCCTGCTGCAAAAGCAGCAGGAAAAGAAATGAACAGCTTATTCCTTGGGTGCAGGAATATGCAAATATTCTTGAAAAATATATTCAAAAGTACCCATACCAGTGTTTTCTTTTTCATGATATATGGGAAAGCTGACATTAATAAACTTATGCGGTAATTGCAAAAGTCGTCATTCCCGTGAAAACGGAAATCCAGAGATTATTGCGTAATATTGAAAAAACTGAATTCTCACTTACGTGGGAATGACAAACTTTTTTCGTTTTATCAATTTTGCAATTACTTCTTATAAAAAACAAATTTTCACAATGATCTTTGTGTGAAAACGATTTTTTACGAAGGTATCAAAAACTAAGGAGAATGGTGGATGGAAAGAAAGGAAAAAAATCTGGCTGAAATCAGAAAACTTCTGAAAGAGCTACTGGTTGAAAATTTATCTCTTGAAGATATCCGGCCGGAAGATATTCAAGACGATGAAATACTTTTCGGAGAAGGGCTGGGACTTGATTCTCTGGATGCCGTCGAAATTGTTGTGCTGCTCCAGAGAAACTTCGGCCTTGAAGTAAAAGATATGAAGCAGGGAAGGGAGATTTTTTATTCCGTAGATACCCTTGCAAGGTACATATATGAAAACAAAAAAACAACTTAATCTTTTTGCCCAAATCCATATTGTCTTTTATGAAGATAGTAATATCAGGAATAGGAATAATCTCAGCTGCTGGGTTTAATCTTGAACAAAACCTCGACGCGTTAAAAAACGGAAAAAGGAATGGCGCTCCGGTCTCCATTTTTTCTACTATTCTGCCGTATCCGGTTTTTGAAGTAAAATCTCTGCCTGAAAAACGGGAAAATGAAGGGATGCGGACCCACAGCCTTGCTTTAGCTGCATTGAAGGAAGCATTGGACGACGCGGGATTGCAGGCTCCTTTTTCCGGATTCAGAACCGGAGTTTGTATCGGGACAACAGTCGCAAGCCAGCTTAATGACATTGCTTTTTACACCGCGTTCAGAAAATCCGGAAACGCGGACTTAAAACCTGTTGACCTCTTTTTAAAAGGCAACCTCGCAGAAGCTTTGGCATGTTCTCTCAATGCCACAGGGCCGTCCATAACAGTTGTAAATGCATGCTCATCGGGGACCGATGCTATCGGAATAGCTCTATCATGGTTAAAGGCAGGTTTCTGCGATATCGCCATAGCCGGAGGCGCAGATGAAATAAACCGTGTTCCTTTGTGCGGTTTTGGCTCTCTCGGAATATTGAGCAACTCCCTTTGCGCTCCCTTTGATAAAAACAGGTCCGGACTGAATCTGGGTGAAGGCGCCGGAATTCTTATTATGGAAAGAGAGGATTTTTATATTAAAAGATGCGGGAAACCATCCCTGTATCTTTCAGGATACGGGTCTTTTGCCGATGCATACCACCTGACAGCCCCGAGACCTGACGGAACAGGGCTTGAATCAGCCATCAGAAAGGCGTTATCCGATGCAGGAGTATTACCGGCGGATATCTGTTTCGTAAATGCACACGGAACCGGCACCATAGATAACGACAGGATTGAAGGATCAGTTCTTTCAAGAGTTTTCGGCAAAAAAATAAAATTTCTTTCTACAAAGGGTTATACCGGTCACACCCTTGGCGGCGCGGGAGGCATTGAGGCGGTTTACACTGCAGCCGCTCTGAAAGAGGGATGGATACCGTCAAATGCCGGATTTGAATGCAAAGATGATGATATACTGATAACTCCTGTTACGGAGAATACAGATGTAAAAAGCGCCTTTGCATTGTCAACATCTCTTGCATTTGGAGGAAACAACTCGGCTATAGTAATTGAAAGAGCATAAGATTTAGCGAAAGCATCAGATTTAATATGTATATTTCAGGAATAGGAATAGTTTTTACACGCGGGCGGGGAATCGATTCTTTCGAAAAAGCCCTGAAAGAGGGATGGAGCGAGCCTTCTATGACAGGTCTGATTCCGGCATACCGGGTCGATCAGGAAACCCTGACAGACACCTCCCTGTCAAAAAAGATAAGACGGGCTGACAGGTTCAGCAGAATGGCGGTTCTTTCCGCTGTGGATGCATGCAGGGACAGCGGCATTACCGTTAAGGAAAGGGGGAAACTCGGAATCATTCTTGCAACGGCTTTCGGGCCCCATGCGACAACTTTCAGTTTTATTGACGATATACTCGAATATGGAGACGCGAATGTATCTCCGACGAAATTTTCCAACTCGGTTCATAATGCCGCGGCATCATATGTATCTGCCGTACTTGAAAGCCGCGGGCCAACAGTAACACTTACACAGTTTAAGCTTGCATTTCAAAACGCCCTTATTCTTGCGGATTCATGGATAGATGAAGGCCGATGCGATCATGTTCTGTGCGGATGCGCTGACGAACTTGGCACGGTAATGGAATACGCATGTAAAATGAAACTGGATGTTGCAAAAGACGGAAAAATCAATCTGTTTGCCTTTTCGGATTCTCCGGTTTCTGTTCCAGGCGAAGGATCGGTATTTATTATGCTGTCTAAAGAAAAAGGCAGTAATAATTATGGAAAGGTTGTTGAAACATCCTTTTTCCAGAAAATAACCCGCAAACCCGATCTTTTTGTAATTGACACCGATGGAATATCTGAATACGAAACGGACTACAAAGATATAATAAATTATGATACAGTGATCACGGGATATTCTCCTGTTTTCGGAAGCATGCTGACTGGAAGCGCGTTTAATTTTGCTGCCGCCGCGCTTATGTTAAAAAATCAGATTGCTTACAAATGCATTTTTAAGGATAATCCCTTTGAAGCAAAATTGTGTGTTGAAACTTCTGCAAAAAATCTTAACGAGATATGCTGCATC
>CAYODW010000013.1:0-40549 GCA_964402865.1 uncultured Desulfonema sp. | reverse complement strand
AAATCCCGCAGATTGACACAGAGATCGCACAAAAGGGCCATTTCCGGATGGAAACCAAATAAATATTCAGACAGGCCCGATGATGTAAAATTTAATATTGTATAAAAATAATATGCAGAAATTATGCCAGATACTGTTGATATTTTTAAAGATGAACACTGAACATCGAAAGCCGAATATCGGACTTAGTACATCGTCCTTAAAATTTTGATATTCGGCTTTCGTCCCCTGATCTTAATCCCTCTTTGCCGCAGCCCGGCGTATTGCATCGCCAAGACTCTTGAAATCATATGGCTTGTTCAGGAATTCCTGGGGCAGTTCGGCATGGTCGCCTGCCATCACCTTCTCCCTGTCGTAGCCGCTGGCCAGGATTACAGGGATACCGGGGTCGAGTTTGCGCAGGGCAATAAGTGTTCCCCACCCGTCAAGGCGCGGCATTGTCAGGTCGCAAAGCACGCAACGGATTTCATCCCTGTGCTGCCGGAACACCTCCACAGCCTCTATCCCGTCTCTTGCATCAAAAACCGTATGACCCATTAGTGTCAGCATTGATCTGGCCATTTTGCGCACAGAATCCTCATCCTCAACCAGCAGTAGAGTGGAACCACCTTCCAATACTGGGGTTTCGTCCGCTTTCTCCAGCTTTCTGAACAGCAGGGAGAGCTGTTTCGAAACAGGGAAAAACACCCGGAAAATGCTCCCGCGTCCCGGTTCGCTGGACACATCAACGGCACCCTCATGGGATTTCATAATTCCCAGTACAACTGCCAACCCCAAACCCCGGCCTGTGAATTTGCTGGAGAAAAACGGGTCGAAAATCTTTTCGATATCCTTTCCTGCTATTCCGCATCCGGTGTCCGCAACTTCAATGCAGGCGTAGGAACTCTCCTGCGGCTTCCAGTCTACGGGAAAGCTGTGTGCTGCGGGTATATACGGCAGGCAAACCGTTTTGACGGTCAGGTTAATTGTGCCGGGGAGTCGATCCATGGCCTCCCATGCATTGGCAATCAGGTTGACTATGACCTGCTGTACCTGGTTTACATCGGCGCTGATTGTGGGCCCCGGAGAGGGCATGTCGGTATTAAATACCACGTCTTTCGGAATGGCGTCCCTGAGCATGGGCAGGCTATGGCGGATAAAATCGGAAAGATCCAGCGGCTCACGTTTGCCCTGTGTTTGTCCAAGATAGGTCAGCATCAAACCGCTCATCTTTGACGCATTCCTTGCTGACTGCATCGCTTCAGTCAGGTACCTGACCGGACGACCCTCCCCCGAATGTTCTATTATGGCAAGCTCCAGGTTACCCATAACAACAGCAAGCTGGTTATTGAAGTGATGAGAAATAGCTCCGGCCATACGGCCCAGACTTTCAGCCTTCTGGAGCTGCCTGTTTTGAGACTCCAGAAACGCCTTTTCTTCCTCAGCCCGCTTTCTTTCTGAAATGTCTGTATGCGTTCCGATGACACGGCGGGGTTTTCCGTCTTCAGTCCATTCTATGACTTTACCCTGATCCAGAATCCACTTATAAGAGCCGTCTTTGCAAAGCAGGCGGTGCTCATTCTGATATGTTTCGGTTTCGCGCCTGAAATGACGCTCAAGATCAGCGTAGGCCGACTTCTTATCTTCAGGGTGGATGCGGCGTTCCCACTCGCCGACAGTATTGCCGACCTCATGAGTGGCATATCCGAGCATGGTTTTCCACCGTTCGGAGAAATAGACAGTGTTCGTAACAACATCCCAGTCCCAAACACCGTCCTTCGATCCTTCCAGAGCGAACTTCCATCTTGCCTCGCTCTCCTTTAGAGCCTCCTCCGCCCGCCTGCGGTCTGTGATATCCACGAGCGTACCCTCAATCTCAGTCAGCTTGCCATTCTCATCAGGGACAAGGCTGGCATTTTCCGACACCCAGATCAATCTGTCGTCCTCCCGAATACCCTGACTTTCATAACCCACAAGAGAGCCTCTGATATGAAGTGCAGCAATAAACTTCTGCCGGGCTTCCGGGCTTATGTAAAAGTCCACGACTGATTGGAGCAGGGCTTCCTCGCGCGACCCGTAGCCGTAAATCCTTGCATAAGCTTCGTTGCAATCAAGGAGTCTGCCTTCTAGCGTCGTGTGGTAAACACCGGCCAGGTTCCGCTGAAACAGCAGACGGTAACGCTTTTCACTTTCAGCAAGTTTTTTTTTGGCCTCAACCTTCTCGGTTACGTCTCTGGCAATTGCCCGCACCGTAGGCACAGGGATTCCTTCAGAGCGCAGTGAGCTGCGATACTCCCAGAAGCGCACTCCCTCGTCCAGAGCCATGAATTGCATGGTACCGGCTGCAGTTCCATCGAGTTGAACGGCTTCAATATAAGCGTCATATTCATGACGCCTGTCAAAAGGCATCAGATCGGTAAGGCGTATTCCGGGATTTTCTTCAAGTTTAAGTCCACTTGCCTTCTCGGCAGCGGCATTAACTGAAAGCAATCTTCCCTGCAGGTCGTGAGTAACGATCATGTCTGTTGCATTTTCAACCAGGTCGCGATAGCGCTCTTCACTCTCCTTTAGCGCCTTTTCTGCCTTCTTGTGTTCCTTAACTTCCAATTCCAGCATTATCCTGGTCTTTTCTATCTGTATCTTTTCACTTTCCAGATTAATAACCAGTTCTTTTTGCTTCAGATTGGTTTTTGCAAGACCTTTTACCAATAACCTTACAGATATTGCAACAACCGTATTGATGAGCATGAAGGTCGTTCCCGCAACCATCATTGCTTCCGGTGTTTTGAAGAACGGGAAAGCCTGACCCAACCGGCCTGTGCTGATCAGCCAGCATGTTATCGTCAGAGTTACCAGGTTCAATATCAGCGCTCCGGTTACGGCTATTGTTCTCTTGAATATTGCGGTCAGAACGGCAAAACCGAACAGGCATATGGTGCCACCACTTAATATCCCGACATTAGCTATAATGATCAACCCGAGCAAGTAGGCTAATACCAGCAAAATTGTTGACCGGGTTTCAAATCTTATATTGCGTGATAGCATAAGTGTCAGGACAATAATCCAGGCGGTAGCATCGAAGAGTCCCAGACTCCATACTTGTTCTTTAATCACAAGAATAGTCACGGGTATAATTGTAATCAAGGCTAAAACAGATGCGCCAAATAATAGCGCAAACAGAATTCGAACACGCCAGTAGATGAAACTGTCTTCTTCTAATTCAGAAGACGAGGCCATTCTGCGCATGGCAAATGTTTGGAACCTGTTATACCAGTCTTCTTTTTTTTCCATTATTGGTGTATTTCCTTCCCATCTCTTCTCCAGCGCCTCGCGCACTCTTGTGGCCAGATCCTTCAGCAAAAATGGCTTTGGGAGGTAATGAACATTTTTATCGAGGATGCCGCGATCGGCAAATTATCCTTGGAAGCATATAATAAATTCATAAAAAGTCCATAAACAGACCGTTTAATATGAGAATTCTGGGGTCAGAATCCAGAATACAGAAGAAAAACAATACCATTGTTATTCTGGCTCCTGACTCCAGAATTTTAACCAATATGGCTTATATCCAAATTGAGAATTACCTGCAATAATGCTTTTTATATTTTAGCTAATATTTTCCAGATCATCTTAGAAAGAGTGGTAGTGATTTTATCAGTATCAGACGGAAAAAGAATTCCGGAGTTGAACACTCAAATGTATCCAAGCTTAGTTTCCGGATGAACGCTACTTTACAATAAAAAATCGGCCGATTGCCCTATGATTGGACAACGGCCGATATGACTCGATCCCGCCTGTTATAAAAGGCGGATTCAGAAAAGCTCGTCTATAAAAGAACCCACCATCTTATCGGCAACGGCATTATTATCGATTCTGTAATTCCCTGATTCGATTTTATCCCTGATTTCAGCTACTTTATCCTCTCTGACATCAGGTGCTGACGCTATTGTTTCATTGGCAAGCCTGAGTTCTTTCGAAGCCTGTGAAATATTAACAATAGTATCCTGACTTTCGGGTTTTATTTCCTTATTTTTCTGTCCGTTCTGAAGCTGCTGTCCCTCATTGATATTGGGCGCAGGCTTTGTAATATATTGACTGATTTCATAATTTGCAATTTTATTATTAATTTTCATTTCACAGACCTCCTGTTTCTGCTTCAAACTTTTTATCCGAATTTTAAATGGCAATCATGTTCAAATTCTACTTATACACTCAATTTATATGCCAAAACTTTCAGAATTCTTTATATCTTCAATGGTAAGCAAGCTTATTGTTTCACCCTGATCATCAATCATTTTATATACCAGATCACTTGAATCGTTTCTGGAAACATCCAGTTGAACGCCGAATTCACCTGCAAGTTCCTTCAGTTCCTCTTTTCCGATTTCATTTCGGGTGTCGGACCGGTTGATTTTGTCCGCTATACTGGATGCAATTTTATCAATAACAGCTTTTCGCTTCCCTCCGGTTGAGATGCTGACCTGGTCCGGTGTCCGGGTTAAGTTGTTTTCCGGCCTGCTCGACACTTTTCCATAGCGAAGCTGGTCGTGATAAACCCTTAGAACATTATTGACCTGATATGCTGAAATTACCATTAAATCACCTCTCTTTTTAAATCATTAAGCTCTTTCATGATTGTTATCGGCAAAAACATTAAAGAACTTTAGTGAATTTTTCTATTTTTTTGGATCATCCCAAATTGCTTGATAATTCAATGCAGTTACAGGAATCAGGGGTCAGCTATAAGGGATCGGATTCAGTGATCCCCTGACTACTGACCACTGGCACCCCCTTTCCCCTATCCTGTTATCTTTTATATTGTTTTCCACGTCATTAATTTGACTATCAAACCAAAGAACTTTTTGACGCTAAACCGGGTAATATCCGCACAGGTTTGTATAAAAATCAGGAAGAATTTGCTGGTACGCTTTGCATGTGCTCGTTGCTGAAGCCTCACCATTCGTTTACATAAATTATTTAGCCATAAAAGAGACTTGGCATATTGATTGCTCTATTATCAGGATTAGCAGTTCCGTTACCAAGATAAGCAAAAGAGAATTTTCATTCGGCGTGGCAATAGAAGGCGATGTAACCGGAGAAGGCGGAGCTTGGCCAACCGAAAGGAATTACACGTTACAAAAAGATTTAAGAATATAACTTTTTTAAAAGGGAAACATATCACAATTAAACAGACTACCCGTTAAATCAGGAATACTAAATGGAACCCAAACACTTCGCGTTAATAGGCGCATCAGGCTATATCGCCCCGCAGCATATGAAAGCCATTCTGGAGACCGGAAATAAACTGGTCGCAGCAGCAGACCCTAATGACTCGGTGGGCGTTATCGACAGCTATTTTCCCGAGGCGGCCTTTTTTACCGAATTCGAGCGTTTTGACCGCCATGCCGAAAAACTGCGTCGCAAGGAGCAGCCCATTGATTATGTGAGTATCTGCTCTCCCAACTACCTGCATGATGCCCATATCCGGTTCGCGCTGCGCATCAAGGCCGAGGCAATATGTGAAAAACCGCTGGCACTAAATCCCTGGAATCTGGACGCACTGGCCGAGCTCGAGGCCGAGTACGGCTGCCGGGTCTGGAATATCCTCCAGCTTCGGCTGCATCCAAGCATCATCGCCTTGAAAGATAAGGTAACTGCGGAGATTGCCGCAGACCCCCGAAAGATGTACGATATCGATCTGACCTACCTCACCTCGAGGGGCCGTTGGTATTTCGTAAGCTGGAAGGGCTATCAGGAGAAATCCGGGGGGATAGCAACTAACATCGGGGTTCACTTTTTTGATATGCTGACCTGGATTTTCGGCCCGGTGGAGATACAGGTCGTGCACATCCATCGCCAGGACACGGCTGCCGGCTATATTAAGCTGGCGCACGCCCGGGTACGCTGGTTTCTTAGTGTGAATGCCGAATATTTGCCCAATGAGGCAATAAATGGTAATATGCGCACCTACAGGTCGATTACCGTGGACGGCGAGGAGATTGAATTCTCAGGAGGTTTTAAGGATCTGCACACCCGAAGTTATGAGGCGATCCTGGCCGGGCAAGGGTTCGGCGTGGAGGAAGCACGGTCGAGCATTAATACGGTCCATCATATACGGAATGCTGAGGTTCGGGGGCTGCTGGGGGAATATCATTCTTTCTGCCGTAAAGTAAAATGAAGTCGGAGGTCGGAAAAATTTATGTCTGAAACATTCATACACGAAACCGCCTGTGTGGACGATGGTGCGGTAATAGGCGCAGCAACCCGTATATGGCACTGGACTCATGTTTGCGCCGGCGCGCTCATCGGGAAGAATTGTAATATCGGGCAGAACGTGTTTATTGCCTCCGAAGTGACTATCGGGAACAATTGCAAGATTCAAAACAACGTTTCAATATATAAAGGTATCACCCTGGAAGAGGGCGTCTTTTGCGGACCGTCCATGGTTTTTACCAACATCAACAATCCCAGGGCCCAGATATCCAAAATGGACCAGGTGCGCCCTACCCTCGTCGCGAAAGGCGCCACTCTCGGGGCAAACTGCACAATCGTCTGTGGCCATACCATCGGAAGTTTCGCCTTAATAGGCGCAGGTGCTGTCATCACACGCGATGTTCCCGATCATGCCTTAATGGTCGGAAATCCGGCAAAGCAAATCGGCTGGGCCTGTGTATGCGGCGAAAAATTGGCAAATAATTTGTGCTGTCCGGCATGTCAAAAGAGCTTTGAGAAAGCTTCAAATGGATTGATTTCAAAATAGTTACCGGTGATCCAGATGAGACGGCAAATAACTTGCTGAAGCATAACGGCATTGCGAATCTGAGCTGCACCGGTTATGTCAATCGAACCGTTTGGTTCAAATGAGTTTTGCGAATCAGCATAGTATTGAGAATCCCATAAGCCTGCATTGTTCTTTTTCCGATCAATATTGCCGCCAGGTCATCAGCGTAATCAAAAACCTCATCGCCTAACCTTTCCAGTGAACGAATATAGAATGACTCTTTTTCGTCTTTGTGGATATCCATCATTAGATTGCTTGTTTGTTGCGGATGTTGGCGTGATAATACCAATCGCCGGGGAATGTAAGCGAAGGGAAACCCGGCAACATATAGCCGCAACCACATATCGTTGTCCTGGACTGTTTTCAAGGATTCATCAAAATAACCGACCTTTTGAAATGCAGCGGCAGGTAACAATAAGCTGCAACCGTTTATGCACGTGGCAAGAATTGTAAGTCCGGTGTTGCGTAAAAATCGCAAATCGTAATTTGGTTTACTCACCAACCGATTTGAACGATCGATGATTTTTACACCGCAGAAGGAGATGGTCTCGGTACAACCTAAATGGTGTAGATAGTCTATCTGTGTATGTATTTTGTCCTGATGATAGACGTCGTCATGGGAAAGCCAACTGAAGTATTCGCCATGCATTTCGACAATACCACGATTTAAGGCCGATGCCACACCACCATTTTCTTTTACATAATAGCGAATTTTATCCCCGAAGGATCGAGCCATATGATCAGTTTTCCCGTCGTCAGTTGATCCATCGTTGATCACGATAACTTCTTTGTAAGGATACGTTTGTGCCAAAGCGCTTTCAATAGCCTGGCTTAAAAAAACAGCGCCGTTATATACAGGTATGACTATACTAACCATTGGTTGTTTTGTCATTTTATGCAGCCCCCTTGACCTTCACAAAGAAGTAGAAGTCACTTAGTGATGTATTCTCTGGATTCGAAGGATCGTATGGAAACCTGTTGGGAATATGGGCAACCAGCTTGAAATCGGGTTGCCTTACTTCAATCCAGGAGGTGAATTTCCTTCGTTTTTCATGGGCTGAGGGTGTAATTATTTCCGCATTGGACGAATATATGACAACATAGCGCTTTGCAGCTGCAAACAGATGTTTCATATACATTTCATATAGCTCGTCTTCAATGAGGTGATAAATTACGTCAAGCGAAATGGCCAAATCAGCTTTATGCCAAGGATCGTCGGGTTCATGTTTAAAAGGTTCATACAAGAAAAAGTGTTTACGCAAATCTTTTTTGAACAACTCCCGGCATAACGAAACCGCCTTTGCACTTATGTCCATGCCTATATACAGTGGAAATTCAAACAGAGACAGTTGATGACCATCACCACAACCCAACTCCAGCACTGACCGAATGTTATTTTCGACAACATATTTATTCAGTATTTCGGCTTTGAATTGAGCCAATCGACCATAAGAACCAGAACCGGATGTACCTCCTTTACCGTATCTATTTTGCCAGTATGATTGTGTTCCTGAAAAGTTTGGAGAGCAAGTTGGAATGCTTTTGCTGGAATATACGCTTTCCATTACAGAGGTTATCAATTCCTCAATCTTTGTCATTTGCTGTGGCAGGGCATAACGTTCTTCCACAAAACGACGGTATTCTGAGGGCTTATAGGCACCATCATCACTGATCAACCGGACAAGGTCGTCCACCGACGAAAAGAGACACTCGGCAGGCCATAGCCCATCGGCGCCGGGAAAATAATTGATGAGCGGCCGGTACCCCATGGCCATGGCTTCGGCAATACCGTAGCCGAAGGCTTCAAAAATACTCGTGGTGAGAAGGTAATTGACATTTTCCGACTCGAACCACTTTGGAATATTTTCCACGTGACCGAAAAACTGGACATGTTTTTCCAGTCCAAGACGCTTAAATGCATGCTCGAGATAGAGCCCGTATCGGACTTCCTGCACGGCACCGGCTATCTTGATCCGGTACCTGTCGTCGATTCGAACGAGCCGGTCCATTATTTCCGGCCACAGAGAAGGGTTTTTTTTATTATTAACATGTCCCACCACCGCCAGGGTGAAGCCGGGAGCGCGCTCTTTGAAAGAATATTTATCAAGATCAACTCCATTGGGAATAACTGCGGTGCTGGTCAAATCCATCATCCGAGGGTAAATCCGTCGGGCGATATCAAGAACATGAGGAGCTACAAAGATGGTCTTCGAAATTTTAGACCAGTTGACACGTTGCAAGTACCCGTCCAGAACCTCGTAGCTGTGAACCCTGCAGATGACTCTCTTACCTTCCAGAAGCCCTTCTCGATGCGTGAGTCCCTCCGCAAGTTGATTCGCCCATTCCAGCCAGATTAGATCTGCCCAGCGCACAGCCGATTCCAGTTCAGCCCCGTCTCGACTGTAACAGGTGCGCACTTCGTAGCGGCTTTGGAGAAACCTGACTATATCACCGAGGAATGTTTCGAGACCAGGCAAGCAGAGAACAGCGATCCGAACTCTCCTCCCCGACAGGTCAGCTGATTCGAAGCGCTCGTCCGACACCTTTTGATTGTGAATTGTTCCATTATCGGCCCGTTCATCACTCGTGGTTCCACTGGCAGCTTTCTCCCGCTTGATTGCCTCCAGGAGTTCCGAATAGTTTGCCACCGCATCCTCATACAAGGGATCAATTCGCATGGATTCAACGAAGTAGTGTACTGCTTCGTTGAAGTTACCTTCCTTATAAGCTAATACACCAAGATTGTTGAGAGCCTCTTTACATGGGTTCGGTCCGTTCGCCAGTTTCATGAAATATTTTTTTGCGTTCTCGAAAAAGCCCTCGGAAAAAAGCTCCTCCCCACGTATCAGTTTATACGAACGGTCGTTACTTCCAATTATACCATCCTTACCTGAATCCTTATGAATGAGTAATTCTTGACTATTCTTACTATTTTTATGAGGTTTTTTGATTTGCATATCAAGATTTCGGAAGGCCCAGATGGCGCCAACAGGTTTTTTTAATGGTTTCTCATTTTCATCGATGAAATGAAATTTCTTACAGCAGACAAACTCCCAATCATCGCCGAAGTCTTCGGGATACCAACCTGAACGATGCGCCTGCCAATACGCCCCATTCATACCCCAGCGATCCTTGTCGCTGGTACCATCGTAAGTTTGAGGATATAAGCCTAAAGGCGTAAAAACAATAATCTGGCGACGCGCAACGCGTGAAGCCTCTTTAAGAAACCTGAATCCTTCCTCTTTTTCAAAATGTTCCAGGACATCAAGAGCAAAAACCGTGTCCACAGATCTTTCCGGGAGCAGTTCCATCGCCTTGTCCCAGGTGCAATTTTGAAAAACATAGGCAGCATCGTCACCCATATCCTGTCTCAGACGTTCAATGTAGGGAAGGTAAGGCTCTACACAAATATGAATTTGGGGTTTAAAATACCCCTGCGGTCGAATTCCTGGCCCAATGTCAAGTACTACTTTTGTCTGAACAACTTTCCCCTGAACTACTGCGTGAGATTCCTGCCTGGTTATCCAAGTAACTTTCATTGTCTCTCCTGGTTGCCGAAAATTCAGTTTTATAAATCAATAACTTTCGCGAATACAGATTAATCAAGCTGCTCTTTGCCTGTATGTCGGGATATAAAAGCAATTAATATGCCATACCATGCAGCGTATTATCACTTGTAATAAGGCTCTTTCGGAGATTTTACGGACAAAGCTCGCCATTATTTTGACAAGGGCAGTGAAAGATTGACGCTTTTATTTTTTTATGACCGAAATTATGCAGTATCGGGCTATGCAGGCACACCACCGTTCATAACACTTCGCACCACGTTGCATTGCAGTCCGATAAGGTAATTCCGGTTTCTCTGGCACCAATTTTGCAAGAAATTACTGTATTAAAGACTATCAACGAAAAGGAATCCAGACCCGCAGGAAGGATTCTGAAGGCCATACAAGATGGCAACTCACAGGTATAGGATAATGGAAATAATAGAAAGTATCATCAAGCGCCAAGAGCAGATTTGACCTCATGGGAAAGAAACGAAAAGGTAACAAGCGCAAAGTATGCAAAGAACCATCTGGTGTTGTACTTTCCGCCTGTCTGATGGTTAAAAACGAAGAAGCAATGCTTCCCAGGTGCCTGGCAAGCATCAGGAACTATGTGGACGAAATCGTCGTTGTCGATACGGGTTCCACCGACAGGACCGTTGCCATCGCAGAGAGCTTCGGTGCCCGTGTCTATCATCATCCATGGGAAAATGATTTCAGCCTTCATCGGAATCAGTCCATCTCATACTCCTCGGGACGGTGGATTCTTATCATCGACGCCGATGAGGAATGCGTCGTTTCGCCACAGCGAACCATAATGTATGAAATTGCCCTGGCCGACGAAAGGGGGATTGACTCACTTGTCATGAGGGTAAAAAATGCGATGTCCGAGGGCAAGGAAACCATTTGTAACGATTCAATCCGGCTTTTTCGCAATAACGGTGTGATCCGGTATGAAGGGATCGTCCACAATAATCTGTCGGGATTTACCAATGCCGGCGCATCCCTTACTCATATCCTTCACTACGGGTATAACCAGGGGAAAGAATCGACGCGAAAGAAATTCGAACGGACGGCAACCCTCCTCAAAAAACAGATCGCTGATGACTATGCCAATGCGTCGGCACACATGTATCTGAGTTCTTCCTATGCATCGCTGGATATGTACGAGGATTCTCTTGCGGAAGGGACCATTGCAGTTGACCTTGCGGAATCTCAGGGCCTGACGAACAAGATCTATGTAAGGGCCTATTACGATGTGATTCGCGCCCTCATCCTGTCTAAACGATACGATGATGCCGAGATGTTCTGTTTCAGGGCGACATCCCGATTCGGTCAGGCGATCGACATCATGGCGGCTCTGGCAATGATCTGTTTTGAAAAAAAACAATGGGATCGGGTTATTGAATATGGGAATCAATACCTGCAAAAACTCGATCAGTACATGAACCCAGAGGGGATATCAGAAATTGATCATATATCGACCTATGGCGATGCCTGGAAAATATATGGCTGGATGGGATCTGCAAAGCTGAAAAAGGGACAGATCGATGATGCGGAAGCATTCTACCGCAAGGCATCCGATCTGTCACCGGACAAGGAGGCTGTATTCCGGCACGCAGGACTTGCATTCATCAGCGCCGGCGAAATCGACCGATCTTTTCCCTACCTGGAGGAGGCATACGGACTTTCCGGGGGTCGAAAGGATTCAAAGGTGGTGGAGGCGCTCTTTAAACTAGGAATTCTCAAAAAAGATGCTGCCCTGACAAGACGTTCACTGACAGATGCCCTGAATATGCAGGATCTGTCAGCCCAATGGCTCTTGGAACTCGCCGATTTCGCAAAACGTTATCAGGATAGCGAAAGCGCCCTGGTTCTCTTTACCAGAATTGCGGAGATGGACAAAATTGACGTCACGTCGCGATTGAATCTTTCGATCCAGCTTCTTGCCAGAAAAAGAATCGAAGAAGTTGTCGGGCTATGTGACCAGATCCTCAAGATATTGGAACTTCCCCGAAATATGACCCTGACATCAATAAAAGACCTGTCGGAATTATGGGCCGGCATCAGCCGGAATCTCAGGGAACATTCCCGTTTTGACGACGCTACGCTTTCCGATGCAATCACCACTCAGCTATCCGATTCCTGTAGAAAAGAAGCCCTTTCATAGAGAGACTATGATCATGATAAAAAAACCCTCCATCTCGGCATGCATGATTGTCAAAAATGAAGAGGCCTTTATTCCCGAATGCCTCGCAAGCATAAAAAATCTGGTTAATGAAATAATCATCGTTGATACGGGATCAACAGACAAAACCATGGATCTAGCTGAAAAATATACCAAAAAAATTTACAGCCATCCATGGGAAAATGATTTTGCCAAACATCGAAATCAATCAATCGGCTATGCGGAAGGGGAATGGATTCTCATTATTGATGCCGATGAGCGGCTGAAGACCGATCCCGAAACGATTGAAAGAATATTGAGCGATCCTCTCGCAGATGCCGTGGGTTTCAGGATCATCAATCCCTGCCCTCAAGGAAACATCTGCTTCGATTCCACCCGCCTCTTCAGAAATAATCGGGGGTACCGATACGAAGGAATCGTTCACAACCAGCTTGTCGGTCCGAAACGGATCACCCTCACCGAGATGGAGATCCTGCACTTAGGATATGATAAAGGCGAGGATGCGGCCCGCAGCAAATTTGAGAGAACCGCAGCCCTGCTAAGGCGTCAACTGGAAGAAGACCCCGGGAACGTTTTTGCCCTCATCAATCTTGCCATTTCCTGCCTCACCGTGAAAAAAATAGAAGATGCCCTCAAGTACTCCTCAAAAGCCGTTCAAATTGTTGAAATAAAAGATATCAGAACGCCTCTCTTCAGGAATGCTTATATCATACTTCTGAGAATTCTCATCGAATCAAACCGGTTTGACGAGGCCGAGGAGTTGGGCATGAGGGCCCTCCGGCGTTTCGGTTCCGACTCCGACATCCTCTCGGGGCTGGTGCTTGCAAATTTGGTGCGCAAGAACTGGGCCGCCGCCCGCTCCTATGGTGAGGCATACCTCAGTCTCGATAGTCTCCCCAAACGAAGCAGGCTTATCGAACCCTTTCCCGAATGGCGTGTCCTTACCTGGATTGCAAGCACTAATGTCATGACCGGCAAGCCTGATCAGGCCCGGACACTTTTCGAAAGGGCGCTGAACTCCTCGCCGGATAAAAACGGTCTTTCAATAGAAATCGGAACTATGCTTTTTCAGGCCGGTCATCGCGAGTTGGGTCTTTCCTATATGGCCCGGCCCTTTACCTCTGCCAGCAGTATATCCTTCCCTCTTCTTTAAAAAATACATCTAAAGTTAATTCCATTTCTTTCCGATAATGCTTTCAAAGGGAAAGGAGGAAATAATATCTGATAGCATGCAGGGTGAATTTAAGAAGTGAATATCTGAACGGAGACATTGTGTAAATTTACGGAAACTCAACTAATTCGGCAAGGATGCCGAAAAAACAGATGTCAGATGCCAGAGATCAGTAATCAGTAACAAGTGACCAATGACAAATGACTAAAAAATCAAGGAGGATAAAGACTATGGGATTAAGAATTCAAAACAACATCGCAGCAATGAATGCACACAGGCAGTTGAGTATCGCAGATGCCGGCCTAGGAAAATCTCTTGAGAGGCTTTCATCCGGTTATCGTATTAACAGGGCGGCAGACGACGCGGCAGGTCTTGCCATTTCTCAACAGTTCCGGGCTGATATTGCAAGCTTCAAGGTGGCGAGCAGAAACACTGCGGAAGCCGGCTCGCTTTTACAGGTTGCTGAAGGTTCGCTGGATCAGATGGGTAACATTCTCACCCGTCTGAAAGAACTTGCAACCCAGGCAGCATCTGGAAACGCCGGCTCCAACATCGCAAAGATAAACGCCGAGGCGAACCAGCTCATATTGGAATTTGACCGGATCGCCACAAGCACCGAGTATGCCGGCACTGCTCTTCTCACGGGGAATCTGGCAGCAGGTAGCATGACTGGAGCGATCACCGCTCATGCCGGAACTGCATCCACGGCATCCCTTAAGGGTGAGGGGGGGGCGTGGTTCGACAGTGTTGTTACGGGGCAATTAGCGACTGGCACAATGACCGCAATCACAGGTACGCTTGATTCGGCAATCGTAGCTTTGTCTGATAGCCAAAACACCTGGACTATTACTAAAGACGGTACGGATAGCGGCTTTACCGTTTCAAACGGCGCTATGACATACGCTGCCACACTCAACACTGCTACAACACTAACCATCGCTGGAATGGGCGAAAACCAGGGCAATATCGTCATTACCTCCAGCGGCATGACCACCGCAAACGTGACTGCTGACACTATAGCATTCAACAATATCGGCCTCTCCTCGGTCACCGTCGATCCGGGTACAACGGCACAGGCATGGACATTGAGCACCTCCGGCTCGAATTTGGTACTCACCGGCGCCGATGGTAGTAACCAGTCCGTAGCAGAACCGGTAGCGGGCGGAACAGTGGACTTCACTAATCTGGGCATTTCCTTTACGGTCGGTGCAGAATGGGATACCACAGATCTCAACTCCATGGTAATCACCACCTCTGGCTCATCTGGAACCTCTATGACCTTCCAGATCGGTTCCCAGAATGCAACAGACAACCAGCTTTCCATCAACCTGTCCGATGCCAAGGCGGCAACACTTAACCTGGTCAGCAACATGATGGATTCGGCTTCTAAGGCTCAGACGGCGCTGACCACAATCGATACTGTGATAAGCTCAGTGAATGATCAGCGAGGCAACGTGGGCGCCTACATGAACCGGCTCTCCTATGCCGCCTCGAACCTTTCAACAACCATTGAAAACGTCCAGGCCGCTGAGTCGATGATCCGCGACGTGGACATGGCTTCTGAAATGACAGCCTTTACCAAGAACCAGATTCTGCTCCAGGCCGGCACTGCGATGCTTGCGCAGGCAAATATGGCTCCTCAGAACATACTGTCATTGTTCGGCGGATAATGCCTTAAAACAATTATAACATATCAGAACATAAAAACCCGTTTTCGGATCTCCGGAAACGGGCTTTTTATTCTGGCAGGCTTTTTGCTTTTAAATTACCAGGCGGATAAGCTGAAGGCTGTTAGGAAAAGCGCAAATACGGTTTATTTTGGTCACTTCCTTCAGCCTTTAGCCTAAATAGTTTCATCCTGACTACGTGAGTTGTCACAAATAAACACTCAAGTTTTGAGCAATATTTTCCGATAAACAGAATATGGTCGGAATTAATTTCCGGCCTGTTTTGAGCACAGATTAAAAATGGAGGCAACATGGCTTTAAGCACCAACCTCATATCAGGACTTTCGAGCGGATTTGACTGGCGGTCCATGATCGACCAACTCATGGCCATAGAGAACCGGCGTGTCGATCTTGTTACCGCAAAAAAAAATGATTCACAAACGAAACTGACCGAATGGCAGTCCTTTAATACTAAACTCCTTGCCTTTAAAACGGCTGCCGGGGGTCTCAATGATCCAGAAAGCTTTGATATCTATAAATCCAGCATGACATCCGATAACAGCGCTGTAAAGGCCTCTGATCTTTTGTCGGTGAGTACCACTTCCTCAGCTTCCAAGGGCTCCTACAACATCATAATCGATTCGCTGGCCACGGCCCAGAAGCTTTCCTCCGGTTCCTTTTCAGGCTTTTCCGACGCCCTGGGCGCCTCCTATGCAGGCGATATTATTATCAACGGCAGGACTGTCAGCGTGAATGCTACGGACAGTCTGGCCGACGTGCGAAATAAAATCAACAACACCAATAGCGGTACAAACCCCACCGGAGTCAGTGCCTCAATAATCACATATGCAACCAATTCCCACAGACTGATTTTGACGAGCGATAACACGGGAGCCCAAGGAATCGGCCTTCAAAACGGGTCAGGATCCGATCTTGTACAACTGTTCGGATGGAAAGACAAAACATCATCTATCAGAAACAGCATCACCAGTGGCGCCCAGTCAGATGCCTTTTCCCGTTCCACACAGAGCATCAAGAGCCTCCTTAATCTTTCAACAACCCAATCAGGCACCATACAGATCAAAGACGGGCTCGGGGTTTACCAGGACGTTACTATCAATCTCTCCACCGACTCCCTTGAAGCTATCAAAACAGCCATAAATAGTGCCTCTATCACGGGCGTAACAGCCTCTGTAGTCTCTGAAACCACAGGAAGCACGATGACCTATAGGCTCCAGATAAACGGAAGCCAGGACTTTTTGGATACCCAGAACATCCTCGAAACCCTTGGGGTTCTTCAAAACGGCGTTTCGGCAGTTCAGGGAACAACCTCCGGAAACAGCATGACCGCAAATGGCCAGTCGATCACTTCAAGCACTCTTCTCATCCAAATCGATGGTTACAACCAGTACACCGCCGGAGACAAGATCTCTCTCGGAGCTACCTCCCGTGATCATAGCAATGTTGATGTGAGCGGCGATATTCTGACTATTACAGAAACAACCACGGTTCAGGATCTCCTGGATGCGATCAAAACGGCTTACGAAGCAAATGGGGATGAAGTATCGGTTTTCCTCACATCGGACGGAAAGATCCAGGTGGCCGACCAGGAGACCGGGGCAAGCAGCCTTGCGGTGGGCTTGCATTCAACGATTGATGATACATACTCCTCGCTTGACTGGGGCGCCTTTACCGCTCTTGGTGAAGTGCGCAAGAGAGAACTTGTTGAAGGGGCAGACGCATCTATCTGGATAGATGACGTCAACGTGACGAGCAGTGATAACTCTGTTGAAGACGTACTCTCAGGAGTTACCCTTAACCTCCTGAAGGCGGATGATGCAACCACCCTTACCTTGATAGTGGATCGGAATATTGACGCTGTCATGAATAAGATCCAAGGCTTTGTGTCTTCCTACAATGTCGTCTCCACCTATTTAAAGGAGCAGCAATCATATGATCAGGAGAATGAGGAAGCGGGCGGAATCCTCTTCGGGGACGGCACGCTTTCTTCAGTGAAATCAGACCTCATAACCATTCTTACACAGCAGGTCTGGGGTGTCGCGTCAGATCTCTCCACGCTGGGACTTGCCGGCATCGAGGTGGACACGGAAGGCCAGCTTAGCATCGATAGCGAGAAACTGATGGGATATCTGGAGACGCGCTTTAATGACATCAAGCTTTTATTTTCCGTAAACGGCACGGTGGATGCGGGGTCCCTGAGCTACATCAGTAGTTCCCGTAATACCAAGGCCGGGGAATACGAGGTCATAATCACGCAGGCCG
Source organism: uncultured Desulfonema sp. (assembly GCA_964402865.1). Taxonomy (GTDB): domain Bacteria; phylum Desulfobacterota; class Desulfobacteria; order Desulfobacterales; family RPRI01; genus RPRI01. The sequence goes on along the minus strand of CAYODW010000013.1, from coordinate 22,935 downwards.
CCACTCGGAGTTCCGAAACAAGCGATACGGGCATTCTGGACGAAGACGAGACTTTGACGATTACACAAGACGGCAGGATTGCCAATGTGTCGCTCACGAGCGGCATGACCATCTCCGGCATCATCAATGCCGTCAATACGGAAATGGATACAGTATATACACAAAAACTGGCCGGGAGCACCCTGGTCAAAACGACTGGTGGCGTTCTACCCATCACATCGGGGACGACCTGGAACAATATTGATGGCGGAAACCTGGTTAACAACGACGTTATCACCTTCAACGGGACCGCCCGGAATGGTACAACTGTATCGAACTCCTACACCATATCAGATGCCGGAACGAATACGGTCCAGGGATTGCTTTCCGCCATCGAAACCGCCTTCAACAGTCAGGTCACGGCGGCAATAGACACTACCGGGCATATAGTTATCACCGACAAAACAGAGGGGGCCAGCAGTATCGCCCTGACGTTCGACTACACAGGGACCGAAAACCAGGTGGATATATTCGGATCTGTCTCAGAGAACAATACCGGCGGCCAGGAAGGCCGGTGGGCAATGAATATCACGGCATCAAATGACGGGAGTGACCACCTGGTCTTGACTCACGACAGTTATGGAAGCAATTACAGTTTTACGATCGAGGAAGATACGGAAACGGGGCTCTGGACAGGGAGTCTGTCAACTCCTGTGAGCGTGAATAACGGTCTGGACGTCGAAGGAACGATTAACGGAGAAGCGGCAACAGGTTCCGGGCAAACTCTTACCGGGAACAGCGGCGAAACAAATGTGGACGGTCTTGCCATCATCTATTCGGGTTCTTCTACTGGCGTGGCAGGAAACGTGACTCTGACTCTGGGTATGGCAGAGCTTTTTGATCGCGTATTATTTAATATTACGGATTCTATTGAAGGCTATGTTGGATTTAAACAGGAATCTCTTCAGAACAGCATAAACAGCTTTGAAACCCAGATCGAGCAGATGGAAGATCGTTTAAACAGGAAGATGGAAATGATGATCAACCGGTTTGTGGCCATGGAGACGGCTCTTGCCAGGATGCAGAGTCAGAGCAACTGGCTTGCCGGTCAGATAAATGCATCGTTAAGCGGGTGGGGACGCGGTTAACCCCGACCTAAACAGAAAAGAAAGATGGAGGTTGTAAATGAATAATTATGGTATTCGGGCTTATCGCAAAACGACCGTAATTACTGCAGATCCGGGGAAGCTGGTATTAATGTGTTACGAAGGCGCGATCGATCAGCTTAAAATAGCAAAAATGAAATATCAGGAAAAAGATTATGAAGCCAAGTGTAAAGCCCTTATAAAAGCTATGAATATTATCGACGAGCTTTTATATTCGCTTGACTTCGAAAAAGGCGGCAACATTTCCCGGCATCTTCAGGCAATCTATAATTACATGACTGCAAGAATTCTCCAGGCCGATCTAAACAGAGATATTGACGGGTTTGATGAAGTTATCGGATTATTGACGGAACTTTTGTCAGCGTGGAAAGAGATTTTTTCCGGCCAAATTAAACAATTTCAGCCCGGATCTATTGAATATAATGAAGAAAGAACGCAGCAGGCTGTCAGAATGTAGGCTGTTATGCTTTAGACTGTTAGACTTTAGGGGGAGAGGCAACTCATGCTTGATCACACAAAACTTAGGGACATCGAGGGAAATGTTGTAACAAAATCGCTGAAAGATAGTTCAGCCTTAAGCCTTCAGGCCAAACACCTGCGTCTTTTTATGGAACAAAAGGTTTTGCTCTTGACCCAGTACCTTTCAATTACAAGGACAATGAAAGAAACATTCATGCTGAAAAAGGAAACAGATCTTTTAAAATTATTATCGAAACGTCAGGACTGTATTAACAGTATTCAAAAAACAGACCTGTCCGTTCAGAAGATCATTCATAAAGGCGCAGAAGAACTCTCCCGTATTTCAGATGAATTAAAAAGTTCGCTTGACGGTTATCTGCACACCATTAAAAGCCTTCTTGAACAAATTGTACCGATCGATGCCGAGGTAATGGTGATAGTGAAGGAAGAGAGCCGGGGCATTAAGGCGGAGCTGCTGAAAATAAGTAATGCCAGACAGGGCGCAAAAGGTTATGGCACGAAAGGGAAACATACGCCGATATACCTGGATGCCAGAAGATAAAGAGGTCGGAAGTCGGAAGCCGGAGGTCAGGACAGAAAAAAAAGGTTTAGACAGGATTAACAGGATGGACAGGATTTATGCCTGACGGCAAGGGAACGGGGAAAGCCAAATATCGGACGTCGGACATCGAATATCTAGGAATGAGTGAGGCAAAGGTCAGTAGTTAGAAATTAGAAGTCGAAGGTCGGAGATCAGAAATCAGAGGTCAGAGATTCCCGGCAACTGGTAATAACCTGTCAGATAAGTTTTAATATAAATTTTTTTAAAAGGAGGTGATTCAGATGTTGTTAGAAAGTATATCGACGTCGGGAAAAAGTCAGAATAATTTACCACCGGCGGGTATTGCAGTTCAGGGTACGATTCTTCCCGTAGTAAAAGGTAAAGCCGAAGAAGAAAAGAAACCGGTGGAGCTATCTCAAATCGCGGAAGTCGCTAAGGACCTGCAAAACAAAATGCAGGTGCTTCACAATGTCGATTTGAATTTTTCAGTCCATGAGGCTTCAGGGAATATTATGGTTACCGTCGTCAATGAGGATACCGGTAAGGTTATAAGGGAAATTCCGTCCCGGGAGTTACTGGACCTTGCAGCCAAACTTGAGGAAGCTATAGGTCTCATATTTGACGAAAAGGCCTGACACAAACACAAAGCCCGAATCAAAGCATATATATGAATGTTCCGATCAGAATACTGATAGTAGATGACGACAAGATAATTGCGGACATTTTAAAAGACCTTATCTCATCACTTGAACCGGAAAGATCGGTGTCGGTCTGTTATGATGGCAACAAGGCCGTCGAAACGCTCAGAAACCATTCTTTTGATTTAATTATTACCGACCTGATCATGCCGGATACGGACGGACTGGAAGTTTTGAAATTCGCAAAAATAATGAATCCTGCCGTCCTTGTTATTATTGTCACCGGCTATGCTTCGCTGGAAACCGCCGTAATTGCCATCAAGGAAGGGGCTTATGATTATATAATGAAGCCCTGTAAACTTGACGAGATCAAGATTGTAGTAAACAGAGCCACAGACACGATAAAGCTCAACAGGGAAAACAAAGAATTGTTAAGAAAATTACAGGAAGCCTGTCATGAATTAATGGTTTTACATAAGTTGAGGGATAAAACAGAAAAATCGGCAAGTTTAAATATTTTCCCTTCAAGCCCTGTTGGAATACATAATCTTTATAATAATATTATGCCCGATAATTATATTGATAATTTGCAGACGCTGGCATCTTTGAAAGAGAAGGGGATGCTGACTGAAAGCGAGTTTAAGTCTTTCAAAAAGCATTACCTGAAAATACTGGACAGTAAAACGGTGTCGGAGAAAATCGGCGATGAATGAAAATTTAAACATCATAATAGTTGACGATGAAAAACCTATTTTGCATGTTTTCAAGGAATACCTTAAAGCCACGACAGGTTTTAAGGTGTTTACCGAAAGCAACGGATTCCTTGCTCTGGAGATCATCAAACGCGAGAAAATAGACTGCTGTTTTCTAGATATTTCAATGCCCATAATCGATGGAGTGGAACTTGCAAAACAGATACATCAGTATGATAAAACAATACCTATAGTTATAATGACCGGTAACCCGTCGATGGATGTGGCTATACAAACCTTAAAGACCGGCGTCGTCGATTTTTTAACAAAGCCGATCGATATATTGCAAATCCCGCTTATCATTCAACGAGTTATGAGAGAACGTTCCCTGTTTGTAAACAGCATAATGCTTAAGGAGGCAAATCAAAAAAACCATGATCTTCTTAAGATTAATAAGGAACTACAGCAAAAACTTAAGGATGTAGAAATAATAAGCCTGATACTTAAGAAACTGGAACAGGCAACAACCATAAAAAACCTTATTGACACGCTAGTCAATCTGGCTGGAGAAATTACTCTTTGTGATGAATCCTATTTCTGCAACTTTGCTCATAATTGTGCAGATCCTTCGATCCTCGCGCTTTTTTCCCGATCAAGCGAGAGCTCTGTCGCGGCTGTCGAAAAGATTATATCTCAAAACATCAAAAAGGTTGTGGGCGATGGAATCCCTCTCATGATAAATGGTAATGGCAACAAAGGCGCCACCATGGCAATTCCGCTCATAATAAAAGCCAACGTCTTTGGTGTTCTTGTATTGTTCATAAATGATAACGATCGAAATTTCAGTAAAAAAGATTTGTATTTTATTAATTTTCTATTGAAGAAGGCTTCCTCTCTGGTAGAAAATCTGGCTCTTTACGAAAATATTTTCGAAAACCTTGTTTCGTCGCTTTATGCATTTGTAGAAACAATCGAAGCAAGGGACCCTTATACCAAACAGCACTCACACAGGGTTTCTCTTTATGCCGTGTCGATAGCCGGCACTATGGGTTGTACGCAAGAAGAGATCGATAAATTGTATGTTTCCAGCCTCTTGCACGATATCGGAAAGATTGGGACACCTGACCATATACTCCTCAAACCGGATGGCCTTTCTGATGAAGAGTTTAACATAATAAAAAAGCACCCGATCACCGGCAGCAATATTATCGGACACCTCGGCATGTGGATTGATGAACAGGCTGTAATTCGTCACCATCATGAGCGATTTGACGGCACAGGATATCCCGATGCTCTTAAAGGGGAAGAGATACCGATGCTTTCCCGCATCCTGTCAATAGCGGATGTTTATGACGCACTTACATCGGATCGTTCTTATCGTAAAAAAATGGAGGAAGATGATGTATTAAACATAATCAGAAAAAACTCAGGTACCCAGTTTGACCCGAAAGTTGTAAATGCTTTTTTCGACAGCTACAAACAAAATAAAATACGCGGGTTGTCCGCAACGCCCTCCCCTTCACCACAGCATGTGAATGTAATGCCGATCAAAGCATGTCATGAAGATTTATTGAGCCTTCCAATATCTTATGCGGAATGAGATCGACAATTGTGGAGAATTGAGAGGGGATAAGCCCGCCTACATTCGCTTCTTTATCGCAAATAGTAACACCTACACAGGAGCCCAGACAGGCCTCCAGAGCAAGCTCTTTTTTGTCGCTTACAAAGTAGTTTCCGGGAAAAACAAGTTCTCTTCTCAATTCCGTATCCTTGAAATAATATTGGCTCTTCGATGTTTTGTACAGGTAAACAACTGCGGCAAGGGAAGCAATGCTGTCTGACAAATCTTCCTTTTAATCCTGTAAATTCTGTCAGATAAGTTTTTTCAGACTGCCGCCAAAAGAGACGCCCTTTCATTGCAGATTGTGGGACATGACTCATATGACCGCTTTGAAAAGTAGAGCCGGGAGTCGGCGATTGCTAAAAGATCCTTGATATTATACATATGCCCAAGCTCACTGGCTGTGGCAATGCCGCAGCTTACCTCCACTGTTATCTTTTCCGACTTCCATTCGAAGTTGTGATGTCTTATTGTGGACAGCGCCCTTGCCATTAGTGTCTCGGCCATTTTTATTTCAGTCTCCGGGAGAATTATTGCAAACTCGTCACCTCCATATCTTGCCAGAATATCAGTTTGCCTCAATGATTTTTTCAAACAATTCGCCAGTTCACTCAGGACGTAATCCCCCGCCAAATGGCCGAATGAATCATTGATTGTTTTAAACTTGTCCACATCGATCATAATCAGAGAAAGCGGTTTTTTGTATCTTCTCGCCTTAAGAAATTCACTTTCCATAAATTCCTTAAAACCCATCTGATTGTAAACTCCGGTTAAACCATCCCTGATAGTCAATGTTTTAAGTTTTTGATATTTTTTAGCGTTATCCAAAGACATAGCAAGAATGTTTGATATGGTCGACAAAATTTCCTGATTACCATTCTTACTTGCTTCCCGGTTTTTCTGTTGAATGATCATTACTCCGAGTGTCCGTCCCCCTGGGCTCAGGGGGAGAACCAATTTTTCGGAAAGAAAAATGGTATTGAATGAAGATCGTTTCTCATTTGAATGTTCGGATGAATGAAAATAAACGGATATCTCTTTCATGGGAATTCTCTCCCGGCATAGCAAAAAGAATTCGCCGGCTGCTTCTTTTTTTAGCTTTTCTGCCGCCTTCATGTCACTCAACCCGTCAGGCATGTAGCAGGCAAAATTCCACTTGGAACCAAGCCGATAAAGAATTGATATAGTTTCCGAATCTATTATGTTCAGAAATCCGGCATCAATCATTCTTGGAAGAATCCGATCCCAGTTCAAATCGTATGAGACTTCATAACTGAGCCTGTTGATGAAATCCAGTTCCTGATTTCTTTTCCTGAGTGCCGCTTTCTCATTTTCAAGCTTTTCATTCACATCTCTCATCTTATCCATCATTGCCAGTATTTCAATAAACGCCTTGCGGTTCTCCAGACCATCAAGCACTGTATCATATAAACGATCGGCAAGCAGCACACGCGGGATAAACCCGTAGGCTCCTTTTTGGAGCATTTCCGCTATGTTTTCTGGACTGCTTTTCTCCCCATAGAGAATCAGGCATGACCTCGATTTTTGTTCCTGAAGTTTTGTTATCCAGCCACCGATCCTGTCTCCCGCAAAATCGTTGTCGACAAGAATGGCTGCAAAACTGCCGGTAAAAATCATGCTCTCAATATCACTGAACTGGTCAGCAGTATCGATATCAAATCCTTTGGAACCAAGAGTATCCTTAGTTAGTTCCAAATCCACATCTCTGTTACTGACAATAAAGACTTTTTCAGCCATCTCCGTCGCCTTTCAATCTCTTTTTTAAAGATAGTTAGTTTCCCTTTTATTCCCGGTGAATGTTTTTGCCGATCATTTTCAAACAACCATGAATGTGGACATCTAAACATTAAGTAAATTAAGCAACAAATATGCCAAATTAATTGGGAAAAAGGGACCTGAGATTGAAGGGTTCCCGTCATAGTAATTGGCGGACCTTCGGCAGGATTCAAGAATTCGAGTGATCGGAAAAACAAAAGCCGTTATGGCAATATTACTGGTTCGAAGAATCAAACCACTACATGATGCAATAAACTCTTTACTAATTACATCATATGGTATATAGTAACAATCGGATTGAGCCAGTCCAAATAAATTATTAATATAGGGTTAAGAGAGGTAAATTTTGCCGGTTGTTCCAGCAAATCAGGATGTTGTGAATGCCTATCATAAAATATTCGGGCCTGACTCCTGTGTTTCGACTGATATTTTAAAATATCTCCAACCTGCAACACTCAAAACCGCTTATCGTAAGAAAGCATTTGAAACACATCCGGACCGATCGCTGATCGTAGGGAAAACGGAAAATGATATGAGCGATTGCTTCGTGGAACTGAATCTTGCCTACGAAATTCTGCAGTCAGCCTTGAAGGGTTCCCGTTCGAACAGATATGGATGCAATGATCAGGTATATGAAAAATTCAGAAATAGAGCCGCTAATACCTTCAATCGCAATGATTCGGCTGACTTTTTTTACAAGGGCGGTATTCCAAAACGAAAACTTTTGATAGGCCAGTTTCTATATTACTCCGGCATTGTTTCCTGGAAGAGGCTTATAGAAGCAATATCATGGCAAAAAATGCAACGCCCACTTATCGGACAAATAGCGATGAAATGGGGAATACTCAATGAATACGATATTATGACAATTATAAAACAGCGGACCCTTGAACGGAGTTTTCATAAGCGGTTTGGTGAATATGCCCGGCTCAAGGGATATATAACTTCCTATGAGCTATTAGCCCTTTTGGGTAAACAGAGGATGCTTCACCGCCCGATAGGAGAGTTTTTTGTTGAAAAGAGAATTCTCCCTGCCTGGAATATTGACAGAATGATTGAAAGATTAAACTCCCACAACCGTTTGCTGTGAATATTGATATTCGCTCAATAGCAGAAATCTTTTAATAACATCTTGTTACAGGCCTGGAAATTTTGTTCTGCACCCAGAAATATTTGCCTCGTCTCTATTCCTTGGTGATCCCGATCTGCCGTTTGTTACTAGATGCTATAAATTTCCTGTTTCTTTCTTACAGCCTTGATCACATTCAAAAAATCTGAGCCGTCAGGAAAAAGAACGGTCAAACATTTGACACTTATCGACAAATTCCCGGCAGATTAGGAAAACCGTGCAGCAAGTTTTCCTTGCCGTTAAACAAAACATTTATTACTAGTTTTTTAAGAATTAATCTTGGAAGTTGCATGTCACGATTCATATCAGCTTTCTGTCATAATAAAGTTTTGCCTATGAATCCTGATACCCCGATTCCAAATTCTTTGATATGGCACTTATCTTGCTTCTCTCAAGTGTACACTGTTGTTCCTTTTTCAAGCTGACTGGATAATTTTACAAACCACAAAGAATAAGAAGATTTTTGAGGGTCAGCCGATATTTTATCCAACCGGAATGAGAGTTATCCGGTTTATGAGGGAATTTAAGGTTTGATTCTTCCAATACGATATATAAGCAACATTGATACCTTTTCGGCTTCGCAGAGATCGCAACCCGCGCGCACAAATTTTAACGAGCTTTTTTTGGTCAACCTGACAGATGCCCTCCTTAAAAATACGATGCAATACGAAAAATGGGAAGCGATCCGGCAAAAAGATCCCTTAAGGGCGGGCGAAATTGCCCGAATGGTTATAGAGCGTCACGATTACCTTGCCGGGAAAGCCAAGGTTAACGAGCAGGGCCGGATACATTTTGATAACCTTACTGACCAGCTTAAAAATGAAGGAATTCATCTATACAACAGTCATCAGTTCAAGACCCCGATTTTTAATGAAACTAACACTAAAAATCACCTCGTTACAACAGCCGAAATCAAAGAACCGGTACCGGTGGTAACCATACGTCCGATTGAAAGCTCAAAAACACCTGACTTCAGGGATCGATTCAACAACAGAGACTGTTTTGAATTTCTTGCCGGAATTTTGGAAGATAACGGAATCTCCTACTACGGACGCAATGGAATTGGCAATGCTCTGATAGACCAGGCTCGAAGCCTGGGCTTGACCCTTAACTCTTTTTTAACCGGAGAAGGGATCACGAGGCTTCTCTGTGATAATCCTGTAAAGATTAACATCTCCAAGGTGACAAATACATCCTTTGATGAAATCTGGAACAAAATCGAACCACACTTAAAAAAAGGAGCGATTCTTTCTTTTTCTTCCCAGCCATTTGGACACACCGGCATTATAGACCAGAAAAACGGACAATGGGTTTATATCAACTCGAGCGGGGTGCCATACGACAGGAAAACGTATCGGGTGATTGAAGAGGACCTGAAACATGAAATACGCGGCCGGCTGCAGCAAGCAAACCGTCAGCAAACCTTTTTAGGCATCACTCTTGGTTCTGTGGATCGTGATTTAGCCGCGAGATTTGAAAATTCTCCTCTGGCAGCAGGAAAAAGAGTTAAGGACATCGATCTGTTTAAGGTTGCGTAAGCAGCGCATAAGCGAAAGACTTCCGGATTTCCTTAATACCTTTATCCAATTATTTCAATTCCAGGAATATTGTCATTCGATATGTATTTAGCCATATAGCGTAGTTTACGGGTTATTTCCTCAATCATGGCGGCCTGCTTTTGTATTTCAAGTAATTTATCACACTGCGGGTCATCTTTAGCCTTATCCGATAATACCATTTCGGAATATCCTAAAATCACCGTAATCGGCTGGCTTAATTCATGGCAAATCAATCTTGTTGTCTGAAGAAAATCCTGGAGCTTTAACATATAAGCGTTATCTTCCTCTGATCTTTTCAGCTCACTTATGTCTATTGCAATGCCCTGAATACCCGTAAATTCATCTAATCCCTTATTTTTTTTCGGGGCTTTAACTCCTTTATACGAAGTGCAATAAAATTTAAAATAAGTCTTTTTATGATTCTTTATTGACAACCGCAGTTCAATGAATTCAATATGTTCATCAGCATTCTGCCACCCCCTGATCCATTCGGATGCCTTTTCTTTATCGTCATTATGAACAAGGTCCGACAGATATTTTCCGATGAGTTCTTTGGGTTGGCAACCATATCGTTTAACAGCATCACTGATATAAGTAATACGGCTATCATAATCAAACCGGCATATAATATCGGGAATAACGCTTAAAACAGAACTAAGCCCCTCAGGGATTGGAACGCGAGCTGTTTCTGAATGTTTAGGCTTAATCAAATTATTCCCAGACTCCCTCCCTTTATTCTTCATTCCAAACCTCCTGCAACTACTTTTATACTGCGCATGCTACGGCGCTTATCAATCTTAAAATAACGATATTTTATACTCTCCCGTTTAAAAATAAATATTGTTAGCTATTATCTGAAATATAGCAGTGAAAGAGCTTATTCAATAATATATATGATTCTTTCAGGATAAACAAACAATCACTTTTTATTACCTTTCTGTATGTCATCCAATGCCTTGCAATAAGATTTTTATATCGACGGCAAAATACATTTGTTTCAGTCTGAAATATCTCATAATCCCGTTTCGAACTGAAAATCCGGTGTGTGCGCTGTGAAAAAAATGTGAAAGAAAAGAGTAAAAAAGAAAAATAATAGATGAAAAGCCTTAGAACGGATAGAAATCTCCTATATTGCAATGTCGGTTGGTTACGGTAAATCAGATACAAAATCAAGGTGTTAAAATTTGCTGTTTTTTGCTATTTTTTGGGCTTCAAATCCGGTGTGGGGCGCTGATACCGTCCCGGGTGGATTCGATTCCCATGCGCTTCCGCCATAACTGTTAATGGCTGCTCAGAAAAGCTTTCTTCCTTCATATTTTCCTGATATATTCAAAGAGAACGACGTTTGCAAGCTGTTTATGAAATTGATTGTTAAGGGGGGTTAATGGAATACAACTTTGTAAAAGCGATGAAACTTAAGAACAACCTTGAACTGAAAATCTATGATAACTCTAAAAAAATGGCCGGTGACCGATGGCTGGTATCTTTGATAGCCCGGATAAAAGTACCGGTCGATGCAACCTTTAAGTTATTGTCCGATCCGGACATTGGCAATGAAGAAATTACAGAGCTTCTCGGCAGCGAAGTTCTTTTTGAGAAGAAAAGAGAACGTTTCTTTATTGATGAAAAGAACAAAGAATCTGTTTTTGATGAATTATGCGATAACTTCGTTAAAAACGCCCTAAGCTATCTTTCTCTTCCCGATTTTCCAAAAAAGTTTGTCCTGATGAAATTGAAGGAAAAAAAGAAAAAAGTCTTCCTTGAAGAAACTGCACGTCAATACCGGTCTGAATAAAACTATCAGGAAATAGCGTTATACGGAAGGCTGATTCCGGCTTTCCTGTTTTGTGCTTCCCAGTATTTCCGGTAAATATAGTTCGGCCGGCTTTTAACCGGCACAGAATTTATGCTTTTAATCCATCTGCCCGTCATCTCGTGAGCCTGTTTGAAAGCCGATAGGGTCAGATCAAAGCTTTTACCTGATGCGACACCTGATGAATTCTTAATAAAGGAATCTTCAAGTTCGTCCCTCTCCCTGCTTATAAACCTGATCCTTGTCTCATAATCTAAAAGAATTTCGCGGTGCAAAATCTCGTGACGCCACCAGAGTGTTTCAGGGTTGAATTTACCATACAATCCACTGCTTACTTCAGGAATAACTTCTCCGTTAAACCATACCGGTTTGAATATCGATGTGCAAGGAGCTGATGTGCCTGTTACCCAGCAATTAGTATCATCGGGTTTCAGGTGGGCAACAATCGATCCGGTTGCCTGAGTTGCATTTCGAGAAAGACTGTTTGCCGCGTGGGCGCAAATTCGATTTCCAAGAAAATGAGAATCAGGAGAATACTCTTCTCCCCCGTGATCTCGCAAAATCCTGAAAGCTTCTTTTATGCTTACTTTTCTTGTCTTTGAGTTTATAAGATTGGATGAACATTCTTTTCTTTTACTGCTTGCTGAAAAAGTTGTAAAAAACCAGTCTGAATAGCTTTTTGCAAAATTAAATTGAACTCCTTTCTTATGCCATTCTTTCTTTCGTGCATGATCAATAAGCTCGGGATGACTCCTGTCAAAGTCCTCTCCGATTGTAAGGCCGTTGCTTATCGAATAGTAGTCTGTTACTTTTTTTGCCGCCCAGAAATTCCCCGCTGTTTCAAGCACCCATGCTTCTTTATGGTCAGCCATGATAAAACTGTTATGGTAGGCCATCTTCTTATCTTCGTACCCGCAAATTCCACCCTGCCCGTAATCCGATAAAAGGTTTGTGATTGTTTCAAGAGCCTGTTCGGCCGATGCAGACCTTTCAAGAGCAAGACGAACAAGATCCATACCGATCAGGCCTCCTTTCTTGCTTATTTCGATTTTCGTCCATACTGCTTCATTTCCTATGGCAAGCCCTTTTTCATTAATCCCCATTTCAGCTCCCCACATCCAGAAAGGGCGGGAAAGGAGTACGGCATGAGTCTCTCTGGCCTGAGGAATCCGGATATAGGTGCATTCTAATTGTTCTTTATCCGGATAAAACCGTGCCGGATAAAATTCCAGCGCCTGGGCCTCGTTAGGCTCCCTGTCGCTGTTTTTACCGAATATGACCGCCCCGTCAATAGTTGCCGGAGGCAGGACAACGAAAGTATCGCACATGCTTTTGGCTCCTTTCATTCTATGCCGAAGTTAATAGTCAGAAAAAATATAATTGGAGATTTTCACCGCAAGCAGCGGGGCTTGAGATTGCTGTTCAAGTTCAATAATACATAGCAATATTGACCGCAACAATTAAAGATGATATGTGTTTAATCCAACATAATAAAAAAAGCACATTTCGTTCTTTTAATTTTATGTTTTTATATGGAGAAGTGATAAATGTTTAAGACCATTAAAAAATATATTCTGATAGGTCTACTCGCATATGGCGCATATTTTGTAATGGACCATCATTTTCTTTTTGAAGGCAAGCAATTTTATTTACTGAAAAAATCCGAGCCTTCATTAAAATACACTTTTTTTAACATGACGGGCAGGAAAGTTGAATCGATCATGAAAATTGATGAGCTGAGACAAAATGGTGTTGGCGACATCCTGGTTAAGCTGGAGAAAATAACAGAAGAAGAGAAGATAATGTTTGAAAAAAAGTACAGCCAATAAGCGCATCAATTAAATCAGACTTTTTAATTCTCAAGATTCCCATATTTAAGCATTGACCAGCAAGAAGATCTTCCGTTTTATATCTTATCCCCCTCCAGTCAATGCCTCCTTTCAGTTTGCATATAATACAGGATTGTCTAAGAATCCTCTTATCGCTTTCTATATTCAATATTTCCACGAGAAGCCTCCAGTATCTTTTTAGAACCGGCCCCGCATGTGATAATCGATCTCATTGCCTCTTCAACAGAAATATTAACATGCTGTAGATATTCGTTTTTAACGTGATATACAAAGCCGGATGTCGGATTCGGGGCAGTAGGAATAAATACGGTACAACTTCCGTCCTCATGAGTATCTGTTATAAAAGCTGTCATTAAAGTGTCATTTTCAAAAACTCTTACTAGAACAACGGAAGAAAATGGGAACTTTTTCCCTATAAACTGCATTACGATCTCTTTGATGGTACTGTATCCCGGAGCGATTTTCAGTATCCTGCTTTCAAGTTTTTCATGAATGAATTTCCCGATTTTAGTTTTGACAATTATTCCGATTATGAAACAACTTATCACTATGATGGCGATCACAAGTGCGTCTGCTATAATCTTACTCATGTTAGCTTTTGTAACTATAAAATCGGTCAAAGGATGGATAATATCCGTAACCCATCCGAATAACCATTTGAAAACCATTATAAATATAAACATGGGGAGGATTACTAAAACACCGCCGATGATTGATGTTTTTAAAAATGATTTGAATTTTTCCATAAGACTGCCTTTCTGCTTTTTATTTAAAAATGTGAAATCCGGTCTTTTATGTTTGGCAGATTAAATGCTCTTAAGATAAGCAGCTCCGCCCAGTCGATACATCTGGCCAAGAATCCACAAACGGCGGCTGTTCAGATAAATCGATGGCCTGTCTGCTCTTAATCTGACCGGATTCGGAAGAACGGCTGCAAGAAGAGCTGCATCTAAAGGATTGAGCTTCGCAGGAGATTTATTAAAAAAAGTCTGGCCTGCTGCTGCCACCCCATATATTCCATCACCGAATTCTGCAATATTCAGATAAACCTCGAGTATTCTCCGTTTTGGCCATATAAGTTCTATTAACACTGTAAAGTAGGCCTCAAAGCCTTTCCTGACAAAACTTCTGCCTGACCATAAAAAAAGATTTTTCGAAACTTGCTGGGAAATTGTGCTTGCGCCGCGCAACTGTCTGCCTTTTGAATGCTTATCAAGAGCATCTGAAATAGATTCAAGGTCAAAGCCGAAATGTTCAGGAAACATCTGGTCTTCAGCAGCAACAACCGCTATTGCAGCATGCGGAGATATCTTGTCCCATGAAGTCCACTTGTATTTAATCTTATATTCCTTATTGTATGACCGCAAGGATTTAATCCACTTCTGGATCATAAATGAAGACGTAACAGGTGGAATCCATCGGAGCAGGAGAACAGGAACTATTGTTGCAATAAAGGCAATAATAACAGTTTTACCCAAAAAAGAGGCGACGGATTTCAAAATCTTTTTAATCTTAACCATTGAGGAACATTTCCGGATGTACACTAAGCAGCAGCAACTACAATCAATTTCAGTCTTTTCATGCCGGATTCTCCTTTACAGTTCATAATCAGAGTTGTTTCCGGATGGACACCAACTAGCGAAAAAATTATATGCAACAACAGTTTTTACAAAGTCTTTGAAACAAATTGCTTTCAAAGTGACAAATAATCAAGTATTACTTTTTCGTAAAAAAAGCCAAAATGTGTTCTGAAGGAATATATCATCATGCGTTCAGTTGTGCAAAGGGTAAAAGAAAGTTCGGTTACTGTCGGTGGCGATAACATAGGAAAAATAGGCGCCGGCCTTCTTGTCTTTCTTGGCGTTTCAAAAGAAGACACGATAGACGATGTCAACTTTCTATCCGATAAGATATTAAACCTGCGAATCTTTGAAGATGAAAACAAAAAGATGAACAGGTCGGTCATTGATACCGGAGGTGAAATACTTGTGGTATCTCAGTTTACTCTTCTGGGCGACTGCCGCAAAGGGAGACGGCCCTCATTTATAGATGCGGCGGAACCGGAAAAAGCGAATGAACTCTATGAAAAGTTCGTCGAAAAAATACGCGGTAAAGGGATCAAGGTCGAGACAGGAATTTTTCGCGCAATGATGGATGTTTCCCTGGTAAATAACGGACCTGTCACTCTTATTGTTGAAAGCAAATAGCAGACGCAAGGCGAGAGGCTAAAGGCATAAGACTAAAAGCTGAAGGCATAAAACGATATACGATATTCGATATAATAACAGAAGTCAGGACAATCCATAATGAGTAAACTGAAATATTTTTGGGTATGCTTAATCTTTTCTTTTCTTTGCTTGTCGCTTGCTGCTCAAAATCTTCAGGCAATAGATAATCTGTCCTTTCTTGGGAAGCTGGTTGGTGACAAAGGTGCTATAGTCGTTGAAGACCCGGACGGCAGAATAATTTTTGAAGAAAACTCAGGCAAAAAACTTATTCCGGCTTCAACCCTCAAACTCCTGACATCTCTTGCGGCATTGCATTATCTTGGTCCCGAATACAGATTTGCAACAGAATTTTACATGGACAAAGACTCAAACCTCAAAGTTAAAGGCTACGGAGATCCCCTTTTATTATCCGAGGTCCTGATAGAAATATCAAAAACTCTTGGTTCCAGAGTTAAACATATAAATGATTTGGTTCTTGATGATTCATATTTTAAACCGTCAACAATACCCGGCGTAACATCATCTTTGGAACCCTATGATTCTCCAAACGGAGCCCTTTGTGCCAATTTCAACACCGTAAACTTTGACATTTTGAAAGGTAAGCCCGTCAGCGCTGAACCCCAGACTCCCCTGCTCTCTTTTGCCTTAAGAAAAATCAATAAGACTTCCATTAAAGCTGGCCGGATTTTACTCTCCTCCGAGCAGAATGAAAATACTCTGTATGCGGGGCATCTCCTCTCTTATTTCCTTGAAAAAGAAGGAATTAAACCAAAAGGCAAAATAATGGTTGGGCCTGTTCAACAGAAAACCGATAGGCTTATATTAAAATATTTATCTCCCTTTTCGATAGAAGAGATTATATCGAGGCTTCTTTTTCATTCCAATAATTTTATCGCAAATCAGATTGTTCTTGCAATAAGCGCAAAAATCAATGGTCAGCCTGGAACGATTGATAAGGGGGTTTTGGCAATATCGGATTTTGCAGTAAATAATCTTAAGATAGATGATCTGACGATAGTCGAGGGTTCAGGTATTTCCAGAGAAAACAGAATTTCGGCAAAAAGCTTTTTAAAAATTCTGGCGGCATTTGAGCCTCATTTGGATTTAATGAAACGTAACGGCAACGAGTATTATAAAACAGGCACACTTACAGGGATAAGCACAAGAGCGGGATATGTCCGGGGAAGAGATGGAAGGTTATATAAATTTGTAATTATGACAAATTCAAATGGAAATTACGCGGAAAGAATATCAAAAAGTTTATGCGGTTTGATAGGTGGATGAATTCATCATATTTGAGTCCTGTATGATCTCAGTCAGATGATGCACCTTCACATTCAGGCCATGCAGTCTCACCCCATAGGAGAGCTGAATTGTGCATGCCGGACATGTTGTCACCAGCACGTCGGCACCTGTTTTTTTGAGGTTTTCCATCTTGCGGTCCAGCACCTTCATGGCGAGGTCAAAATGTGACAAGGCGTAAGCTCCGGCTCCTCCGCAGCACCAGTCCGCCTCCGGCATTTCCACAAACTCGGTGCCCGGTATTTGCCGCAGCAGATCGCGAGGCGGTTTTACGATCTTTTGGCCCCGCGAGGCATGGCAGGGATCGTGGAAGGTAACCCTCTTTCCCTCCAAGGCCTTGGAAAAAGGGATAACCTCGGCCGCCAGCCATTCGGCTACATCCTTCGTCTTCGCGGCCACATCTCGCGCTTTCTCCCGGCAAGGATAATTATCGGCAAAAAGAAGCGGGTATTTTTTTATAAAGGAGGTGCAGCTCGAGCAGTCGGTGACGATAGCGTCGAAACTGCCCGCGTCGAGCAGCGGAAGGTTCCTAGTGGCCAAATGGCGGGCTGCGTCAAGATCTCCGTAGGACCAAGCCGGTAGTCCGCAACAGTTGTTTTCCAGCAGGTGAACACTACTGGAAAAGCGCCTCAGCAGCGCCAGGGTGGCCATTCCGGCCGCCTGGCTGACCGTATCGATGCCGCAGCCGACAAAATAGGCCACTTTCAGATTATGGCCCTGCCCCTGGTAAACTCCGGGCCGGAAACGCGCCCGCAGCGGTTGGGCAGGAAACCGGCCGAGAATCTTTTCGGCACAGGCAAAATCATGACCGAAAATCCGCAAAAGTCCTAAAGCGCCGGCAAACTCACTCATACCGCTGTTTTTTCCCAGCGCCACGACCCTTGCCGCCAGATGCAGCCTCTTGGGATAGGGCAGCAACTTGTCGAACAGCAGGCGGTGAATCGACTTGCGCCCGACGGTATCGAGATATTCCGATCTCGCCTTTATTACCAGATCAGAGGTGGGGATCGCCGGAAAGCAGTTGCTCGTGCATGCTCCGCAAAGCAGGCAATCGTATAGCGGCTCCTCCAGCTCCTGGCTCCACTGAAGGCGGCCCTCGATCAGGGCCCGTAGCAGCGCCAACCTGCCCCGTGCCACTCCTGACTCATTGCCGGTGGAGCGGAAAATCGGACAGGCTACCTGGCAAAAGCCGCAGCGGTTACATTGGGCGATGGCGTCGTAATCGGTTAATATGCTCATGGTTTATAGATTTTATCTCCCTCAATCTATTTATTCTGATGTCGTTTCAAATCCGGCCCGGCATTCGACCAGGAGCGAAAAGGTGCTTGGGGTCAAGAACCTCCTTGACCCGGTGCATCAGGCTCCATTCCGGACGCGGCGGCCCGAACACATCATTGCGCAGTTTAAATTCATCGGGGGCTTTTTCCAGAACGACGTGGCCCTCCATTTCATGAATCCGCCGGCCCAATTCTTTCCAGGAATCGTCGGTCATTCGATCGATTCCCGCCAGAATCCGCCCGCACCCGAAATCGACCAGTATAGGTCCGTCCGGCTCATTCATGGCGATTAGCCTGGCAGCTTCCGCCGCAAAGTCCGGCGGCGTTCCGACGCGAAGGAGATACGGATGGCCGGCGATTACCGAAAATGGCTTGGCAAAGGGCCCGCACCAAACGTCGTAATCGTTAGTGCGCTCAGATCCGAATCCGGCTCCTGTGAACAGGTCATGGACCTTGGTTAGCTGAGAAGCCACTGTTTCACTGAAGCCTTCAAAGCCTATGTTCAGCCGCCAGTAAGTGCTTCCGGTTTCAGGCATGGCTGCAGCGAACACCGCCCCCAGACGTGATCCAAGCACCGACGTGGCAAGGTTTGCGCAGGAATCCAGCGTGCCGGTGGCCGAAATGGCAGCGCAACGCTGCGGGCATGTGGCCGTCCGCAGGGTTACACGGGTGATCAGTCCCAAAGTTCCGGCCGAACCGGCCATGAGGCGTGTCATATCATAGCCGGCAACATTTTTGACGACCTTGCCGCCGGCAGTTATCAACCGGCCGCGACCATCGATAAAACGAAGACCCAGCAGCAACTCACGCGGCGCACCGTAGAAGAAGCGTTCGGGTCCGCAGGCCCCCATCGCCGTTATACCTCCGATAGTGCGTTTCAGGAGATCAAAGGCCGGTCGCAGTGCAATCCATTGGTTATGGGGCGCCAGAGCCTTCTGAATGTCGCCCAGGCTCATCCCGGCCCCGACAGTGACATACTGGTTGGAGGAGTCAAGATCGAGCAGAATGCAAAGCGCATCGGTCTTCAAAGGCAGGCCGGGACCGGCAGGCAGATTACCGAAATCAGAAAAGGACCCGCTGCCGACAGGTACAAGGGTCTGACCCACGGCCAGGGCCTGTTGAACCTGTTCGGCTATCCCGTTTTCCGCAGGTGTCAGCATATCTCCCGGCCCGGACCAGGCCGCCTGGTCTTTGAAGGCAAAAGGCTGTGAGGTGTCAGGAAATATTTTTCCTGGGTTAACCAGATGGTTCGGATCAAAGGCATCCTTAAGGCAGCGCTGGGCATCAATGTCTTCATCGGAAAACACCAGCCGCATCGCCTCCATTTTTTCTCGTCCGATGCCATGTTCGCCCGAAATGGTGCCCCCTAAGGCCACGCAGGCCTTCATGATCTGCCATCCAGCCTCGTGGACCCGCTTGAGCTGGTCGGCATCACGCGAGTCGAAGAGGAGAAGAGGGTGAAGGTTTCCGTCACCGGCATGGAAAACGTTGCCGTGAACAAAACCGTGGGCTTTCACGATTGTAGCCACCTGAGCCAGTGCCTCCGGCAGCAGGGTCCGTGGCACCGTGCAGTCATTGACCAGGTAGTTTGGGGCCAGCCTGGCAACAGCCCCGAAGGCGCCGCGGCGTCCCTCCCACAGACGGTTACGTTCCGCGGCCGTGGCTGCATCGCGGATTTCCCGGCAGTTATTAGCATCACATATCGCCCTTATGTTCCGGGCCTGCTCGTCCAGCCCGACCTCGGGTCCTTCCACCTCGATTATCAAAACGGCTGCGGCGTCACGCGGATAGCCGCAGGCGTAACTGTCCTCAACCGCCTGGATGATCCGGGCATCCATCATCTCCAGTGTGGCTGGAACGATCCCAGCGGCAATGATACCGGCCACCGACCGGGCCGCATCTGCCACGTCGTTGTAAACCGCCAGCTGGGTGATCACCTTTTCAGACGTCGGCATGATGCGCACGGTTATTTCGGTCACAACGGCCAGTGTTCCCTCGCTGCCGATAAGCAAACCCCGCAGATCGTAACCGGAAGGATCATAGGCCGCTGAACCCAGGTGCAGGATCTGCCCGTCAGCAAGAATGACTTGCAAACCGATAACGTGGTTGGTGGTTACCCCATATCTGAGGCAGCGTGGCCCCCCCGAGTTTTCGCCCACGTTTCCTCCAAGGGTAGCAACCTTCTGGCTGGCAGGATCAGGGGCGTAGAAAAAGCCCAGCGGCGCCAAAGCGTTTTGCAGTTCCAGGTTCGTCACTCCGGGCTGGACAACGGCCGTACGTCGATTGGGGAAGATTCCGAGGATGCGGTTTAGCCGCGCGAGGCAGATAGTAAGCCCGCCATAGGGCAGGACCGTACCACCGGACAGATTAGTGCCAAATCCTCTCGGCACAAACGGCACACCGGCGCAGGTCGCCTCCCTGATTACAGCAGCCGTTTCGGCAGTATCGCCCGGAAACACTGCAGCTCCGGGAGCTCCTTTTGCCAGGGATCCGTCATATGAGTATAATTCAGCGGCCGTTCGGGATTCGGCAACGTGGCGGTCGCCCACTATCCGCCGCAAGTTTTTGATCAGGTCACGCGGTATCACAGTATACATAGGATCGGACTGCAGTTGGTGGTTGTCATGATGAGATCTTACTCCTCCCTAAATTGATCGGTGCAAGGTTCAAATTGCATGGTTCGGCGGAATTTATGACAGGGATTTGCTTTTTGTCAACGAAAATATAAATTTTCAGCGGTCCCGGTCTCTGATAAAGAGAATAAATATCAGGGCCGCTTCTTCATATCAGGAACTGGTGATATGCGCGTAGGCGTTATGATTATGGATAGACTCAAAATTCTCGGCGCTTACGGAAAACCAGGTTATATTATCATCCTTATTCAGTTTCTCCGCTATATCACGCACTATATCTTCAACAAATTTGGGATTTGAAAAAGCCTTCTCGGTTACGCATTTCTCATCAACCCTCTTTAAAACTGAAAAGACATCACAAGAAGCCGAGTTCTCGATAAGTTCTATCATGTCTTCCATCCAGATGAATTTTTTAAACCTTGTAGAGAGCCTGACTTCACCCCGCTGATTATGAGCCCCTGTTTCGCTTATCTCTTTCGAGCAGGGGCATACGGATGAAATCGGGACGATTACTTCAGATATAATATCAATTTTATCGCCGGGATGACTCGATCCTATTATCCTGCACGTATAATCCATCAGGCCGGGCGACTTGCTTACAGGCGCTTTTTTCTCTATAAAATATGGGAATGTGGCCTCTATATGCGCCGATTCCGCGTTAAGATGCTGTTTCATCTGGTTTAATATGGCAGCTATGTTCTTCAATGAGACTTCAGGCCGGAAAAGGTGAAGAAGCTCGACAAAACGGCTCATATGAGTCCCCTTGTATTTATGGGGCAAATCAACGTACATGTTAATAGTCGCAACCGTATTCTGAACGCTTTTGCGCCGGTCAAGAACAGTTATCGGATAACGGATGTTTTTAATACCGACCTTATTGATCGGTATGTTTCTATAGTCCCGCTGGCTCTGTATATCTTTCATTTCCACTCTTTCATTCTTTTAACGGTCCGAATCCGTGGTTCTAATATCGAATATCGTACACCGTCGTTCGTGGTTCGATCCACGATCTACTATCAACGATTCACGTTCTTTCCTCTGATCACCGGTCACTGATCACTGGTTTCAGATCCCTGACCACTGGCCCCTGACAACTGGCATCTGACTCGTACTTCGCTTTTCGATATTCGATGTACGATGTTCTATATTCGATGTTCACTCACATCTCACTTCAGCAGGTATTCGGTTTTTACATGACTCAATGATCTGAAAATGTTCCCTCTTATCTTTTTATTGCTGATATACAACCGGTTCAACAGAGCCTTCATCTCCCGTCTTTTTGATACTTTTGCGGATGGGCACTGGTTCGTAAAAACAGGAAATTTGTTATCTTTGGCATAACGACTTATAATATCTTCACCTGCAAAAGCAAGCGGTCTTATAATGAAAAGTCCGTTATTGAAAAAAGCCTGGCAGGGAGTCATGGTGCTGATTTCACCTGCATAACATATGTTCAGAAAGAGGGTTTCAATTATGTCATCCTGATTGTGACCCAGAGCAAGCTTTGTACATCCCAGTTCACGGGCAATTTCAAAAAGCCTCTTCCTTCGCAATCTTGAACATAAAAAACAGGGGTTTTCATGATTCAAAGAGCTGTGGCTTATAATCCCGTAATCTGTAAATTCAATTCTTAATGTAAACCCCGCATCATTACAATAAGTTCGAAGCTCTTCAGCAAATCCCCCCTCAAATCCCGGATCGATATAAACAGGAAACAACTCATATTTAACCGCCACACGGACCTGACGTTCCTGAAGAAGCGATAAAAGCGTCAGACTGTCTTTACCTCCCGACAGTCCTACAACAATTCTGTCTCCGTCGGCTATCATTTCATACCGGTGCAAAGCTCTGCCAACAGACCTGTTGAGCACCTTGTATGTATTGTTTCTTATCAGCAAGGAATTTTAATCTTCGAATTTACTCTTTCTTATCTTCCTTTTGAATGATTTTACCTGCTGCTATTTCTCTTAATGCAACAACGATATCTTCATTCTTAGGAGCTCTGACAAGGTACTCGGATCCTTCACGGATCTGCCGGACTCTTTTTGCAACCATGTTAACAAGTAAAAAACGATTCGGCACTTTCTTGATGCAGTCTTCAATTGTTATTCTTGCCACGATATAACCTCCGTCATGCCTTATTGGCTTGATTAAAAATTACAATATTTCAACCAGCTCATAATATCTTTTTCCGCCGGGAGCATCCAATACTATCTCTTCACCCGATTTT
>CAYODW010000012.1:0-41408 GCA_964402865.1 uncultured Desulfonema sp. | reverse complement strand
TGACCGACCTTATCTGGATATTCAATGCATCTTGAAATCATTAGATATTCAGATTGTAAACTTTGGATGTAAAGGGTGTCACCAATATTCCACAGGAAAGCCTTTAGAAAACGCCTTAACAGCTTCCCGTATTTGAAAGCTCTCTCTTGCATCTGATACCTCGTTCCGCTTGGTATCCATATACAGGTCATAATCTTTATTTCCACCAGTTTTATTTAATATTATCAATCTGTTATGCTGTATTTATATGCTTATGGACATTCCGAATACCCCTCCGGATACTGCTTTTTTTACCACAGTAATCCGCTTCAGGAAAAAACTGGGGTGAAGTTATATTTTTTCTTTGTATTCCCGGAAACCATCCATCAAATGCTTGAATGAAGTTGGCTTGTATTTTTCAAAACCTTCTTCGTCCACGTAAACAAAGTCATATTTCACCGCTGTCTGCACCCTGTTAATATCTTCACACCACTGTTCCAGACGAGCCATCTTGAACGGCACATCCTTGTCTTCCTGTCCTTTGGTTTCGGCAATAATAATTCGATTGTCAGACAGCTTGATCATAAAATCAGGATAATTGCTGGAAATGTCGCCATCGGCATTCACATAATCCAATTTAAAGTGCACGGCCATGTAGTTCTTTGCGTAAGACACCACATCGCTGCAATTCTCCAGGAATGCGGCAAACCGGAGTTCCAGGTGGCTGTCACCAATGATACGGTTAAAGACACTTTTCTTCGGGACAAGATAACCCTGATCCTTGGCAACAAAAGGCCGCGTCTGGCGCAATTTGATCGTATCCCTTATTTCGGCATCGCCTTTGTCCTTGATGGTCAGCGCGTTTAAGGCCTTTTTGAAAGTCTCAATCAATGTTTTGGTGGCGGCCAGTTCCGACAGGTTGCGCAAAGTGTTGGGATCTTCCAGTTCCACCGGGCGATCAAAAAGCTCCTCTTTTACGAACGCCTTAACTTTGCCGTAAAGCACGTCATAACCACTGACCAGTCTCAGGTCTTTCATTATGGTATGCGCAAAATAGCCGATAATACTGCGATAATCTGCAACGCCAACAGTATCGAGAATCGTTGTATGGGTAATTTCACCGGTGGCGATATCCTTGAATACGATCTCTCTCTGTTCTTCCTCGGTGAACCGCAAATATAATACTTTTTGATGCCCCAGCTTGCTTATATCAAGATCGGTAAGACTCTTGTATTCCCGATATATGCGCGGTGTCAGCACCGGAATTTCAATATCCAGCGCTTCGATGTCCTTTTTATCGTTTTCCTTATCAACCTCAACCACCAGCGGAGTTTTCGGCCCCGTTCCTTCCCCCATCGCCTTGCGTTCCAGTTCGACCCCTTCCGCCTGAATGGATTCCACAAATTCCATGAAGGCATTGGTGCCTACCACACTTACATACTCCTCTACATCGCCGGGATACATTTTTCTCAAACCGCGCCCCAGTGTCTGTTCGGGCAGGATGTTGCTCTTAGCCGAATAGGCCCGCAGCCCGACAATGGTGGTGACATTCTTCACATCCCACCCTTCTTTGAGCATCATCACTGATATAATTACCTTGTACGGGCTGTCCAGTCCGTCAATCTCATTGGCCTGTCTGCGCAGTTTATCCAGTTCCTCTTTGTCCTTACCCGACGCTGATTCGGAAATCTCGCCGTTGTTTTTTGTGTGAATGACCAGAATGGCATCTTTCAAGTCCGGGTATTGCCTCTCCATATATTCAGCTACGTCGTCACAGTTACGCGTATCGTCGGTCATTACAAACAGGATCGCCTTCTTGCCCATCTTCTCGTGTTCGGCATACGCCTTTCTCCATTCGATAACACCCAGATGGATATAGTCGGCGTATTTTTCGGTGTACTTCGCGCTCTGCCGTTCATTCAATTTCGCCCGGCTCGGAGCATCGGGCAGGACAGGATGCTTGACGACGTTCTGACAAATCGCTTCAACAAGAGGGTAATCGGCTACCGTCTGGACGAAAATTGCCCCGTTGTTATGCTTGGGTGTAGCCGTAGTATCAACCTGCATGGAAAGAGCAGCCCCTTTCTGTTTCAGCCGGTTGTGAATGTCTTCGATGGATTTGAACCAGGCCATGCGAGGATCATGAATATGGTGAGCTTCATCATTTAACACCATCAGCTCGTCGATATCCCGGACGATCATGCCCAGGTCGACTTTTGAATCCGTGGTCGCGCCTGTAGGTCTCTTTCCCAGGAAATAGTTCCGCATGTCTTCATCATCAGGCGATGGCGGAATATCCTCACCCGAATAAATCCGGTGGATGTTCGTGAGAAATATATTGCCAGTGGGCCGTGTGATACGAACTTCATCCTGCAGATGCAGAGTCAGTTGAAAATCATCGCGCCAGTTGCGCCCGTCAAACCCGTTATCCGGCAATACCGGATCATCGAAAAAAATACTAAGCCCCTTAAAATCACGATAAACCCTATCCAGAACTATGATGTTCGGCGTGATGACCAGGAAGTTACGGGCAAGCTCAGAGTCTGGCTCGTAGAGCTTGTGATAAAAACTCCACGCAAGTGCCAGGCTCAAGACCTTGGTCTTGCCTGTACCGGTCGCCATCTTCACCACAAATCGCCGCCAACTCTCATCGAACATGCTTCCGGATACAAGGCCGCTTGCATCAAAGCGCATCAGATCATGCTTGTCCTGCGCCCCTACAACGTCATACAGGTAGATAATCGTCTCCAGCGCCTCTCGCTGGGCAAAGTAGTATGCAAATTCCGTCATGGTTCCGTCGGCCTTCGGCAAAAGGTGCGGCCTATTGAACCACCAATTAAGCAGGCTCCGGCTGGTGTCGGCAGCGCCTGTATATCCACCGTCCCGGAATTCCTTCACCTTGCGGCGTAACATTGCCACGAGCGGAGGCATGAGTTTCTCCATGCTGGTTTCCCGCAAAGCTTCGTCGGCCGGGAACCAGCGGATCTCCGGATCGAGAATTTCATGTGGAGACTGCGGAAAGTCTTTATGAAGCGCCATTATTTGCCCCCCGCTTCAAGTCGCTTTATTCTTGAGTCGTCCGTCAAAAGTCTCATCTGTTGAATTGCAATCTGGTTAAGCCTATGCAGCCGTTCCGCCTGCGGCAGCCCATCGTTGATGAACAAGGCATTCAGGTTTTCCATATTAGAAAGGCAAACAAGCTGCGCCATATTCGCATAGTCTCGAATGTTGCCTTTCTCGCGCGGATGACTGTCGCGCCATTCCTTGGCAGTCATACCGAATAGGGCCATGTTCAGCACATCCGCTTCCGAGGCGTAAATCAGGCTTGTCTGGCGCGTTGTCAGCACCGGCGGGATCAGATTTTCCTTGATAGCGTCTGTGTGAATTCGGTAATTGATTTTGGTCAGATTACGTCGGATATCCCAGCCGAGTTGCTTGAATTCTTCTTCCTTTAGCCTTTGGAACTCCTTGATGAGATATATTTTAAATTCGGCACTGATCCACATGCCGAATTCAAAAGCTATATCCTTATGGGCATAAGTTCCGCCATATCTGCCAGCCGTTGCTTTGATGCCTATGGCATTAGTCTTCTCCACCCATTCTTTCACGCTGATCTTGTAACTATTCAACCCTGCCTGGCTTTTAATTATGGCGAATTCGCCATAATTAAAATTGGGATTATAGACTCTCTCCCAGATACCAAGGAACTCGACTGTATTTCGGTTTCGCAGCCAGTCTGAAATGAAAAAATCCCCATCCTTTGCTTTCAACATGTCTGTTAGAGATATGTAATCTTCCTGTTCGATTGTGAGAACTCGAATCTCTGTTCCTCTTACGTCGATTTTTTTTGCCATACGAGAGATCCTTTCTAAACAGGTCGAAATCGACCAGTTTTATACCAGAATTAACTTATTTCTTCCCTCCCACAGTGACTTCAACGATTGTCATGGTATCGTTCCCGAAGATGTCAACGACTTTGACCGCGATCTTTCGCCTCCCCGGCAGGCATTCGTGGAATACACTCTTTAACTCCAGCGACCGGACTTTCTTTGTGCGAAAGCTCTGCCACTCGTTCTCGAAGATATAATCACCGGTCCAGCGTTCTTCCCATTCTCCGGTTTCCTCATTCTTAACCCGGACGATTTCCCGTTTGTTCTCAAAGTTGAAGTCCACTGCCCAGTAATCGATCCAGTCCGTCCAGTTTTTGGTGAGCACCTCTCTTGTTACGATGCCGTCCTTGTCTTTGCTCACCTTCACGATCTGCCCCTTCTCCACAACAATACGGCTGCCCTTATTTTTGATCGCAGCCTCGGCGTTGGCAATAGAGTCCTGCGAATAAAAAACAGAGAAATCCGTCAATTCCACAGCTACGGCAGATGACTCGCCTTTTTTGCTTGCCTTAATGTGCGGCTTGACTTCGATAGCGGCCACATCGTGGAACACCACCTGGTTTTTCTCCACGGCTCGTTTGTCGAAGACCTCAGCAGGGATGTACTTAGGAGCGATGTCAATGCCTTTGCTCCGCGCTTCATCCAGCACATTCGGGAAAAGCCCCATCTCGAACTCGAAACCAAGGATATCCACCTTTGTGATGTGTTTCTTGCGGCATTCAAGAATGATCTCCTCGACGAACAGTCGTGTTACCGGCAGATTCACCGGTCCGATGGCCACCAGCCTTCCGGCCTTCTTCCCGTGGAATGCTGTAAAGCCAGTCGTTTTCTCCGCCCGGTAGGCTTTGAGAATCAGGTCGAGAAATGCCGCTTCTTTTTCCTCCAACTGCTTTTGTTGCTCCGCCTCTCGCAGGTTGTGGTTGATGCCGATGTAGTGCTGTCGCTCATACTTGCCCAGGTTTAGGATTTCAAAGGCACGGTAGTTCTTGCCCTCAGCCTTCAGTTGCCGCTGAACACCAATCATCCGTTTTCGGGTAGTGTGTATGCCGAACTTTTCTAAATCCGAGACAATCCACTTGCGTCCAAGCTTCTCCGCCACTGCTGCTGCCGTTCCAGAGCCACAGAAGAAGTCGGCAACTATATCGTCTGTATCAGAGGAGGTTATGAGAATCCTTTCAATTAATCCTTCCGGCTTCTGTGTATCATATCCAAGTTTTTCGTTTTCTTGTTCCAACCATTTCACATCTTCATCGATACACTCTTCCGATTGATATAATACCCCCTTTGTGTTTGGCTGATATGCCCAAAGATCTTGATATGGAACACCTTCATAGACGTATTGTTTGTACATGGGCTGTCCATCAAGTTTCTTTGGAATCACAAGAAGATCAGCCTTAAGACACATGTCGAGTACTTCTTGAGTTGAAAGACTTTCCGTATTTACGCCAAGCAACTTCCTTAGCTTACTAGAAATCGCCCAATGCCGTCCTGATGCTGTAGGATTATAGCCATGCCAAGGTTGGCCACTATCACCGCTTCGAATGCCAGGGCCTGTTAAGTAATTCGGTTGATAGATACCTCTTGCGTCAGAATACTTGAAGCGATCTTCAATATATTTTCTGCTATAGGGCCTTGTTCCTGGATGAAATGTAAAAGAATCCAACTTACTGTAAAAAAGTATAACATCATGTATTGGACCATACTGGTCGGTTGTTTTATTATGAGAATTGCTGCGTCTCCACACTATTTCGCTATGAAACCGGCCTTCTCCGAATATTTCGTCTAGTACAAGTTTGACATGGTGACTTATGTTAGGTCCAATGTGCACATAGATACTCCCATCCTCAGCCAGCAGATCCCGCATCAGCACAAGTCGTTCGTAGATCATGGTGATGAAGCTGTCGGCGCCTTTGCCCCAGGTATCACGGTAGGCGATTTCTTCGAGGATGTTGGGCTTCTTGGTGAAGGTGTCGCCGCCGATCTCGATGTCCATGCTGAAGTCAGCTCCTACGTCAAAAGGCGGATCGATATAAATCAGCTTGATACCACCCTGCTTTTCGATCTCCTCCCGCAGCGGGCCGTTTTTTAGAGACGAAAGAATCAGTTTGTTGTCGCCCCAGATGAGTTTGTTTGTCCATCCCTTGAGCTGGCGACCGCGCTCGTCAAAAAGCAATCCTTGTGGTGACGTATCCTCCGGCTTTTCAGCACGCGGCTCATCAACCTGTTCAATTACCTGAAACGGCAGAACAATATTGCAGACCTCATTGGTTTTACCATTCCAGACCAGCTCCACCTCCCGTTTCTCATCAAAAAGCAGAAATCGGTATTTGTCAGGTAACGGCTTGCCCGCATCGATAAAACGGATAATCTCCTGTTGTTCCTGTTCGGTCAGTCGCGACATAAATATTCTCGCTTTCCCGGTGTTCTAACTTGAATGAACTGCATAAGGGCTAATCTGAAATCACATCTGTTTGTTTTAGATGGGTCTATGGCTTTGATAAAAGCAGGCTCGCCGAATAGAAATCTGAGATGATTTATCCCATCAAGGTGATTTTTCAACTGGTTGTAGGCATAGATAGTGAAATAGGCTGAAACAACGGATAAATTTGCCTGCGGTTTTATGTTTTCAATGAGGTACTGTCCTACCGAACCGCGTTTGTGGTTATCTTTAATAGACGAGAAAGCTACACTGACCGAGGAATTCTCCATTTGGCCATAAATCTCCGCATAGTTTTAGAAAAGAAAATCTAATGCTTGGATTCCCGCTTCCATGAAAATAACGGAGTAAAGAGCACGGGATTAACTAATAGTAAAAACGGAAACCCGGATAAAAAAGGTTTGAATGCGGTTTGAATAGCATAACATGCTAAATTGTCAAGAATATTAACGAAACATCCTGCAAGCAGCAAGGGATGCGCTCGCTGCTTGCATTCTGCCGGTATTCCATGATTTAACTTGAACTTTTATCCATAAGCTCTTCAATATACGGCCGAATCTGGTATCCCATTGCTCTATACCCTCGCTGGCGTTTCTCCCACATCCGGGCAAGCTGTGGGTGATCAAGTTCAACATAATCATAGATGCGTATGTCCTGCTTGTCGGCATGCTCCCGGTGGAGGCGGCCTGCATACTGCTGCAGGGTTCCTTTCCAGGAAATCGGCATGGCCAGCATAAGAGTATCAAGGGGCGGATGATCAAAGCCCTCGCCGATCAGTCGGCCGGTTGCCAACAGCACCCGGGGAGCGGAATCGTCCAGTTCGGCAAGCTCAGAAAGTATAGCCGTGCGCTGCTTTTTCGAAAGTCGCCCATGAAGAACGAAACAGCGCGCGATCTTGTCCCCAAGCTCTTTGCGTAACACATCAAGGTGCTCGGTCCTTTCGGTAAGAACCAAGACTTTACGGCCCTCTTGGTAAGCGGTTAGAATGTCTTGTGAGATGAGATGTGTGCGGTTGGGGTCGGTGGTCAGAATACGAAACACGTCTTGTATGCCGGATTCAGGCGATATTTTTGGCGCCAGGAGATTTCGCGGCCATACTTCCAGTTTAGCGGGAGCGTTTTCCGGTCGTGCGGAGCTGTGTCGGATCGGACCGCACTGCATAAAAATAATCGGCTGATGCCCATCTCGTCGGATTGGCGTGGCAGTCAGGCCGATTATAAACTTAGCCTTGGCCTGTTTGAGAATCGCCTCAAAGGAAAAAGCCGAGAGATGGTGGCATTCGTCAACAATGATCTGACCGTATTTATCGAGCAGTTTCGGCAAGTCATCGAGCCTTGACAGCGACTGCATGACTGCGATATCTATCTTACCAGTTGGTTTCTTTTTGCCGGCGCCAAAAACACCCAGAGTATCCTTGGGCAGTTCAAGAAAGGTTGTTAACTGCTCCTGCCATTGCCGGAGAAGTTCAGTGCGGTGTACCAGAATCAGGGTACTTAACTTACGCCGAGCAATCAGCGCGGCAGCGGTGATAGTTTTGCCGAAGGCGGTCGGCGCGCACAGGATTCCCACCTCCTGCTTCAGCATCGCCCTGACAGCTGCTCTCTGATCTTTTCTAAGCTCGCCTGTGAATTTGACCGGGACATTACATCCGGATATCCGCTCATCCTGTATCTCCGCCCGAATGTCATTGTGTTCCAGCAGTTCCAGCACCGCATCCAGGCACCCCCGAGGCAGGCCGATATGTTTGAAAAAATTCTCGGCGCAGCCGATGATGCGCGGCTTGTTCCAGACCGGCAGACGCATGGCCTGGGCCTTATAGAATTCCGGATTTTGAAAAGCGGCCAGGCGGATCAGGCGGTTTGCAAGCGGCTGAGGGAGATCATCTTTGGCGATGAAAATCTGATTGGCCTGCACCAGTGTCAACGATTCCGGCAGCGGGACGGATATTCGGCTGGATTCCGGCGCCGATCGTTTCCATGGCTCACATTCGTCCACTTCCGAGACAAAAGCCACATCAAGCGGATGTCTGCCGCCTGTGGCTCGCAGAATAATGCTATCCAGTTCAAAGCGAGGCATGGGCCTGATCGATACCAAAAAATCCCATTGGTCAGGATAAGGAACGAAGGCTTCATCGACAAAAAGGCTGCGCTCCTGCTCGCGAGGCTGCTTCTGTAAAGGAAGTGCGATCAGATTGCCGAACCCACCCTTGGGCAGGGTGTCTTGATTGGGAAAGAATCGGTCGTAGCTGGAGAGGGAGAGCTGCCGGGTGCGGTCACAGGTGTGACTGATCAGAGCCGCGCCGAGCTGCCGCGCTTCGCGGGCCGGGACAGGATCGGCAAAAAATATCCAGACATGCGCACCTTTTCCGGAACGGGATATTTCCATTGCTGCAGGGATGCTCAGTTCCCGGCACGAATCCATGAAGGCCCGGGCATCCTTGCGCCATTCGTCATCATCGAAGTCTGCTGCAAGAAAAAAGCATGTGTCATCCGAAAGAAGGGGATAAACGCCCACAGTATGCCGGCCGGTCAAGTGTTCATAAATTACCTGATCTGTTACCGGCAGAAGCAAGCGCTGACCGCAGTCTCCGCACTTAATCTTTGGCTTATGACAGATGCTGGGCCGCCACTCGTTGCCGCAGGCTGGCGAATAGCCGGACCTGCCCTTAGCCGACTCCCAGCGCAGCGGATAGACATCTGTGCGGCCTTGAAATAGACGGCGGAAGAGTGCGACTTTTTCTGCAGGTTCCATATTCCTGTGCTGTTTGCCGCAAGAATATTTTGCAGGCGTTTCTTGAAGAATGGTTGGAGGATGCGCCGGTTCCCAAGGGATGGCATGTTTTTCCAGCAGGGTCTTCAGGCGGGCGTTTTCGGCCTGCAGCTGTTCGTACTCCTTTTGTAACTCAATATCCCCGGCGATATCACTTTTCATATCAGATTCCAGCTTTTAAAAGCCGTTGTACAAACTTCTTGCGCCGCATAGGGCCGGGTTGTTCCTCCTGATCGATAAGTCCCTTGAAATAGGGATCATGAAATCCTGTGAATGTCAGCAGAACATCCGTCATTTTTTCTCCGTGTCCGAGTCCTTTGAATCCCACATTTCCCGATAGATATTAACATATGAAGCCGTTGCCGCCTGATCAATATCAAAATAGTAGCGGCAAAGCTTTTTGTATAACACCAGCATGCCATCGTCGAAACAGAAGTCGAGCATACCATCAAGACATCTTTCGATGCGCCTTGAATCAAGGATTTGTGTCTTCAGGATGGCCTCAACCTCTGCCGAATACTGCTTCACAGCAACTCTGGCGAGATTTTGCATAACCTTGGCCAGTTCGCCTACGCGATTTACGAGATCATGCATTCTTGATTCCGCTTCATTTTTCGCTTGTGCTGCAATAAACTTTTGTCCTTTATCCGTCAGACGGTATTTCTGCCGACGGGTTCCCGGATTCCGTCTTCAATGACGGAAAACTCCTACACCACCCTGCCGTCTCTCCAAACAATTAAAGGTTTTCCACGGCGTCGATGATCCTCGACGACGCGATCTACAGCCGCCCGCATAGCGGCAACCGCTTTTTCAGTGAGAGAAAGGGTTGATATTTCAACTGTCATGGGATTACCTCGCAAATGATAGAGTCATTCTAAAAGACCTAACGCGCTTTGAAGCGCCGGAAGAAGCAAGCGGTCGATATTGTCAAAAACCTGAGGCATTTCAATCTCCAAAATTTTAGGCAGGAGCGAATCTGTTCAAGCTCAAAAAAGCCTTACATCATGCACAACAATTTGTATTTTATTTGCATTTTAACAGGATTTTGTCAAAGGATATTTAAAATGGAAAAGCTTCAGCTTGAACTATCCGGAATTTCCGGATAGTTACTTCCTGCTTGACTTCGCCCTGTTTATAAATGGTTTTGAGGTGTTCATTTATTGTGCGCACATCTACAGCGAATAAAGCCGCCATCAGCTTCTGCGAAAGCCAAATCGTTTCTTCCTCATAACGGGTCCCCGGTCTGGCCTGTAAAAATGAGAAATTCGGAGGTACTGTTGCGGATCAATTGTTTTTTCTCTTTCATGCCCCCGCAGCACCGTCCATGATGGTTTCCGTAACTGATCCCGGCCGATGTTGGTGAGCAGATCTTCTTGAAGGCCGGATTTAGTGTGCTTGAGTTTTTCAAGCTCAATTTTAAAGGTTTCAATCTGTTTGTAGGTTTGAAGGATCATTTCCCCCTCTTTGTTGCAACCGCACCTTTGGGCTTAGCTTCAATCCATTATCGTTGATCCGGTTGGGTCAGTTGATGTAGATATATTAAATGGAGCAACAACCAAGCATCGGTATAATGATTTTGAAACCTGTCATCGCGATAATCTTTTTAACATGCCGAAGGCATTCATATTTGTAGTATTAAACTTTCCGGGGGGCTTAACTTATGGATAACGATACAATTTTTCTGAAGCGCGAGGAGTTATACAAAATGGTCTGGTCTGAGCCTGTATCCAATCTTGCACGAGGGTACGGACTGTCTGATCGTGGCTTGGGGAAAATCTGCAAGAGGCTGGAAATTCCCGTGCCTGGCAGGGGATATTGGCAGATGAAGAAGAGCGGGCTGAAGATACCTGTACCTCCTTTACGACCGACAAAGAAATTAAATGCCACGGGCACATATATACACAGAAAGTCGAAGCCCCGGATAGATGGCGAACAAGACCACGAAACCTGTGACTTAATCACTGCCGAGAAACTACCCGAGAACAAAATCACGGTTCCGCCTTCATTGGATTCTCCTCATTCCCTGATAGTGACGACCCAAAGAAGTCTGATGGGGGCTAAGGTCGATGATAGAGGCTTGAAACAGCCGAGGGCAAAAGGATGCCTTGATATACGTGTGGGGCATGATAGTGTTGATCGAGCCATTCTCATTATGGACACGCTCGTTAAAGCCTTGGAGACCAGGGGATTCGATATCTCTGTTGCCAAAGAGCCGCCGTTTTCCACCTCCATATCGGTCATGGATGAAGTTATTGCATTTGCCCTTAATGAAGACCTCAACCGCACCGAGAGAAAATTGACCGTTGCCCAGATGAAAGAAAAGGAAAAGCATTCCTGGATGTATAGTACTCAGGAGTATGACTATTCTCCGAACGGGATATTATTCCTTAAAATAAAGAACGACGATATAATGAACACCCGTAAAATATGGTCCGATGGAAGGAGACAGCGGCTGGAGGATTGCCTGAATTCGTTCGTCGGTGGTTTGATCAAGGCAGCCATCGCCATAAAGCATCTGCGCATGGAGAGGGAACGGCGAGAACTTGAAAGGCAGGAGGAAAAGCGTCGGTGGGAAGAATCGGAGAGAATCAGGCGGGAGGAAGAGGAAAAAATGAAAGTTCTGGACAGGGAGGTTGCGTCTTGGCAGCGAAGCCAGCAGATCCGTTCATATATCGATGCTGTTAAGAAATGGGGGATTCAGAAATACGGAGAAATCAAACCTGACAGCAAGCTCCATCAATGGCTAACGTGGGCCACCCAGCAGGCAGACCGTCTTGACCCATTGG
Organism: uncultured Desulfonema sp.; assembly: GCA_964402865.1. GTDB lineage: Bacteria > Desulfobacterota > Desulfobacteria > Desulfobacterales > RPRI01 > RPRI01. The sequence goes on along the minus strand of CAYODW010000012.1, from coordinate 29,547 downwards.
TTGAATGATCTGTTTCAGAGAGTGATTAATTGCCTCGATCCGATCAGGACTCTCTCACCGTAGGGAATTTCCGGCAAAAAAAATTAACAGCAGATGGAAACAGTTCTGTTTATGCGTAGAAAATTTATATCCCGCGCAACAGTTTGTATTTTATTTGCATTTTAACCGGATTTTGTCAAAGGATATTTAAGGGTAATTGCATCCTGCATTCAGCAAGATAGAAAATCCATTTATCCTAAAATTGCAATTAGGTCAGAATTGAAGCCGCAAAAAATGATAGGAATCTTGAGTAAAGAAGCAAAGGGTGCTATTCAAAAAAGGTATATTTTTAGCTGAAGATCTTTTGGATTATTTTGCCTTGATTGCAGGGGGCGGGAAGGTAAAAAATAATGAGGCTTATTTCCGGAATTCCCAAAAATATTGTTTGTTTTTTTGGCAAAATATTAGGCATTCTAATATATTATATAGATTTCCCTCACAGGCGGATAGTAATAAGAAATCTTAAATTTGCATATCCTGAATGGGCGGATGAAGAGGTCTGCAGAGTTTCAAGGAAAGTTTTCAGAAATCTTGGAATTACGATTTTAGAGATTCTCCAGATGGCTTTTTTCTCTAAAGAAGATTTTCTCCGGAATATCAGAATTAAGGGGGAAGAGCATCTGCTTAATGCGGTTGAGAGTGGAAAAGGTGTTATAATAATTTCAGCTCACCTTGGAAACTGGGAGGCTGCATCTTTGTTCTCTCCGTGTTATTTCGGATATCCCGTAACAGTTGTTGTAAGAAAGATAGAATCAGAAATTATAAACAGGTGGATATTGAAGCTGAGGACCCGTTTTGGGAATTCCAGAATTGACAAGGAAGGGGCTCTGCCTGAAATGATGCAGACGCTTCGGAGCGGAAAAATACTTGCGATGCTGATCGACCAAGGCACTACAAAATCGGAAGGAGTGGAACTTTTATTTTACGACAAAAAAGTCACGGTGACACCGGCTGCAGCTATGCTTGCCTTAAGATGTAAAAGCCCCGTACTTCCTGTTTTCTGCATAAGGGAAGAGGACCAGAAACTTGCAATCATTATAGAACCGCCTGTTCAGTTGGTGAGAACTAATGATTTGCGGGATGATTTGAAGTCCAACACTCAGATTATGACCGATGTCATGGAAAAAGCCGTGCGAAAATATCCGGATCAGTGGCTCTGGCTCCATAAGAGATGGAAAAGATTTTATCCCGATCTCTATCCCGAATATATTGCCAGGCGAAACCGCAGAAGGGCAAAAAGGATAAAGAAGATGCTGTCTGAAAAATGAGAAAACGTGAAATGGATATTTATCCTATGAAAGAAGCTCGTTTATTTTTTCTTCCAATTTCTTCAAATTGTCATGCGGGAAGTCGGATGTTTTCAAATATTCCCGGATAAAGATATCTTTTTGTTGTTTCAGCGAATTCTTGTCAATCTCATATCTTGTCAAATGATTAAAATTCCTGATACGCTTTCTGATATTCAAGGGATGGTTTATTATCTTCATGTCTGCAATATCGATTAGTCCAAAGCTGTTGTCCGGAGTAATTAAAATATTGCCAAAATGAATTGACCTGAAATAAACACCTTTATTATGAAGCCTAGCGATAAATGCTGCAAGTTTTTGAGTAATTTTAATGTCCAGCGAATGATGCATGATATGATTTCGAAGTGTATCGCCTTCAAGCTCCATATAATGCACCGCTGTTCGTTTTATAGGTGGAATTTTATAGCAATCAATTACTGTTACCGTGCTGATTCCTATACCTTTTAATCTTGATGCATTGTTGACGAATCTTAATGCATAGGGGTAAAAAAAAGCGGATGAAATTATTCTTTTTGTACGGAACAGCTTTATAATAGAGCCGTCTTTAAGACGCAATACTTTTGCTCCGAAACTGTCTGAAGCAAGTATTTCAGCCCCATTATGCAGGGCGATATATTTTTCATACGATAGTTGTTTCAATCAGTAAAAGCCTGTGTGACAAATTAAGTTTCTTTGAGTATCACCGGATAACAGTTTGAATATATGAGAACAACAATTATGTCAATGACAGGTATAAATCCAAATTCTGACGATTTCGCAATTTCAAACGGGAAAAAACTCGGAATGATTTGTGTCCTTACGCTGTTTCGATGACTTTGGGAGCGAGCCCCCTCTTCTTGCAATGTCTGGCTATTTTGTCTGTTTTCCTGCATATCCACATATACTGCATTCGGTCAATGACGGAAAGGCATTTTTTATTTTTATATGATAAGAAAAGAAAAACTCTGTCCTCTTCGCTGAATACAGAAGGAAGCAAAGTAAAATTTAATTCGGCAAGAGCTTTAATCGGCCAGCGCCAGCGATTAATAAGATTTCTGTCCACACGTTGCAGATCAAAAACGGCAACTTGAGGCATCTGCGTATCCAAATTTTGTAGGAGTAAGTGGGTAGCGTTAAAGTCTTTGTGATTCATGCCGCAATTATGCATTCTTCTGGCATAAATAGCTATCTCTCGTAGGATATTTCTTTTTTTGGCGCGATTATTTTCACCCAGAAGTGTTTCCGGATGTCTCAGAATTATACCCTCAAGATCAGTAAAGGGAGCGAAATCCTGAGTAATAATAAAAGAATCAACTTGGAAAAAGGAAGAAATCTTCATGCCGGCAACCACTGGAGCGGCTGTTCCCAAACCCTTTTGGCGGAAATCGCAGTAATTATGAAATTCTTTATATCCTTCTGAAGGGAAATATGAAGACCGAATAATGTGCTGCAGTCTTTTCCATAAACCGACTTGTTGTCTATGTTTTTTAATATAGAAAAAAGTGTCTTTGTCTACTACCTGACAATCATTAATAATATATCTTTTTTTGAGAGGAAATTTTATTCGGATGACGCTTCTTTCTACTTTCTGTTCGATTAACTCACCATACTTATATGACCACACAGCATTAAAGTTTGTAAAGCCTGCGTCAAACAATAGGTCTTGGTAGTCCTGATTAATTATCAGGAATTGATCAGAGGGGCTCAGCTCTTCCCGGCATGAAATCGGATCACAATAGTTGCAGTTTTTCATGAGTTTTTTGCCATTGCTTTATGTTTTGCCGCGACAGTTTCAATCAGGTCAGCTGTGACTTTGGCGCGATTATAAAGGTCCGTCCTGTCAGCATATGATATTGCGTTTTTCTGCCACATTTCCCTCTTCGGCGAGGTAATCATTTCCTCAAGCATGTCGTTCATTATCTTCTGGTTAAAAGGAGAATCAGGTATCAGTCTCCCCGCGTCGGCATATTCCACATGAAAACCATAGCCGCATGATTCTGTTGCCATTACGGGAATTCCGGCCACAAGGGCCTCAACAATTGAATTGCCTGTGTTTTCCGTGCGTGAAGGCTGGAGAACAAAATCAGCTCCCGCCAAAAACGAAGGGACATCATCCCTTACGCCCAGAAAACGAACATTGCCTAAAATATCGAGTGATTGCGCGAGGTTTTGATATTGCTTTTCTTTACCCCTGCCTATTATAAAAAGATACGTTGATTTTCGCAAAGACAGTGGCAAAGATGCAAGGGCTTTTATTGATCGATCAACTCCTTTGGTATGGAAATGCGATCCTATCATTAAAAGAAAATTATCATTTTTAGCGAGCCCGAGTTTCTCTCTGAGCTTCTTACGGCTTTCTATGCCGAGATAGGAGCGAATATGATTTTTATTTACACCTGGTGGCACCAAGTGGAATCTGTTTTCCGGCGTTCCATATAAAGATTGATATATAATTTTTTCCTTCGCCGAGAGAATTATAATTTCAGTTTGTGAATCTTTGGAGAAAACAGCACGTTCAAATGCGGAAAAAAGGCGGTAGCGCGGAATAAATCGTGATAAAAATGAGCGTTCTTTTTGTACCCGCGCTGCATAGCAGACATCTGCGGCATAGTATAGATCTATTCCGGGGATCTGGTTAAATCCCATAACAAGGTCATATGTCGCATGACTCAGAAATTGTGATAGATTTTTAACATATGATGCAACCTGGGTATGATTAAATAGACCACGATACGGAATAAAAGTAACGGTTGCATTTGTAAGATTTTCTCCTTCCCATCTCATAGTATAAATATCAAGTGAGTGGCCTCTTGCAAGGCACTCCATGCTGATTCTCAAGAAGTCTCGTTCAAGACCACCGTAAGGGAAGTAATTAAATAAACAGAACGCAAGTTTCATACTTAATAAAATGCCGTATATGATATTAGTCGTTTAAATATTAATATAAGAACTCGTTTTTTTAATAAAAAATGATTACAGAGATAACGATTGCATGTCAATAATTTTATGGCACATCATATTGGAAGAGATATTGATACTTATCCAAGGAATCGTCATCCAAAATGTTTCTGATTACTCCCGATGACATGGTCTTATCAATGAACTGGTAAATTATTTGAGGTTTTCCTCGAAAACAATAAATATGAGTTGAAAAATAGTATTTCATTTGAAAAGATAATATAATAGACCGGAAGCAAAAACGGACTTTTTTAAGGAAGGATTTTTCATATACCGGATGCCGCGGCAATAATGACAGGCAGCAAAAGTTAGTCGGCATTGGCACTGATCAATAATGAATCATTCAGGCAATATAAAAATTTCAGACGGCAATTATCTTCGTTCATCGGGCAGAAATCTTTCGGTTCCATTCAGTATCGATATTAAATCCGAAGACAGAATTGATGAACTGGTCTGCACAAATATTTTGAGGCTTCTGCCCGGAAAGCGGTTGGTCTGTTCCGGAAAATGGAATGGTTTGGATGTTGTTGTAAAGTTTTTTCTGGATAAAAGTGGCGCTAAACGGCATTTCAGACGTGAAGAGCGTGGAGTTGTTGCACTAGAGAAATCAGGTGTAATGACTCCCATGGTGCTTTTTTCAGGAACTGTCGCTTCCATGAGTATACCTGTTCTCGGTTTTGAAATGATTAAAATGGGTGAAGATCTTGGGAAAGCATGGGATAATGCGCAGAGCAACGATCTTCGCTTGAGCTTGCTGAATCATTTAGTGTCTGTGCTGGCAAAACAGCATAAAGCTGGCTTGAGTCAGAAAGATCCTCATACAAGAAATTTTATTTTATCCGGTGGAAATATTTATGCAATAGATGGCGATGCTGTTTATATCAAGCATATGGGGAAACCGCTCTCATATAAACGGAGCTTTAAAAATCTCGGTCTTTTTTTTGCTCAATTCTATCCGCAATATGCAAGCCTGATACATAATGCCTTTAAATCTTATGCCCGCGAAAGAGAGTGGATACCATCCGATACTCTCTATCATTGTTTGATGAAAGAAGTTGAAAAATACAGGTATAGATTGGAAAAAAAATACCTGAAGAAAATATACCGTGAAAGCACGGCCATTGTATGTAGTAAGAGCTTTGACAGATTCATGGTTTGCCAAAGAGCCTGTTATGACGATGCGATGGTCTCTTTTCTTGATAATCCTGATGCCGCACTTAAAGAAGTGAAAATACTTAAAGATGGGAACAGTTCAACGGTTTTTTTGATTGAACTGTCAGGACGGTTGCTTGTTGTTAAACGGTATAATATGAAAAGCGCGTGGCATGCCTTAAGGCGTTCATACAGGCAGAGCAGGGCATGGACGTCATGGCGTAATGCGCACTTATTGAAAAGTATAGGAATAAATACCCCGAATCCGGTCGCAATGGTGGAAAAAAGACTCGGACCTTTAAGGAATGTTTCTTATATTTTGACTGAATATATAAATGGAGAAGATACTTATCATCTTCTTAATTCAGATGAGGCAAGAGAAATTAATCTTCCAGAGCTTGTGAAGCAGTTTGGTGATCTGTTCCGGAAGTTCGCGTTTTCATCGATAAGCCATGGAGACTTCAAGGCAACAAATTTCATTCTTTCCGATAAAGAATTGTTATTTATTACCGATCTTGATGCTGTGCGAAGCTACAGGCTAAAAAGAGATTTTAAAAAAGCTTTCAGAAAGGATTTGTCACGTTTTATGCAAAACTGGAAAAACGTGCCGCATATTGATGCTTTATTCAGGGATGAGATTTCAAAAATATTTAATTCAATTAATTGAATATAGTTTTTTCCTGCTAAATATTTAAATTCAGGCTACTGAGACTCTCAAGCATTCGATCAACAACCACTTTTTCAGAGTATTGTTGTTCCACTCTCTGTCGTCCTGCTAATCCAAAACCAGTTCTCATCTCCGCATCCTTGATTAGTTTAGTAATTGATGTTACCCAATCATCGTTCTCTATGACATGAAACCCTGTTTCTCCGTGAAGCACTACCTCTTTGTTGGCGCCAACCGCAGAGGTTACAACCGGCAGAGAACAAGCCATATACTGGAGAATTTTCAGAGCACATTTACCTCTGGTCCATGCATTATCATCCATGGGTGCAATGCCTATATGACACTTGGCTATCTCGTCAGCTTCAGATTTCTGGGACCACGGAATATTAATCACTCGCAGATTATCAAATTTAATTTCAAAATCCGAGATAACTTTTAACTGAATTCCGTGTACAGAACGACCTATGTTCTCAATAATGCTTCGATGGCTCTCCAGATATTTTCTTGTGGAACGACTTCCAATCCAGACCAAAGTAAAAACATCGTGTTTCGTAACAGGGTTAACATATAAAGACGGATTAATCGGAGTCGGAATTAGGAAACATTTATCGCAATATTTTTTGGTATTTATCAGAAGGTGGTTATTACCTGCCCAAGCTGCGTCACAAGTGCTCAAAGTTCTTTTGAATCCATTTCGTCTCTGCTGCGAAGCAGTTCCATTGCTACGGAAAAATACGGCATCGTCCAGATCAAATATCATTTTAGAGGAACAATATCTCAACAATCTGAAGTAAACGGCTCCAAATAGTTTTCTCTGGATAATTACTATATCGGAAATTCTCGCAAGATTCAGAATGTTAATCCGGTTTATAAAACTGAACTCACTGGAACAGATCTCTACCTCATGATCCATTTCCCTGAGTCTGGTTGCTAACGGAAGAACTCTGTAACGAGTTGAGGGGTTATTGTTCCCTTTTGCAATAAACAAAAATTTCATTTGGATTACAACTTGATTAGATTACTTTTTTAAAAAAATATGTACATATTTAAGGTTTTTCAGCAACAATAATAATCTGCTTGGCAAAGTCAATGCCCAGAAGCCGAAACAAAAAATAGAAGACTATTCTTTTAGTAAATTTTTTTAAAAGGGAATCATTATACAAACGGTAAATATGGCTTACATTAAATCCTGCCAGACAGAGCATACCGCCCAATTCATCGTAGCACCAAGGAGTTCTGTGAGTCACATCACGCAGAAATCCTGATGGATAATAAATATTAGGTGTTGTCAGGACGATCCTTCCGCCAGATACCAGCAATTGAAAACTCTTTTCCAGTAATTTCTTCGCTTCTTTTAATTCGAGATGTTCAATCAGTTCAAACGCACAAATGATATCGTATTCTCCGGGAATAAGATTTATATCCTGAAAATCATGAGGATAATTCTGATCAACATCACATGAACTATAGTTCAGTTCTCCCCAGCTTCTCATCAAAAGATTTTTGAGCCTTCGATCCCCCGCCCCTATCTCAAGTAAACGAATTCCCTTGCGGCCTAAAGGCAGTAAAACAGTATGGTATCGCTTTCTGATAGGTATATGCCAGATGTTTCCAAACTTTGCCGATATTTCCTTTCTCTTTCGGTAAAGGACGCTCCAATCAATATTGTGAACAGGCTGGTACAAGGTTGATATTTCTCCTTGTTGCATACCGGTTATTTCTTTTAACTTGTCCATCTTAATTCTCCGAAGACTCATTTCGATGATACTAAAACTTATCTCAAAAATAACATAATAATACTTAACATAATTGCTGAGAAATCAAAATCACTTATTTGAAAGCAAGCATTTCCATGATTTATGGGTGGTTTTATGTCAATGAGAAAAATGCGGAGAAAATTAAGATTTTCTCTGATCATTCGGAATAACTGACTCAAGGCCTTTTAACATCAATATATAAGCTGACAGGAGATTATGGGACAATAGACGGATAATATGCCGAGAAAATCCTGGAAAGATGGCGCAGGAGGCCAGATTCATCCCCGGTTGATCAGCAGCGCCAGGCTCAGTCGGCTGCCGGTTTTCGTCTTTTCATAGATGGAGGTGAGGTGGGCCTTGACTGTTCGTTCTGAGATCTTGAGATTGAATGCAATTTCAAGATTGGACTGGCCCTGGGCTACCAGTTCGGCAACTTTATGCTCTGCCGGGGTCAAACCGCCCAATCTTTGCCCTGATTCAGGCGCGCCCTGTTCCTTTAATTTTGAATAGGACTCCAGGATCAATTGCTGTATGACCTTCTGTCCCAGCCAGACGGCGCCGCCTGAAATTACACGCAACGCCTCGAGAAGCCGCGCCTGAGAGATATAGGTATTCCCATATCCCACAATTCCCATCTTCAGGAAAGTGAGCCCCTCTTCCTCATTCGGCTGGTCTGAGAGGAGAAAAATTTTGCTCTGGGGGGCCGCCAGACGCAGCTCAGCGAATGCGGCCATGTCAACAAGGGAGCGATGAAGGAGGATCAGATCAAACCTCTTTTCCATACATCGGATCTTCAATTCCCTCAACAAAGTCACCTGTTCGATCGTGTATTTACCGCCGAGCATACTTTCCCATCTCTTGATGACGGACTTGTTAGCACTGCTTAACAGGATGACCATGGTATTACCTCTCTCTTAATGCCATATACTTGGCTCTGAGTACAGGTTTCAATAGGTAAGACAGGACCGTTTTCTTGCCTGTCTGTATATCTACGGTTGCGATCATTCCCGGAATAATGGGTAGCGGATTGGTTGTGGGTCCGAGATAGCTCTTGTCGGTCCGAAGCCTGACAAGATAAAAGCTGTTGCCCTTTGCATCCGTAATGCTGTCCGCGCTGATCTGTTCCAGTTTCGCCTTCAGGCCGCCAAATATCGTGAAATCATAGGCGGTGAACTTTACCATTGCGTCCTGGTTCGGCCTCAGGAATGCGATGTCGGAAGGCTTGATCATTGCCTCGACAAGGAGTGTGCCTTCAAGGGGAACGATCTCGACGAGGTTCATACCCGGCTGAATAACGCCCCCGACCGTATTAATAAAGAGACGATTGACCGTACCGTTGACGGGTGATTTCACAAGGGTTCGATCAAGCCTGTCCTGCAGGGCAATGGATGTGGCTGAATCCTCTCCGAGCTGCGCCAGCACCTCGTTCAATTCCGCTTTGGCTTTGTTGATGAAGGCAAGCCGCAACTCTTTCATGGCCACCTGGCTCTCCTCAATCTTGGACTGCGCCCGTGGAAGCGCCTGTTTTGTTTGTTCTATCTCGCCCTGCATCTCGCTTGCCTGGCGTTCGAGACGAAGGACTTCCATCTCCGAAACTGCTCCCTTGGCCACAAGCGGCTTGGTCAGTTTCAGCTCTTCCTGAAAAAGAAGATAGGTCTTGTTCAGCTCCGCAAGTTTGGTGTTGAGCTCTCTCAATTCATTATTGCGTTGATTATATTGCTGCTGTTTGATTTCCAGGCTGGATTGAAGTTCCCTTTTTCTCGATTCATAGAGTTCCTGTTCGCGGATGCCGATCTCCGGTTGTTCGGCCATCACCTCACGCGGAACGCTGAAAGGCGCGCCGCTTGTTTCAGCCTGCAGGCGCGCCGCCTTTGCCCTGTTGGAAAGGTATTTGGCCTGATTCTGCTGAACAGATGAAGAAAACCTGGTCTGATCAATCTTGAGAAGCAACTGGTCCTTTTTTACAGTATCGCCCACATTGATCAGAATCTCCGAAAGAATCCCGCCCTCCAGATTCTGGATAACCTGTATCTGGCTTGCCGGAATAACCTTGCCCTGTCCCCTGGTCACCTCCTCGACTTCCGAAACTGAAGCCCAGAAAATGGCAATGGCGGACAGAATCAAAACCGCCCATAGAATTGCCCTGCCTCCTCTGGGAGACTGGGCCATGACTGACGACCGGATATCGGTGACAAGATCGATATCTTCAGACGGCATGCGGTAGAATAATTCGTTTGGTTTCGGTTTTTTTTCAGATTCAGACAATGGTATTCTCCTGCCTACACGTTAATCCTGCCCTTTTTCAGCGCTTCGAGAACAGAAGCCTTGGGTCCATCCGCAACGATCACGCCGTTATCAATGACGATAAGACGATCAACCATTTCAAGGAGTGAGGCGCGGTGCGTTATCAATATCAGGGTTTTCTCTTTGATTACTTTGGACAAATTGTCTTTCAAACGGATTTCCGTCCGGTTATCCATGTTGCTCGTAGGCTCGTCCAAAACAAGCACGGGCGGATCCATCAGCATGGCCCTTGCCAGAACTACGCATTGCCTTTGTCCTCCGGAGAGGCCCCTGCCCAATTCTCCGACTTCCATGTCAAAACCAAGGGAATGCTTCTTGACGAATTCATCGACTCCTGTAAGCTCCGCCGCGCGCATAATGGTGGTGTCATCTACATCATGGGTGCCCATGGTTATATTGTCCCGGACGGTTCCGCGAAAGAGTATGAGATCCTGGGGGACATGGCCTATAAAACTCCGCAATTCCGCAGGATCGATCTGCCGTATATCGGTTCCATCCATCGTAACCATCCCGCTGATAGGCTCATATAAGCCTAAAAGCAGTTTGCCCAGCGTAGTCTTTCCTGAACCGACAGGACCTATAATGCCGACCTTTTCACCGGCTGAAATTTCCATGGTGATATTGTTCAGGACTTTTATTGTCTGCCCCGGATAGGAAAAAGTGAGATTCTTCACTCCTATGGCGCCCTGAAACCGGGTTCTTAGCAAAAACGACTTGCCGACAGGCCTTTCCACGGGAAGAGCCATTATATCATTCAGTGTTTTAAGCGCTTCCTTGGCGCGTTGGAAACGGGTGGCAAGACTGACGACCTGTCCCATGGGCGCGATAACCTGCCGCGACAGGATAACCAGGGCAATCAGACCGCCCTGCGTGAGAGTTCCTTCTGAAATCATATATACGCCTGCAATGACTGCAACCACCACCACTCCGCTTTGTATAAAAAAAGCAAAGTGATTGACGGATGATGAGAGCAGTCTCGACACTGAACTCCATTTTGCGATATAGCCGACCGATTCTTCCCACGCGCGCTGGATCTGGCTCTCCGCGCCCAGCATCTTGATGGTCTCAAGGCCCGATAATCCTTCAATCAAAATTGAATTTTTCTGAGAGGATGCCTTGAATGTCTTTTCAACAGCTTTTTGCAGGGGAACCTGGATCAGGACGGCATAGATCAGCATCAATATTATAGCGGCAATGAATATGAAGACTATGTTGCCGCCGATATACCAGACAACGAAGAGGCCCAATGCCATGAAGGGGAGATCGATCAGAGAAGTAATGGAAAATGAGGTGACAAAATCGCGGATACCCTCGAATTCCTGCAGGTTCTTGGAAAAAGAGCCTATGGATTGAGGCCGGACTTCTAGCTTAAGACCCATAACTTTCTGGAGAAGCATCGCGGACATTTTCAGGTCGGCCCTCCTCCCCGCCTCATCTACAAAATAACCGCGCAATGCGCGCATTGCCACTGCAAACAGATAGATAACCATAATGCCGATTGCGAGCACCCAAAGAGTCTCCACGGCATTGTTGGGTATGACCCGGTCATAGACTATGAGAACAAAAAACGGGCTGGCCAGACCAAAAACGTTTATCAGGAAAGAAGCTATGAGGACATCACGATAGATGCGCCATGAATTAAATATTGTTCCCCAAAACCAGTGTTTTCCGGCACCCGGGCTGAGATCGTCAAGAGCCTCTTTTTCCATCCGGAATTTCGGACGGACGAAAATGGCGTACCCCGAATAAACTTTTTCCAATTCCTCCAGCAAAATGATTTTTTCTCCCATGCCTGTTTCAGGCATCAGTATCTTTAATTTTCCTCCGGATATGTTTTCAACGAGGACACATGCCTGCCGTTCATTGAGAAGCAATATTGCGGGAAGTTGCATGTAGGAAATTTTTGCAAGAGGTTTTTTCAAAATACGGGTAGCCAGATCGGCCCGGGCGGCAGCCCTTGAAAACAGCTCTACCGTGAGGCGATTATGGACGAGCGGAAGACCGGAACTTAATCCGGCGCGGGAAGAGGGACGTCCATGCAGCTTCGTAAGCTGTATCAGGCAATCCAGAAGCGGGTCATCATGTCTATCCGCGTCCTCTCTGAGATTCCATTCCCCAGGAGAGGTTTCTACATTAATTTCTGACATAGATATTGTCTTTCGATTGGGGGAAAATAAACATCGATAACTTCAACTTTATATCATACATTATAACATTCTCCATCCTCTTTGTCGAGACTGATTTAGAAAATGTTTCACAAAAAAGTATATTAACTATATATTATATATTAAAAAAATGCTATCCTTATATACAGAGAAGATCTGAAACTTTTTTCACCATGAGAACGATTAATATTTAGGAGAAAAGCCATGCTTTATGTAGAACGGGCCGGAGATGGAAAAATCACCGCATTATACAGCAGCCCCCGTCCGGAGGCATCTGAACAAAAAACCGTAATGGATGAAGAAATTCTCGATTTTCTTCATAAAACAATCAGCGCGGATACCCGGAAGATGCTGCTGGCGTTATCCGATATGGGTATCATACGTCTGTTGGAAGATCTGATCGATCTTCTCATTCAGAAAAACGTTATTATTTTTACGGAGCTTCCGGAACAGGCCAGGGAAAGAATCACTGAGCGGAAGCGGCTTCGGGAGACGGTCGCTTCACAGGACCTGATGGTTGATGATATTTTATAACCCTTGACGCTCTACCGAGACCTTTAAATATCTCCAATTCGGGTCTGGCAGGGGCAATGGGCTTAGGGGCGTTAAAATGTTTCCTTTAATCATATTTTCATCATACCCTTGACAGGCTTCGGCTTGTCAACAATATATCCCTGAATTGCATCAAGATTCAGCTCGTTTAGAATCTGCCATTGCTGTTCTGTTTCCACCCCTTCCGCGATAACTTTAATATCTATGCTGTGTGCTACGCTGCACAGCGAGCCGATGAAGAATCGGCTGTCACTCTCCTCGTTCTTGAGTTCCCCGGTGTAGGCTCGGTCGATCTTTACATAATCGGGACGCATTGATTTGAGATATCGTAAATTGGAGAAGCTCTGTCCATAATGATCGAGTCCCATGGCGTGCCCGTATTCACGTGCGAAGATTCCGAAATCACTTACCAAATCCTGATTCTGAACTGCGCTGAGTTCGGAAAATTCAAAGATGATCCGGGGCGCCGTTCGTGGCAGAGTTTTCAGAGCGGATTGCAGCCATTGCCTGAATGTGTCATCCTTCAAAGAGGCTGGAGACACGTTCACCGCAATGTTTCCAACGTTGAGCCGGCTGCTGTCGAGCTGCATAACCTCTTCGATAACGATTCGGTCTATGGAAGAAACGAGATTCAGGCGCTCGGCAAGGGGCATAAATACGCCGGCGCTTAAGAATTTGCCATCTTCCTGAATGATCCGGGAAAAAATTTCGAGATGGAGGAGCTGGTTCCTGTCTGTCGTCTTAACGACCGGCTGGGCATCAAGGCTTATTCTTCGATCTCCGAGGGCCTTTTCAAGCAGATTCTTCCAGTGCTGCTTACCCAGAGGCGCCCTGTCCGTTTCTTCGGTAATCGCACGGACAATCCATCCGTTGGGAACCGTCTGCATGGCGGAGGTCAATGCCAGATCGGCTTCAGAAAGGAGGCGGCCCAGCGTAGTGGTTGCTTCATAGGTCGCGGCTCCCACATAGCCTATGTTGTCCGTAAACGCGAGCTGCTCGGAGGAAATCTGGCTCAGCTTGTTGGCCAGGCTGCCTGCTATCGTTTCGGCATCCCATGGCGGAGCATCGGGAAGAAAAATTCCGAAGTCGCCGCCCGTAAGACGGGCAAGGGCGCAGCTAGGGTAATGCCTGGTGGCTTCCGAGAGCAGCGCCGCCACCCTTTTCAGAAATTCGTCACCGGCCTGAAATCCCTTCGTTTGGTTAAGTTTATCAAGATCGTTAAGCTTGATCAGAAGCAGAATGCCCTTGGTGACACTGTCGCGGCGATCGAGCCGGGCAATTATCTGGGTATCGAAATAGCGACGGTTTCCCAAGCCGGTCACAGGGTCGTGATAGGAGCGTTCCCGGAGACCTTCGGCCTGGGTTACCTGCTCTTCGAACATCTCCTTCACTTTATTGGTCATGCGGTTCATGGCCTCGACCACGCGCCTTAGCTCCTTTGTCCAGGGCACGCGTTCCTGAATCTCATACTCCTTTCTGCACAAGGCGTCGGCCTGACGCTCCACGAGTACAAGCGGCCTGAGCAGAAAGCGCAGTCCTATTCCCCCGGCAATTAGCACGAAAATACCGCAGGCGATAAACCACCGCGTAGTGCTGACCATATCTTCCCAGAGCGTCTTGTATGCATAGCCGGGATGGCTTTTCACCAGAATAGCGCCCGCCTGAATCCAGCCGGACATCACATTTGCGCTTGCTTCGGGGGTCTCAAGGGGAATCCAGCGGATGAACCACGGAGGAACGTTTTCTATTTTCACGATCAAGACGCGCTCGATCATAATATTTTGCTTGGCATCGACCAGTTTGATGACTTCGTAATACCCGCGATCGAATACTGCGTTGATCATGCTTTCAACCGAAGGCATATCATTTTCAATTACATGCTGGGAGACGGAGAGGCCAAGAGATGTTGCCGTATCCTGGGCATGTGATTCGAGCTGATCTACCAGGAATGAACGGGTGCTGTCGAGCTTTGCATACCAAGTTCCGGCAAAAAGAATAAAAAACAGAGCCAGTGTAAAAATAATGAGTTGGCGGTATAGTGTCATTTTATAATCCCCCTCTTTACAGTTTATTCTCCGACATCTTCTGCATGAGACCCTGCCATGGTTTGAGTCTGTCGGCACTTCCGGCCATCTTGCCTTTCCCACGCTCTTTGGCTGTCCAGAGTCCCAGGCCGTTAAAGCTGAATATAGGCATTAAATCGGTTCGTTTCGATGCTGGATCGATGGAGTCTATTAGGTTATCGATAACAAGAGGTTCGGCTCCGGGTTCGCTGTAATAAGTCAGTACCATGTGGGCTATATTATGTTGTAATGCCTTAACATACGTAATGTTCAGCTTTTCTTCGGCGACCCCCATCGCCTTAAGTGTGAAATATTTGGCAATTGCAAAATCCTCACAATCACCGGCCTTCTTGCAGAGAAACTCAATGGGCGTCGCCCAGTAATCCTTGTCACCCCATAGGTCAATGTCGTTTACAAACAGGATCCTGCTGTTAAAGAAGCGGTTGACTTTTTCGAGCTTTTCCCGGTCGGATGGACTTTTATCATTGTAGATCAGCTCTTCCCACGCAGTGAATCGAGCCGGCGCCTCTTTCCCGCATTTATCTTCCGCTTTCTTAAGGAAATCTTTATCGAAGCGAAAGATTGTTCCTGTAATGACCGGTGCTGCGATTACCAGACACACGAAAAGAGTAAAAAGCGGCAGGATTGATTTATTTTTTTTCAAATGCTTGGCCACTGTCGTTGGAGTTGACCCATCCTGTTGAGTAAGTTGTTAGGAAGGAAAAAGGAATACCTGGTGCTTTAAATAAAGCTCCCCGCTGCAAGCAGCGGGGAATGAGTTAACTGTTTCAGCTCAACTGCGCGGCTAGTTCCCGGACTTTAATTAGCCGGTTTATCCCATTCAGGAGGCAGGGGGATCAGCTCCGTCAGCTTAAGATCAACTTTGCTTTCTTCAGGCAATTTCAGGCCAAGGGTATCTATCAGCCTGCCCATACCGCTCAAGACCCTGTATTCAGCATATAGTTTGTCGTAGTTGGCTTTTACGAGGTCGGACTTGGCGGTGATATATTCAGCCTGGGTATCAAGGACGTCGAACATGGTGCGTCTTCCGATATTCCACTGTTCAGCAAAAGCCTGTGTTGTTGATCCGGTTGACTTGACATATTCCTCAAGGTGCGCCACTCTTTCCTTTGCTGCCATGTAAGCCTCCCAGGAAAGGCGAACCGACTGAAGGACCTGACGCTGAGCGCTGTTGAGAATTTCCCTTGCTTCATTGATCAGATGCAATGTTTCGGCTATCCGCCCCTTGTTCCGGAAACCATTAAAAATATTGAACCGCACCACAGCGCTTGCCGTCAGTTCCCGGTTGCTGTTCGGGTAGGTAACGTCCGTTTCCCACTTGTAATCCGCAGCAAGGTCAAGGCTCGGATAATTAACCCGCTTTGCCGTCTCATACTGCGCCCGTCTTGCTTCAAGATCGGCTAAAGCGGATTTTAGAATCGGATGGTTTTTCATGGCCACCTGTTCCGCTTCGTCCATAGATGCAGGAATAGCCGAATCCATGGGAGCAACATTAACAAGGTTTTCCGGAAGATGGCCGATTACAGCCTGGTAATCTGTCTTTCCGTCGGTGATATTTGCTGTGGTTACGACCACGTTGGACTGCGCCAGCGCAAGACGCCCCATAACCTGGTCGAGATCGGCTTTGCGATCGACTCCGGATGTGCTCCGCAACTTCATCTGGTCTGCAATCCGTTCATGATTGAGCAGGTTTTCCTTAGCAAGCTCATACAGTTCCATGTTACGAAGCAGATTCAGGTAAACCCTGGATGCCTGCAGGGCGACGTTTTCCGATGTTCCATGCAACAGATAAGCTTCGGACTGGACGCGGGCTTCCTGCCTTCTTACCTCGGATTGGGTCGTGCCGAAATGAAACAAATTATGGCGGAGACTCAGGACGGTTGATTCCGGTTCGGTTGTTACCCGATCCGAGGCTAAAGGTGGTGGCGTGTTCTTTCCGTCCTTAATTATGTCTTTGCCGGTCGAATAGGAGACATCAAGGGTTGGGAAATATCCTCCCTTTGCCTGAACCACCTCCTGGTCCCTGGCCAGTCGATTGTAAGCGACCGCCCTGATATCCGGGTTGGTCTGCAGAACAAATCTGATCGCTTCCTCCAGTGTCTCTCCATGGGCGTTACCACCCCCCCAAAGAAGAACACCTACAGCAACAACGACCACGAACTTGAAAATTGATTTCATCTTTTGGTCCTCCTTAATTCATTGCCGAATTATATGGGAAAGTTTAATGTCTTTGTATTATCGATCTAAAAGCATTCCGAGCCAGCGAAAGAATAATTGCAGCCCTTCGGATTTGTTATAAATATCTAAACATCTGCATCTTGTCAAGAAAGTTTTATTTTCCTTGCCAAAAACGGCAGGAAAGATAATAAGCCATAAAAAGATTGTCATTAATATATGATATATTTTATATAACAAAAACTTCGGGAACGATAGCGAAATATCCTGCTGCAAACAGGGTTCAAATTACAATTCGTCAGGGAGGTTCAGAGAGATTATGAAAAAAAAGGAAATTGATTCTCCGCGTTTTTCCGAAACACCAATTTCAGCATCACCGGACGGCGAGATATTCGCATTACCGCGGGAATCAGATTACCAGAAAGAAAACAACCGGCTGAAAAAACTTGTCAAAGAACATCGTTTGAAAGGCCGGGAGATCGTAGTAGTCATGGGCGTGGGCTTTGTCGGCGCGGTTATGGCCGGCGTGGTTGCCGATTCTGAAGATAAAAAAAGCGGTAAGCCCGGATATTTTGTTATCGGCATGCAGCGACCCTCAACAAGATCATTCTGGAAGATTCCTTATATAAATCGTGGAATTTCACCTGTTGAAGCTGAAGATCCCGAGGTGGCGCCCATGATCGCAAGATGCGTAAATGAAAAGAAAACCCTTATCGCAACTTTTACATATGATGCCCTCTCCCTCGCTGATGTGGTTGTTGTGGATGTTCAGTGTGATTATCACAAGGAAACATTAGGTGATTGCCGAAAGGGGTATGCCGACATTGCAGCGCTTGAAGAGAGTTTGAAAGTCGTGGGCGAAAAGATTGAGCCGGATTGCCTTATTCTGATAGAAACCACAGTGCCTCCGGGAACCACCGAATATGTGGCCTATCCGATAATTAAAAAGGCCTTTGAAAAAAGGGGACTCAGGGATGCTGAACCATTGTTGTCGCATTCCTTTGAACGGGTTATGCCCGGCCGAAACTATGTGGCTTCCGTGAGAGATTTCTGGCGGGTATGCAGCGGTATTAATGTGCCGGCGCGTGAACGCATTACAAAGTTCCTTTCGGATGTAATCAATGTGGAAAAATTTCCCCTGACGATCCTTGAAAAGCCCATCGAAAGTGAAACCTGCAAGATCGTTGAGAACTCATACCGGGCTACCCTTCTTGCATTTATGGACGAATGGAGTGTGTTTGCGGAGAGAAACGGCGTGGATCTGACCAAAGTGATAGAAGCAATCAAAGTACGCCCGACCCACTCCAATATTATTTTCCCCGGTCCCGGCATTGGAGGATACTGCCTGCCCAAGGACGGAGGGCTGGGTGTCTGGGCTTATCATACTCTTATGGGATTTGAAGATGACATATTTAAAGTCACACCGCTTGCAATTGACATTAATGATACCCGTTCATTGAGAGCCGTTCAGCTCGCTCGCGATGCCCTGCGTAACATGGGAAAAATTGTGGCGGCATCAATAGTTACCGTTCTGGGAGTTTCTTACAGGCAGGATGTGGGGGATACCCGATACAGCGGATCGGAAATAATTGTGCGGAAACTGGCGGAAATGGGCGCGGAAATCAGGGCGCATGATCCGTATGTCAAACACTGGTGGGAGCTTGAGAAACAGGACGTTTATCCTGCATCCGGCCATTCCTGGGCCAGATATTTCAGAAACCAGGAAAATTTAACCGAACTCCGCATGAGTAAAAATTTAACCGGCGCACTTGAAGGGTCAGATGCAGTTATACTTGCGGTGAGGCATAAAGAGTATCTTTCACTGGCACCCGATAATGTCGTAAAAATTACAGGAAAACCTCTTGCTGTTATAGACTGCTTCGGCATTTTAAATGACGATGACATCCGTCGCTATTTTGAACTCGGCTGTGAGGTAAAGGGGCTTGGCAGGGGGCATATACAAAGAATCAAGGAAAAGGCCAGGAAACAGGGGGCAGGGGCCAGGGGAAAGTGACCAGTAATAAGGGATCAGTGATCGGAACAGTATTTTCAGCGGTTTTATTACCACTTTGCATAATGCTCTTCCGTAAAACCGGCAGCGTTTTTCAGTTCCCACATTTTCCGGCCATTTGACAATATGCCCTCAAATCGTCCGAACGGCTGGTGAAATTTGCTTGCTATGACGCCAATGTTTATATTGGCGGCCCTCTCTCCTTCGGGATAAAAAATAAGATTTATCTTCCCGTCGTTTGAGACCATTTTCCACTCCTTAAGAAGATCAAGGTCGCTGTATTGAAAATCGATGACATCTGTTTTTATCATCTTCCCGTTAACCCAGAATACATTTTCGGTAAAGCCCGTTTCATTAACACCCTGTACAAGATTAAACCCGATCCTGTTTCCAGTTGTATCAAAACCGCCTCCTGACGCCCAGTTCCAGAATGTATGCCGGGCAAGATATCCGAGCGTATAGTCCACCACTCCTGAAGATTCTTTTTCAATTATCTCGCATTCATATCCCCCGAATATGATATTACCACTTACAGAAATGCCGGCTTCTTTATGAGTATAGTTAAAACCGTCAAGCCCGACCCGCGATGTACAGCACAGGGGTTCGGTTAGCTTTAAGAAATTCAGTTCAGCGTGCAATGTTCCGCTGACAGAGATTTTGGCAAGAACCCTGTCAGGCTTGTTGATAAAATTCAGAGAGGCATTCCTGTTCTTAAAACTTGCAGAGCCGTTTTGAAAAGATCCTTTAAAGAGACCGGCTTTTCCGGATGGGATAATGGCTTCCAGTTGTTTTATTTTTCCGGCCTTCCGGTCAAATATGTAGGTGAACATATTTGTCATATATCCAAGGTTTACAATTGCGGCGCCGAATATGATTTCGTCGTTGCAGACCCCAAGATACTCCCAGCGTTTTATTCGAAACCCGGTGATGAAATTTTTAACCAGCCCTTCTTTTTTATCTTTCCCGTAAATGCGCAGATCAGTCAGATTAAAGGATTCCACGGGAGAGCTGTGAATACCAAATACGGGCCGTCCTTCAGGGCCGATGAGTCTTGTTTCTTCTTTTGGATTCATACCGGGCCTCCTTTTTGTAATTTATTTATAACACAAACCGTAATATTTGTTTCAAAAAAAACTGATAGGATTAAAATTGTGAATAGTAAACAGTGAATAGTCAAACTATCATTATCTGTTCATCTGCGAGTGTGAGCTGTTCGAGGCCGTTTTGTGTAACAAGATGTGTGTTTTCAATACCTACAACACCCTTGCCCGGAAAAACGAGTTTGGGTTCAACGGCTATTGTCATATTCTCCTTCAAGACCATTTTCTGGCCTTTTGCGAGGAAAGGATACTCATCCAGTTCGAGCCCGATTCCATGTCCCACAAAACGTATTCTCTGGTCGCCGACTCCCATGAAATTTTCACCGTATCCTATACGTTCCGCCATCTCTGTCGCCATTTCATAAAGATCGCCGGCCTTTATTCCCGGCTTCGCTTCCTTTTTGATCATGGCATGTATATCGAGCATTGCCTGGTGAGCTTTTATCAATTCATCAGGAAGGTCTCCTATTGAAAAAATGCGCGTGTGGTCTGCAAGATATCCCATCCATGCAAAGACATAATCGACAAGCACGGGCTGATGTTTTTTTATAGTCATAAAACCGGGCCCTTGGGCAACGGCCTGCCCGACACCAAGACCTCCTGTGGGAGATGAAAGAAAACTCGGAATTGCTGCGGATGAGCCGGCCATGATGTGACCGTAAAACATTTCGCTTCCCCAGAGCCTCATCCTTACAGTTCCCTGATGACCAAGTTTACGGGCTTCAGCTTCGACTTTCCCGGCAAATTCGATTTCGGTTATTCCTTCCTCAAGAAGCTCTTTTGCTTTCTCAGCAACCACATCGGAAAAAAAAGCCGCTTTTTTGATTATTTCAATTTCGTAACCCGATTTTACCGACCGGACAAGGCGTATGAAATGAGATACGTCAACAAGTTTTGAATTTTCGAAACATTCGCGGTAGGTAAAATAAATATTTACAGGCATTACATCAGTCTCGAGACCAAGAACTCCGGGCAAATTATACCCGTTTTCCCGCAAAAGACCCGGAATCTGTTTCGGGCTTGAAAAGGGGATTATCCTTTTGATGTTAGATTCTTCCAGGGCACGTTCGTAACTTTTGCGTACCATAAGAAGAGACTCACCATCTGCAGGAATGTAAAGATGCGCCTGCTGAATTGTTCCGGCAAAATAGAAAAGGTCCGTGTTCTGAATTATAAGCGAGCCGTCGATATTGTTTTTGTTAAGATGAATCTGGAATTTTTTTATTCTTTCTTCAAGTTCCGCAGCCGGTGTGCTGTTTTCAGAATTGAACATTTATCAAGTTCCTGGTCTCTGGTTTATGGTTTCAGATTTGTTAACCGATGTTCGTACATCGTACTTCGAAGTTCGATATTCGATATTTTACTCAATAACGCCTTTTTCTTACTTCCACTGATGACCTGTTAACAAGAATCGATTAATCATGTCAATTCCTTTGTGCTTCCTGCTCCTCGAATACTTGAGCCCTTTCTTTCACTATTCACTATCGACTATTCAATGTTTACTGTTTTGTCTTGAGATATAAAAGCTTTTCAGATAATAGGGGAAAAAGAATAAAATCGGCTCCGGAGAAAAAAAACTGTAAAATGACGACATATATTTTAAGACGCCTTTTATTAATTCTGCCAACCTTCCTGGGAATTACAGTAATGGTCTTTGTGATTACGAGATTCGTGCCGGGTGGACCCATTGAGCGCATGATAGCTCAGGCCCAGCAGATGCAGAGCATGGACGGTAAAGGCGGATTTAAAACATCTTCACGGGAGCAGAACCAGCCTCTTTCAGAAGAGCAGATCGGAGAATTAAAAAAATATTACGGTTTCGACAAGCCGGTTCTTACAAGCTATTTCCTTTGGCTTAAGAAGGTGCTGACAGGAGATCTCGGAGTATCGACCCGCTATTATGACCCTGTCTGGAGCATGATAAAAGAACGGATACCCGTATCCATTTATTTCGGAATAATAACCATGATACTTGTGTATGGCGTGTGCATACCGCTTGGTATAGCAAAAGCCGTCAAGCACAAGAGCTATTTCGATAACGCAACTTCCGTTGTTGTTTTTACGGGATATGCCGTTCCGGGATGGGTCGTCGGGGTGCTGCTGCTCATATTCTTTTCTTCTTATCTCGACATATTCCCTCTTGGCGGTTTTGTGAGCGAGAATTTTGAAGAATTGACCTTATTCAACAAAACCCTTGATATACTCCGGCATACCATTCTTCCCCTGACCGCATATGTGGCAGGTTCATTTACGGTTATGACTTTTCTGATGAAAAATACGCTCATGGATAATCTCTCATCTGATTATGTACGCACGGCAATCGCAAAAGGACTCTCCTTTAAAAAGGCTGTTTTCCGCCATGCTTTGAGAAACAGCCTTATACCTATCGCGACCCATTTCGGCAACAATATTTCCGTAATTCTCATGGGCTCTTTTCTGATAGAAAAAGTATTCAACATAAACGGCATGGGGCTTCTGGGCTATGAGGCTATTATCGAGCGTGACTATCCTGTTGTTCTCGGAATACTGGTAATCTCATCTCTTCTGCTTTTGATAGGTAATATCCTGTCAGACATATGTGTTGCAATTGTAGATCCAAGGGTCAAGTTTGAATAATTATGAGACTGAATCCTCTTACTATAAAAAAGATAAAGCGTTTTAAATCCATCAGGAGGGGGTATTATTCTTTTATACTTCTTCTTTTAATGATTCTTTCCTCATTATTTGCTGAAATGCTTGTAAACAGCCGCGCCCTTATAGTTTGCTATAATGGAAGTTACTATTTTCCTGTTTACGAAAGCATGAACCCCGGAGTGAAATTCGGCCTTGATTATGACTATGAGACTAACTACAGGCAGCTTCAGAAGCATTTTAGAGAAGAGGCAAAAGGGAACTGGGTCTTTTTGCCTCCTGTTCCTTATAATCCTTATGAAAACGATCTTAAGGAAGACAGCTTTCCTCCTTTTCCCCCATCATTTGCCGAAAAGCATTACCTTGGGACAGACAATGTAGGGAGAGACATCCTAGCCCGCCTCGTATATGGTTTCAGGATTGCCATAATATTTTCGTTTCTCCTGCTGCTGTTTGATTATGGAATCGGCATAAGCATAGGAAGCGCAATGGGTTATTTCGGCGGAAGATTCGACCTTTTTTTCCAGCGTATAATAGAAATATGGTCAAATGTGCCATTTCTTTATGTAATAATAATTATCTCTTCAATTGTAGTACCGAGTTTTTTTACCCTTATAATGATTATGGCCTTTTTTGGATGGATTGGAATGACATGGACAATCAGAACGGTTACTTACAAGGAGAAGGCAAGAGAATATGTCCTTGCGGCACGGGCGCTTGGAGCTACGAACAGCCGGATAATATTCAGGCATATAATTCCGAATACAATATCAGTGATAGTAACTTACGCTCCCTTCGCGGTTTCAGGCGGAATTGTTGCTCTGACATCCCTTGATTATTTAGGCTTCGGCCTTGCTCCTCCAACGCCAAGCTGGGGAGAGCTTCTCCAGCAGGGGTGGATACACATGGATTCCTGGTGGATAGGAAGTTCGGTGATCGGCGCAATGACCATAACTCTTGTAACCGTTACATTTGTCGGGGAGGCGGTGAGGGAGGCGTTTGATCCTAAAATGTATTCGACTTATGAATGAAGAAAGGCGAGAGGCGTGAGGCACGAGGCAAAGGGAAAGAACGTGAATCGTAGATCGTAAATTGTAGACCGAATCACGATCCACGATCCACGAATTACGATATTCGATGTCCGAAGCAGAAACCGTAAACAATAAATATAGAGTGAAAATGTTTGAAATAGTAATAAAAACTTTTGTCAGACTTGCCCTGGTTGCCGGTATGTTGATCCTGTCGTGTGCGGCATATGCCGTCGTTCCGGAGCTTCCGAAGGATATTAAATGGCTTACGAACAACTCCGATCCCGAATATGCTTCACCGGGAGCAAAAAGAGGCGGAACTCTTCATGCGGACATAACAAGTTTCCCGATGACATTTCGCGTTGTCGGCCCTGATTCGAACGGAAGCTTCAGAAGCGCTATTCTGGACAACCATTTGTCACTTATAGGAATTCATCCGAATACCTTAAATATCATTCCTGAACTTGCAACCCACTGGGCATTCGGAAAAGATAAAAAGACTATGTATTTCAGGCTTAACAGAAAAGCCCGCTGGTCGGACGGAGTCTCTGTTACTGCAAAAGATTTTGCATTCACGCTTGAGTTCATGCGCTCAAAGCATATCGTGGCGCCCTGGTACAATGATTACTACACAAAGGAGATAGATAAGGTAGTAGTTTTTGATGATTATACGCTTGCCGTTGTCGCAACCAAGGCGGAACCGGATCTATATCTAAAGCTCGGAATAGCCCCGACGCCGGCTCACTATTATGGAAAACTGGATAATAATTTTGTGAGAAAGTACAACTGGGAGATTGTGCCCAACACCGGACCTTACCAGATGAGCGAATTTGTCAAAGGAAAGCACATTGTTTTCCGGCGTAAAAACGACTGGTGGGGAGATGAGCTGAAGTATTTCAAAAACCGTTTCAATGTCGAGAAGGTGATATTCACGGTTGTGCGAGATATGAACATGATATGGGAGTATTTCAAAAAGGGGAAGGAAGATGAATTTGGCCTTACGATACCTGAGTATTGGCATGTTAAATCAAAAACACCTGTAATTGAGAACGGGTATGTTCATAAGATCTGGTTTTTCAATGATACCCAGCAGTCTGCCATGGGGTTATGGCTGAACCAGGACAGGGAGATATTTAAAGATATAAATGTCAGATATGCATTTGCCCACGCGATGAATGTGGAAAGGGTGATAGAGAAGGTTTTAAGAAACGATTATTTCAGGCTCGAGCATGGATTTGTCGGCTACGGGAAGTATTCAAACGAAAAGATAAGGGCAAGAAGATTTGATCTTGAAAAGGTCGATTACTATATGAAAAAAGCCGGCTGGGAACGCGGAACAGAAGGAATATGGAAAAAGAACGGAAGCCGCTTTTCAGTTGAAGTAACATACGGGTCCGAAGCGCACACTCCGAGGCTTGTTGTGTTAAAGGAGGAGGCCAAAAAAGCCGGAATTGAGCTCAGGCTCCAGAATCTTGATCCGACAGCCGCTTTCAAGAAATTTCTTGAGAAAAAACATGATGTGGCATGGATGGGCTGGAGCACTTCTTTCAGGCCGCAGTTCTGGGAGCATTTCCATTCGGCAAATGCCCACAAACCTCAGACTAACAATATAACAAACACCGATGACCCTGAAATGGATAAACTTATAGATGCTTATCGGAATTCCCTTGAAGAAGAGGAGCGGATAAAGCTGTCTGTTGCAATCCAGACGAAAATTCATGAGCTGGGTGTATTTGTTCCGACTTTCATGGTCCCATATGTGAGGCATGCCTACTGGAGATGGTGGAAATTTCCCGAAATTCCAGGGACTATGCACTCAACGGACCTTTTTGACCCTTTTGGCAGCATGGCCGGCGGGCTTTTCTGGTTTGATAATAAAGTTTATGACGAGACAAAAGAAGCAATGAAAAAAGGAATAAAATTTAAGCCCGTTACGATAATTGACGCGACATATAAGATGAAATCGATAGATTAGGCAAGAGGCGTGAGACGAGAAGATAGAGGCGAAAGGCGTGAGGCGTGAGTAAAGAGGCGGTACTGAGGGTTGAAAACCTTGTCACATCTTTTGATACCGAAATTGGCAGGATACGAGCTGTTGATGATGTCAGTTTTGAGGTTCAAAAGGGAGAGGTTCTCGGAATAGTCGGTGAGTCCGGCTGCGGTAAGAGCGTCACGGCTCTTTCGATAATGAGGCTTCTTCCCAAGCCTTCAGGCCTTATTGAGAGCGGACGCATCATGTTTTCAGGAACCAATATCGCAGACCTTCCGGCTGAAAGGATGCATGAGATCCGGGGGAACCGGATATCCATGATTTTCCAGGAGCCTATGACCGCCCTTAATCCTGTCCACAGAATAGGAGATCAGATAGGAGAAGTCTTCCAACTTCGCTATTCGGGTATGAGCGAAAAAGAGATCAGTGAAGGTTCGGTTGAAATACTGCGGAAAGTCGGAATTTCAGATCCCGGAAAACGGGTGGAGGAATATCCGCACCAGATATCAGGAGGTATGCGACAGCGAGTAATGATAGCAATGGCTCTTGTGTGTAAACCCGATATTCTGATTGCCGATGAACCCACAACCGCTCTTGACGTAACAATTCAGGCCCAGATACTCGAACTGATGAAGCAAATTCAGGCCGAAACGGGCATGGCAATAATCTTTATTACCCATGCTCTTGGAGTCATTGCTGAAACCAGTGACAGAGTGCTTGTCATGTATGCGGGCAAGGTGGCTGAAACAGGTCCTGTTGATAAAATATTTAACAAGCCTTTGCATCCTTACACGAAAGGACTTCTGTTATCGATCCCGCGTCTTGAGGGGGAAAGGAAAAAAAAGCTTCATGTGATAAAAGGGATGGTTCCTGCCCTGCACGAACTTCCCACGGGATGCAGGTTCAGAAACAGGTGCCCCGATGCAATGCCTGTATGCGGAACAGTTCATCCCCCTGTTTCCGTTGTTGAAGATGAACATTTGGTGAGCTGCTATCTTTATGTCTGAATATCTGCTTGAAGTGAGCAATCTTAAGATGCATTTTCCGGTATACGGCGGAATATTCCGCAGACAGACCGGAAAGGTGCATGCCGTTGACGGCATCACCCTGAAAATCAAAGCGGGTGAAACAGTCGGCCTGGTCGGTGAATCCGGTTGCGGAAAAACCACGGTTGGAAGGGCTGTTCTCAGGCTTTATAATTTATCAGGCGGTGAGGTTCTCTTTGAAGGAGAAAATATTTCCGGGATGACACAGGGAAATTTAAGATTGCTCAGAAGAAATATGCAGATGATTTTCCAGGATCCCTTTGAATCTCTTGATGCACGCCAGACCATCGGGGAGATAATAGAGGAGCCCTTTATCATTCATAAGATCGGGACAGCTGAAACAAGACGGGATGAAATCGAAAAACTACTGTCACGCGTTGGATTATCCGGAAGTGCTGTTACCCGTTTTCCTCATGAATTCAGCGGGGGACAGCGGCAGAGAATTGGAATAGCAAGAGCTATCGCCCTTAAGCCTAAACTGGTTATTTGTGATGAGCCGGTATCTGCTCTGGATGTTTCTATTCAGTCACAGATTTTGAACCTTCTTCTTGATCTGCAATCCGAAATGAACCTTGCATATCTATTCATTGCCCATGATCTTTCCGTTGTAAAACATGTTTCAGACTATATTGCAGTTATGTATCTGGGTAAAATTGTTGAATATACCGATGCAGATTCTGTTTATAAGAACCCACTCCATCCTTATACGCAAGCCCTTATATCGGCAATTCCTGTTCCCGACCCGTCAGTAAGAAAGCAGAAGATAGTCCTTCACGGAGACGTTCCATCTCCTTTGAGTCCGCCTTCAGGGTGTCGATTTCATACACGCTGTCCATTTGCTTTCGGCAGGTGCAGATCCGAAGAGCCGGAGCTTTTACCAGCTCAGGGAACTATAGGCGGAGAGCATCTCGCGGCATGCCACCTGGTGAACGGTGAAAAGTTAAAAAAGGCAAAAGCGCTTGAATTCTCGACCCCTTGAACCCTTGAACCCTCCCTCAAACCAATAGGAAATCCTCCACGAATAAGACACCTGTTACAACTTGACATGCAAAATAATTCATGCAATAGAGCAAGCCGCAAAAATTTATTATTATTCCTGAAAGAGGAGGTAGATTGACATATGAGTGGTAACCCATCCAAGATTGATCCAAATGAATTCAGAGATATAAACCCCGGTGACCGGCTTCTCATGGGGCCTGGGCCGAGCGACGTCCCGGCCAGAGTGCTGCAAGCCATGGCTGCCCCTTGCATCGGTCATCTTGACCCATATTTCTTAGGAACCATGAACGAAACCCAACAGTTGCTTCGCCATCTTTTCCAGACTCAAAACGCTCTGATCATCCCGGTTTCGGCAACCGGCAGCGCCGGCATGGAAGCCTGCTTTGTTAATCTGATAGAGACTGGGGACGAGGTGGTAGTGGCCGTTAACGGGGTGTTCGGAACCCGCATGTGCGACATTGTCACCCGTATCGGCGGCAAGCTTATCAGGGTGGACTGCGAGTGGGGGCGGGCTGTTGATCCTCAGGCTGTGGCTAAGGCGGTGAACGGATGCAAACCCAAAATCGTTGCTGTAGTTCACGCAGAAACATCAACCGGCGCGTGCACGCCCCTGGAGGAGATCTCAAAGATCGCCCACGAAGCCGGAGCTCTTTTCCTGGTCGATTGCGTAACATCCCTGGGCGGAATGAATGTCCCAATCGATGAGATGAAAATCGATGCGGCCTACAGCGGAACACAGAAGTGTATCTCCTGTCCTCCTGGGCTATCTCCGGTCAGCTTCAGCGCTTCAGCCATTCAGGCGCTGGAGAAGCGCAAACATCCGGTAGTAAGCTGGTATCTCGATTTCAGCATGGTGCGCGATTACTGGGGCAGTGAGCGCAAGTACCATCATACCGCGCCGATCAATATGATCTACGCTATTCGCGAGGCGCTGCGTATTATCGCCGAGGAAGGCCTGGAGGCAAGGTTTGCGAGGCACCGTTTGAATCACCTTGCCCTTGTAGCAGGCCTTGAGGCCATAGGGCTTTCCATGCTTGTGCCCGAGAAGGAGCGGCTCCCGATGCTCAATGCCGTCCGTATCCCGGACGGTATCAACGACCTGAAGGTGCGCAAGACGCTCCTGAATGACTTTGCAATCGAAATCGGCGGAGGATTAGGCCAGTTCGCAGGCAAGGTGTGGCGCGTCGGCCTCATGGGACACTCCTGCCGCCGCAAAAACGTCTTTCTTTTTCTTTCTGCGCTTGAGGCGGTGCTGAAAGCGGAAGGGTTTAAAGCCAGGCCGGGTGCCATCGAGGCGGCAACAGCAGTTTATGCGGCGTAATAAGAGATAAAAACAAAAGAATATTAGACAGGATGAACAGGATAGACAGGATTATTGCCTGCGGCGAATAAGGCAATCTGGCGGAGAAAGAAGACATGATTCGCAAAGTGATCGGTTGTGCTGACCAAGCTCCGCGAAGCGGATATTTGTTTCGGATCGCTCTTCCGGAGCGGTCCGACAAATCATCTTGTTAATCCTGTAAATCCTGTCTGAATATAAAATCAAATTAACTTGGCGGTCTGAAGAATCTCTTTTATTTTGATTTTTTCTTCTTCCTTCAGC
>CAYODW010000011.1:35939-42621 GCA_964402865.1 uncultured Desulfonema sp. | reverse complement strand
TTATTGTCGGGAAACCGAGAGACCTGTTCCCAGCTTTGAGCGCGGCGCGCCTTATCGCAACAAGATCCTCAAGGGATTTCTTAATTTCCCTCGACCCAGGATCAAGAATGAGATCTTTAAGTCCCATGCCTGTCAGCTTGTCGGTGAGTGAAATAAGCCCATCAACGGAACCGGCCTTGACTGCAAGCGGCAGGTTGTTTTCCTTTGCCACCGCTCCGAAAGCATCTGCATTGTCTGCCGTAGCGGCATATATGACTGGTTTCTTGAATTTGCAAGCCTCTATGCCTGCTTTCATGACATCAGCGTTTTCACTCATAAGGACGAGGTTGAATTCGGACGTTTCGGCGACTATCTTCGCCTTCTGCGAAAATTCTTTCTTGTCCCCTTTCACATCCTTTAGCGCCACCATTTCAGGCCTCAAGTTCAATCCGACTCTTTCGTACTGAAATGCGTTCCATATCTTAAGTTTATCCTTAAGATCCGAATCCTTTATGTCGGAATTGACAAGGGCTGCAAATGCCGTCGGGTTGAAAAAAGTCTTCTCATGACGGTATTGCACTGTCTCGCCGCCGGTCGTGAATGCTCGAACACCTTTCCCAACGGCAACAGGACGGATCGGGGGCGCTGAAGCCTCTGAAAGCTTTTCCCTGGCCTCGTCGGATACATATGGACAGCTATCAAGCTCTGCCTTCCCTGATGCCAGGTTCATGGCAAATGCAAGGCATGTGGGAACACCGCATTCCTTGCAGTTGGTTTTCGGCAGGAGTTTGAAAATCTGAATACCGGTTAATGCCATTTTTATCTCCTTATTTAAAATTAAGTACTCAGGCCTTTTAGGCTGAAGGCTGTTAGGTTGAAGGCTACTAGCTAAAACACCTGCAGCCTGAACACCTACAGCCTACCAACCTGAGCAGTTACAAATTAAAACACATATTCGTTATCTGCCGCCGTTTCACATCAACCGAGAAGCGAAGGCATTGAGAGAGCCGGATGACCCACTTTCTGCAGGAACGGCATAATCTCCTCTTCGGTTATTCCAACGGTCTCATCGGCTATCATATCATACAGGTTGGGATACCCGAGAGCTTCTCCCCTTTTTATAATCCTGTCCTTGATCTCTTCCTTGAGGCTCTTCGGCATCCATACCATTCGCAAGAGTCCGCCGTCGCCCAGAAGGAATTTCCCCTGGGTTACGTTGAATTTTGAATGCCCGACAAATCCGGGAGATGATGCTCCTCCGCCCATAACACCTGCGAGCGTGGTAAACTTCATGCCGCACGGCGTTTCACCGGTGTAATCCCTGTGTACAGTCATTATTCCGTTACAGGTGGGAAGAGTCGCCGCAATAGCTTCGCAGCAACCGCATGTTGTCATAGGATCTTTGATCATCGAATAGAAGTTGTAATGGGTAACGGCTCCTCTCGATGCCTTGAAAACAAAGTCATTAACACCTTTCCACTGGCCTAGAACATGATCAAGACATTCCCCTTTTTCGATCGGCTGGTTGGGTCCGGTCGGATTGATTTCAAAAGAGGCCTTGCAGTCCATCCAGTTATATGCGCCGCAAAGGCCTGTTCTTTCCGGGCTTACCGTGCAGACATGGTTGGGAGCAAAGGACTGGCAGAGTGTGCATGAGTAGTATGTTTCCACAGACTCGTCGGTCATCTTTTCAACCCGCTCATCTCTTGTTCTGTATTCATCCCTTGCGCGTTTTGTCAGTTTATCGACATCGGCTTTATTGGTGAAAAGAGTTACCTGCACCTTGTCGACTATTTTCTGGAAATCCTGATGGAACTTGGCATGGAGTACAACGCCGATATCCTTGAGTGAAAAACCCTTGTCAACGGCGGCCTTGCTAACGCGAATCCATGCTATATCCCTCTGCCCGATATGCATTACGCCCTGAATGTAGTTGATGAGGTGGTGAATCTGGCGCTCGAGAATCGGCTCAAAATCGGCCTGGAATTCACGGCCTGCAATCTGTACATAGATTCCAAGCGGAAAAGATCCACCCGCCTTTACATCCTTGATATCAGGTCCGATTACTTCAACTTTCCCGTCTTCAATTTCATTCATCTGGGCTAGTTTTACAAGCTCGGTAGCCTGAGTCTTGCCGCCGCCCATCTGGCAGAAAAGATCGGCGCCTCTTACTCGCTCACCTTCATAAGCTGGTCCGAAAGAGCATGGAATATCTATCTTTGAAACCGTAACCTTCAGTCCTCTGATTTCAACGGATTTCTGAACCATATCCTCATGCTTGACATTGGCCACGACATGTTCGTATGTGCAGATACCGGTGGGAAGGATTTCCGGAATATCGGTATCGGCAATTGTCGGGAATCCCCAGTTTACACATCCTGCAGCAGCCGCCGCCCATTCAGCATTGACGTCGCCAAGCGCGTTTACAAAGGCAAAGATTCTGTTCTTGTTGTACAGCAACACCTTTTTGTAGTCTCCGGGTTTGACCCCGCCAAAAGCCATTGTGGCCCTGTTTGCAAAACCAAGGGCAAATATGGCGGAAGAGATATCCGGCCCGAAAGGAACAATTCTTGTATTCCATCCGATCTGGACGCCAGCTTCAAGAAGCTGCTGCGCGACCGTAGTTCCATTCTGGTTTGCGGCAAGGAATATGTACAGACTCCTCTTCTGATATTCTTCTACGATAAGTTTTGCAATCTCCGGACTCGGGGCTGCGCCGACTATCGCCGCAAATCCTGGAGCGGAACCGTCAACGAACTCTACGCCTCTTTTCCTGAAAACTGTGTCATCTGCAGCTCCGAGCCAGATCTTTCCGGCTTCCTGGTCTATATCTTCCGAATGAAGGTAAAAATCAGGTTCATTCAGATATCTTAAAGCTTCCCGAATTTCAAAAGCAAAAAGAGCCGCCATGCCCGCATCAAGAAGAGGTCCGAGATAGGGAAGATGATGGCTTCCCTTCACATGCGGAGGAAGAAGTCCTCTTGCAAATTCAAGGGGTTTTTTCATATCTTCCAGAGTCTCGACTTTCAACCCGAGAAGAGAATATATTACCGGAAGGTAATAGGCGGTGTTGGGAAAACCGACTTTTGTGTCTGCGTTATAGGTTTCGAGGGCTTTCTTGTACATCCCCTCCACCTTTGAAACTATATTATACCCGCCCTGAATGGCGGCAAATGCTACTAATCTTGACATATGTTCCTCCTTCGT
Source organism: uncultured Desulfonema sp. (assembly GCA_964402865.1). Lineage (GTDB taxonomy): Bacteria > Desulfobacterota > Desulfobacteria > Desulfobacterales > RPRI01 > RPRI01. The sequence goes on along the minus strand of CAYODW010000011.1, from coordinate 39,435 downwards.
TGAGGATTATTATAACCTCAGGTGTTTTTAAACGAGCAAGCTCCAAATCACATGGCTTCTAGTTTCTGACGGTCAGCCATATCCATGAGTACTCTGTCCCTAGCCTTGTCTATGCCGAGAGCCTTGCGTTTTTTGTCAATATGGGCGATCATCTTGTGAGCATGTTTGATGGGATCGGCTTCGCAGTCCCACATGCCGCCATAAATCTTTTCCAGTTCGCTGAACATGTAGTTCTGGAAAACAGGCGCACCGGTCATCGGCAGATGGAGGCCAAAGAGAGTATAGACGCCTGAAGCAACAAAGTACTGGCCTATACTGATGGCTTTTTCGCTCATCCACTCGGGAGCACTGCCGGCTAAAGGCAAATCACAGATGTCTTTTCCAAGACCGCCGGCCTTAACTACTTCGGTGGCAGCCAGCAGCAGACGGCTGTTGTCAACACATGAACCCATATGCAGAACGGGCGGGATACCGACGGTTTCACAGACTTCCGCAAGACCCGGTCCGCAATACACCGCAGCCGTTTCAGGCGTCAGAAGTCCTTCCATTGCGCATGCTATTCCGTTGCATCCTGTTGTAAGAACAATTACGTCATTCTTGATAAGCTCTTTTACTATGGCTATATGAGCCTCATTATGGCGTGTTCTCGCATTGTTGCATCCCACAACGCCTGCAATACCCCTTATGCGGCCGTTTATTATGTTGTCATTCAGAGTGTAGTAGTCGCCGCGGAAGGTGCCGCCGAGATGATACCTAATCGATTCAACGCTGAAGCCTGCAATCTGCGTGGCTTTCTGGCGTGGAATCATGACCTCGGCCCTTCTGTTCTTGAAGTTGTCTACGGCCATCTTTACGATGCGTTTTGCGTCATCCATAGCGTGATGCTCATCAAATTCGATATGAACGACGTTATCCTGCTCCATCTTTGCAATCGGATGCGTTGTAATCAGTTTTGTATGGAAGCACTTTGCGACATTAGCAAGGTTCTGAAAAACACACTGAACATCGACAACCATAGCTTCGCAGGCGCCTGTTATTATAGCAAGCTCCTGCTGCAGGAATGTGCCTGCGGGCGGAACGCCGTGGCGCTGCAGAATCTCATTGCCTGTACAGCATATGCCTCCGAGCTGTATGCCCTTTGCCCCGACCGATTTTGCATGATCGATCATTTCTTTTGATTGTGAGGCTGCGACTATCATTTCCGAAAGAATCGGCTCATGGCCGTGGATTATGATATTGACATGATCCTGCTTCATGATTCCGAGGTTCGCCTCGGACTGGAGAGGAGAAGGAGTTCCGAACATGACATCCTGGAGGTCGGTTGCAATCATAGAGCCGCCCCAGCCGTCCGCGAGAGCAGCTCTTGTGCACTGCTTGACTATATTTTTATAATCCTGATCGACTCCCATGTGGGTCCTGTGCATGATTTCAACAGTCTCCCTGTCGATATTTCTGGGAAGAACACCCAGTTTTTTCCATCTTTCATAAAGAAGTTCGGGAGCTCTTTTCAGGCAGATGAGTTCGCCTTCCGATTTGCCCCATTCATTAAGGGCTTTTTCGGCAACTTCGAGAGCTATCTCGTCAAAATTGCGGTCAACTTCGGCGCCGTCAACCGTTACCTTTGTTGCGACTCCGTAATGCGGAGCAATCGCCAGAAGTTTCTGGGGATCTTTAATCTTGTAATCATGGGTCTCTTTACGGGCGACTGACAGAAAAACTTCAGCCACACCGCGTCCGTGGTCTGAATGCGCCGAAGCTCCGGCAGCAACCATTCTTGCAAAATTCCTCGCAGCAACCGTGTTTGCAGTAGCGCCGCAAAGCCCTTTTCGTTCATCCGGTCCTTCTTCGACGGATTTGGTCAAAGGCAGGCGGCAGGGTCCCATTGCACAGTTTTTACAGCAGGTGCCCTGGATTCCTATATTACAGGGTTTCATGCTTTCAGCCCTGTCAAAAACTGTTTCAACACCCAGTTCCTGGGCGCGCTTAATCATAATCTGGGTCGCAAGGTCCATGGATGCGGCTACCGGATCGGCAACCTTTTTCTCTTTGGGAGCCTTGACAACCTTTTCTTTTGTTTCTTCTGCCATTAGAGGTTCCTCCTCATATTTTTTTATTCCGGGATTTGTCCGTCCTGTAACAGGCGGTTTTGAATACCGGACATTTATAACGTTAAATTAGAATCTTCTGTGTATCCTGTTCAATCTTTCCAGCATCTTGTCGAGATCCGTCTTCTGCTCGGCGGCTGGCGTCATGGCGACCTTTTTACCTTTAACGGGAACCGCTTTCTTTACCGCAAGGCGTTCTTCGCGTTCTTTTGCTCTGATTCCCCTCAGCGCTTCCTCTTCGGCCTCTTTTTTGGCTCTTTCATCCGCTTCCGCCTTTGCTTTAGCATCCGCCTCAGCCTTGACTTTAGCGGCTGCTTCAGCTTTTGTTTTTGCTTCTGCATCAGCCTTTGCCTTCGCTTCCGCTTCCGCCCTGGCTTTGGCATCCGCTTCGGCCTTTGCTTTTGCATCAGCTTCGGCCTTTGCTTTTGCGGCAGCATCATCCTGAGCTGCTACCTTGGCATCCGCTTTCGGAGCAGCAGGGGCTTCAGCCTTTGGCGCAGGCGCCGGTGCGGCTTTTGCCTCGGCTTTAGGAGCTGCCGGTTTTGCTTCTGCTTTCGGAGCCGCTTCCTTTTTAGCCGGTTCGGCTTTTTTACCCTTCTCTTCTTCTATAGCAAGATTAGGTTCGGGAGATAATTTTTTGTAATCGGTGGAAACATCACTCAGTTTCTTTTTTATTGACTCGACATTTGAGGCCGAGCCTCCATCTGCAAGGAGATCAATAAAAGACTTGACCAGTCTCACAGCCTCGGGATGCCTCATGATAAGAATGTCTGATCCTGCCAGAAGATAACTGACAGCGCCTACAGACTCCATGAGAATTCCGCGTTTTTCAGGATCACCAAGGGTTGGAGCTTCCTTTTCGGTCAGCTTTGCTTCCTTGCATTTCCAGACTTCATTCCCAAGATTGTTGATAACCGGGTACTGGAGTTTGTCGTCACCCTGTGAAAGCGCGGCCATTCTCAAGCGTTCCATTACTGAATACGAATATTCCATTCCGTATCCGAGACCGCCTGTAGTTGGATCAACAACCAGTTTCTCAGTCGAAACACCAAGGTTTTCAAGAAGAATGTTTATCTGCTTTGCGAGGTTGACATCGATGGGAGAAGACGAGATAATAGTATGGCCGTACCCCATGGCACTTGCACCGATACTCTTGTAGTTCTTGTCATCGACAGGTCCCATTGTGAGGTTTGCGCCCTGGCATTCCTCCGAAATCTTTTTTAAGACCTCTTCATCCTTCTTGGCATTGGCACATCCCCAGATAATCAGGGGGACCTTAACAGCCGCAATGACTTTCTTTACTGTCGCGGCAGCTTCTTCGGGTGATGCGTTTTTGCCGTTTGGATCGGTACTCTTTAGTTGGAGAACGATCATTTCGGCGCCATAATCTT
>CAYODW010000011.1:0-35929 GCA_964402865.1 uncultured Desulfonema sp. | reverse complement strand
TTGCTCTCGGCGTCGATCAGGGGATTGAGGCGGATGAAAGGCAGCAGGATCAGAAACAACATCCTTAAAACAGCAAAGGACGGATTCCGGCCAGTCTTCCGGTTCCATGTCCCAGATCTCCATTGCAATCCTGGGTTTGTTAGGCATGTTACCTTCAAACAGATAGAAAGGATAGCATGTCTCGCCGCCGACGGTAACGGCACTCTTCCCTTTTCCTATCGTGATATTCTTAATACCGCCGGAATAGGATTCTTTAAAGATTTCAAAACCCAATGTTACCTCCTTTTGATAAACAGTTAATTACCGAGGATTAAACGAACAGAACCCTTTCGGGATTAACGAAAAAAATTGGGTGGGTAAAAAACAACTGCCTCTGCCTCAAAAAAATATCAGCCCCCTTTCATTCTGTTTTTATTATGATATCATATAGTTCGATAGAATTATTGAAGAAAAAAACAAACATTGTTTTTAAATGCCACTAAAATGCCTTATATTGAGATTTAAAGTTTGTCAATAGATGTATATTAATAAATATCATTCAGTAATATGTATTAAATATTACTCATTTTTTTCTTTCTTCAAAACGCGCTTTCACCTTTGGAAAGTTGTTCATGTCGGTATGCGGGAGAAACAACGCTGCAATGTAATTTTCCATATAAGATCCCGTTTCCGAAAGCTCAAAATTTGTCATTTTTCTCGTCACTTCAACCACATCCCTTCTGATACGGTTTGTAAGGCAGCTCATCTTTGCGCCAAGTAGAGAACCGTTCCCGATAAAGGTAATCTTATCAAGGTCTATTTCAGGCAGGAGCCCTATAGTTATCGATTTTTCAAGATCAACAAAACTCCCGAATCCTCCGGCCAGAATAATGCGCTCAAGGTTCTGAACGGTCAGGCCAACCTCTTCAAGAAGTGTCATGCAGCCGCTGTATATGGCGCCTTTTGCACGTATCAGGTTGTCTATATCGGGTTCGGTCAGGACCACATCCCTGTCAATCTGCGTTTCACTTGCCCATGCAAGCACATATTCGTAAATACCGTCTGTTTCACGAATCCGCCGGGTATTAAGATCCCTGTTGAATTTTCCAAGATTATTTATTACATCCGCTTCAAAAAGAGTAGCAACCATGGTTATCAGCCCGGAACCGCATATTCCTTTAGGTCTGACGTTTCCGATTGTTATATTCATGGGCTCAAATGTTACGGGATCTATTGAAAAATCCTCGATAGCTCCCTTTGTAGCACGCATCCCGAATTTTACGCCTCCTCCCTCAAAGGCGGGGCCGGCTGAACATGCCGCGCATGCGAGCCAGTCTTTGTTTCCTATCACTATCTCGGCATTTGTTCCTATATCCATGTAAAGAGTAAGTTCTTCAGACCTGTATATCCCTGAGCCCATGACACCTGCCACGATATCTCCGCCGACATAGCTCGAAATCTGCGGATAGACAAGCGCAGCCACATGATCGCCAAGTTCTATTCCCAGGAAAACGGCCTTTATCGGCGGGTAAAGCGTCGAGGCCGGAACGTATGGAGATCGTCGCATATAACGCGGATTGACCTTCAGTAAAAGCTGGGTCATGGTAGTGTTACCTGCAATAGTGATAGTTGATATTTCATCCGGATCAATTTTTGCCTGCGTCACTATCTTTTTAATAATCGCATTCATGGTTTTGATTACGACATCATGGAGCTTATCAAGACCGCCCGGTTTTTCGGCATACACGATCCTGCTGATCACGTCTTCGCCATAACTTATCTGGCCGTTAAATTCCCCGTGCTGGGCAAGAACATTTCCTGTAATAAGATCGATCACCTGGCCGTAAACGGTAGTGGTCCCGATATCCATTGCAATCGCATAGTTCCGGTCGGTCGTATCTCCGGACTGTATATTTATAACATGGGTCTTCCTTCCCTCATGAACAGGACGCGCAAGGGTGGCGGTTACTTTGAAACCCTCTTTTCTGAAAATGTCGGGCACTTTTCTTATAACAGGGAGTTCTACAAGAAGGCGGTGTTCATCGTACTTAGCTTTCAAATAACTGACGAGGCGTGAAACATCAGGGAGATTGTCCTGGGCCGTCGGCTCGGGAAGCTCAAGGTACCTCTTTTCGACAGGAGGCACGAAAAGGCCCTTCTCCCTTAATTCTTGAAGATTGACTTCCTTTATACGAGCTGTCTTCCTCGGACTTAGAGAGATGTTGAGAACGCTTGCATCAATGGCGGATTCAACCGGAATCCGGATAACAAGATCGCTTATGACATTTGAAAGACAGGCCTGTCTGTATCCCTTTTTAATGTCACCTTCGCTCAGCTTTTCGGTAATTCCGCCTTCAACCGCTCCGTCTTCAACTATAACGCGGCACTTTCCGCAAATGCCTTCGCCGCCACAGGAAGCGTTCACATGAACTCCCGCTTCCATTGCTACACGCAGGAGATTATCTCCATCTTCCGCTGATATACTTTTATCATGAGGGTAAAACATCACTTTATGCATATATTATTTTCCTGTCGGCTTTTCCTTCAGTCTTCAGCCTATCTTCCTTCAGCCTTATCAACTGTTCACTCCTTCGGATCATCAAACCTACAGCTTAACATTATCATATCATCTTCAAAGGTTGTCCTTATCTTGTAGGGCAAAGTCTGGAAGAGTCTTATCATTCCCTGATTACTGGGAGATGTGTAAGCAAAGAGTCCCAGAATACCGTTTTCCCGTGCAGCTTCGGAAAGTTTTTTAAGTAATATTTTCCCAAGCCGCTTTCCCTGATACTCCTTGATTACCGAAAAGGCGACTTCTGCCATGTTCCTGGCCGGATCAATAAGATATTCTCCTACAGCGACAACCTTTCCAAAGCCGAATTCGCCGACAAGGGCTATAACAGTAAGATCTTTTATGTAATCAATCTGTGATACGCCCTGCATCTCATCCTGGACAAACCGGGTTTTTTCATGGAAAAAGCGCGAAGCAATATCATTTTTATCAAGATTATAAAAATGTTCCTGTATTCTTCTTTCATCTACGGGTTTTGCAGGCCTTACCGTCACGGTTTCATTATCTATTATTAATGTTTCCTCAAGCTTTATGGGATATACGCCCTGAATCGATTCTTTCAGAGTCCGCTCTTCCCCGAGAAGTCCCATTCTTTTGGCATTATGAAAAAGTTCTTCTCTGAATTTAGGGTGAGCTATGCTTATCATTGCCGTTGCTCTTTCCTGGATGCTCTTTCCGAAAAGATTTACTGCGCCAAACTCCGACACGATATATTGAGCATCACCTCTTGGAACAACTATCGCGGTGTCGGTAAGCAACGGAACGATTCTGCTTTTTTTCCCATCGGTTGACGCGGAAGGAATCATTATTATCGATTTACCGCCTTCGGCCTGCGCCGCGCCCCTTATAAAATCGAGCATGCCCGTAACGCCCGAAAAATGATTGTAAGGAAGGGCATCCGCCGCAATCTGCCCTGTAAGGTCCATCGTCATTGCCACATTAAGGGCAATCATTTTATTATGCCTGGAAACGATGCCGGGATTATTAACATAGTCTGAAGGATGAAATTCTATAGCCGGGTTGTCGTGCATGAAATCATAGAGATTTCTTGATCCTATGGCGCTGCTGGCTACTATTTTCCCTTCATTGAACCCCTTTTTCCTGTTTGTAATCACTCCTTTTGAAAAGAGGTGCATAATGCTGTCGGTAAGATACTGGGTATGGATTCCAAGATCGTTCTTATCGGAAAAGGCAAGAAGAACAGCGCCTGGAGTCACCCCAAGGCTCATCTGTATAGTTGACCCGTCACTTACCAGCCTTGCAATATGCCCGGCTATTTTATTTGCAGATTCAAGGTCGGGAAGATCACCTATTGTCAGAAGTTCTTCCTCATGTTCAACAAATACATCCACGTCATTGACATGAATAAAGCTTCTCCCCAGCACCCTGGGCATTTTCGGATTAACCTGAGCTATTACAAGATCGGCTGACGAAGCGGCCGCCTGGGTTATATCCACGGAAACACCAAGGCTCATCCATCCGAAATCATCCGGAGGAGAAACCTGGATGAGAGCCACATGAATAGGAAGAAGCCTGCTTTTGAACAAGCGCGGAATTGCGGAAAGGTTTATAGGAGTAATAAAACGTATATTTCTTGCAAGCCCTCTTGCCTTGGCAGATCCTAAATAAAATGACCTGATGTTAAGGCTGTGGGTTTTTGTTTTGTTGGCTAGGAGTGTAAGGGGGGTTGTTTCAAGGGTCAGAAGACGAACAATCTCAATGTCGGTGAAATTCTCCGTGCTTTCCGATAAAACTTTGACAAGATGCTGGGGCTCTCCGCATGATGAGCCGATAAAGACTCTCTTCCCGGGTTTAATAAGTTTGATCGCGTCCATTGCGCTTTTTTTGTTTTCGACATATTTGTCAGCCCAGTAGGTTGATACGGCCATTTTTCTCCTTTGCCCCCATTGAACCGAAACAGTAGAGCGTATCACACCGTTTGCGGCGGGGAGCTTAAATATATCTGAGAATAATGACGGTTTCACAAAAAGTCATAAAATCCGGGACTCCCGTGAAAACGGGAGTCCCGGACCAGTTGTCAAGGCTGGATTCCCGCTTTCGCGGGAATAACGAAAAAAAGGGAATCCTGACTTTTTATGAACACATCAATAATGAATTATGCGGATCCAAAAAACACAAAAGCACCATATATCAGGATATTATTTTAAGTCAACAGGTTCCGGAAAATCCGTCAATCTTTCCTTGACAGACAAATCTCTTTTAACTATATAAGTCAACAGATCGCTCTTATCGGTCGATTTATAACAAAAAAAGATACTTATGCTTGAGCTGGCTAGACAAAGGCGAAAAAAACATTAACTTTGATAAAGAAGGAGAGCTGGAAAATGAAAATAATTACACAGGAGACTTCCATTAAAAGACGTTCATTTCTTAAGAAGGCCGGAGCCGGCCTCGCCGCCGGAGTGGGCATAGCCGCTGGAGTAGGCGTCGCGGCGCCGTTGGTTCATTCCGAGGCCACGATTCGCTGGCGCCTCGCTTCCAGTTTTCCCAAGTCGCTAGACGCGCTTCTCGGCCCTGCCGAGGTATTCGCCAAGATGGTAGGCGCCATGTCCGGCGGCAAGTTCACGATCACGGTGCACCCGGCAGGCGAACTCGTTCCAGCCTTCGGCGTAGTTGACGCTGTGCAGAACAGTACTGTTGAGTGCTGCCATACAGCGCCCTACTATTTCTTCGGCAAGGACGACGCCTTCGCCATGGGCACGGCCATCCCCTTCGGCCTCAACTCGCGCCAGATGACGGCCTGGATGTTCGAGGGCAACGGCCTGAAACTGATGCGTGAATTTTTACAAAGTTACAACATCATCAACTTTCCGATGGGCAACACCAACGCACAGATGGGCGGCTGGTACCGGAAGGAAATCGGGTCGCTGGCCGACTTGAAGGGACTCAAGATGCGCACAGCCGGAATCGCCGGAAAGGTGCAGGAAAGGCTCGGCGTCGTGACGCAGAGCATCCCCGCAGGCGAGATCTATACGGCGCTGGAGAAGGGCACTATCGACGCTGTCGAGTTTGTCGGCCCCTACGATGACCAAAAGCTGGGCTTTTACAAAGTGGCGCCCCACTACTACTATCCCGGCTGGTGGGAGGGCAGCGCGCAGACCGACCTCTACATCAACATCAAGGCATACGAGGCGCTGCCGGCCGAGTATAAGTCTATGATCGAGGCTGCGGCGGCCTACGCGCACATCGTCATGCAGACTACGTATGACGCTAAAAATCCCATTGCTCTGAAGCAGTTGGTGGCCGCCGGGGCCAAGCTGCATCGATTTCCTAAGGACGTCATGGAGGCCGCTTTCAAAGAATCCATGGCGCTCTACGCCGAACTGTCAGCGAAGAATCCCCGCTGGAAAAAGATTTATGATGATTACATCAAGTTCCGCGCCGATGCAAATATGTGGTTCCGCTTCGCCGAAGCCGGTTTCGATGACTTCATGCAAGCGCAAAAACTTTAAAGTCACCTCTTTTCGCAAAAAACCCCGTGAGGCGCAGGCTCCACGGGGTTTTTATTGGCGGGCTCGAGCCCGATCTATTTCTTTTTAGCGTCCTGTTCGATTGCCCGCCTGACTGCCTCCATCGGATCCTCCTCCTTTGTTCCTCCGGTGGCTTGTTGCGCGGATTGCTCCTCTGACGATTTCGGTACGAGCATATTCATCGGATCTTCGTCGTCCTTTTTGTCATAATCCCCCGTCTCGGCTTCGATTTTCATGGTTTCCAGATTCACGGAAGGCGCCTTATCAATGCTGTTGGTAACAATGGCCGGAAAAGAAATAACAATGACAAGCATGATGACCTGAAGGGCGATAAAGAGAATCGAGCCCTTGTAAATCTGTGCCGTCGTCACCGCATTGATACGTTTGTTAGTGACCCGGTCATTGTAGTCGAACCTAGCCGCCACGCTTCTCAGATAGAACAGGGCGAAGCCGAAGGGCGGCGATAGAAACGAGGCCTGCAGGTTCATTGCGATAACCACTCCAAACCAGACCAGGTCGATGCCCATTTTATCGGCCACAGGTATCAGGAGGGGGATAACTATGAAAGCGATTTCGAAGAAGTCTATAAAACAACCGAGAAAGAACACCAGAATGTTGACCGCAATCAAAAAACCCAACTGGCCGCCCGGCAACTTGTCAAACAGGTGCTCTACCCAGATATGGCCGTCGGCAGCGTTGAAGGTAAAGCTGAACGCGGTTGCTCCGATCAGAATGAATATGACGAAGCAGGTCAGTTTCGCCGTGTTGTCCAACGCCTGCCTGAGCAGGTCGAAACCCAGCTTGCGGCGCGAAACGGCCATGATAAGGGCGCCCATGGCGCCCATCGCCCCGCCTTCAGTCGGCGTGGCGACTCCGATGAAAATGGTGCCCAGCACAAGAAAGATCAACACCAGCGGCGGAAGCAGCACAAAAACAACACGCTCGGTGAGTCGCGACAGCAGTTTAAGTCGCAGCCAGCGGTTGGCAAGAGCCAGCGCCAGCGCCGTGAAGGCCGCCGCAGTCATAGAGAGTGTGAGAACTTCATCCAAAGGCGCCTTGCCTTCGCGGCCAACCATCGGGTTTATAATGCCGTCGTGCAGGGTTGCCCAGGCGAAAGCTGCAGCGGCCGAAATTATCAATATCGCCAGCAGGGATAAGTGACCGCTGGCCCCGTTCTCTTCCTTGTAGATGCATGCTTCCGGCGGCAGAGCGGGCACCCAGCTTGGCCGGAAGATGGCCAGAGCAATAATAAACAAGGCGAACACACCTACCAGCATAAGGCCTGGCACCACGGCTCCGGCGTACATGTCACCGACGGAACGGCCCAACTGGTCGGCCATGACGATCAGCACCAGCGAGGGCGGAATGATCTGGGCCAGTGTGCCGGATGCGGTGATTACACCGGTGGCGATGCTACGGTTGTACCCATAGCGCAGCATTATGGGCAGAGATATCAGGCCCATTGAGATTACCGCAGCCGCCATCACGCCCGTGGTCGCCGCCAGCAGCGCACCCACGAAAATCGTAGCAAGGGCGAGGCCGCCGCGCAGCGGGCCGAATACCTGCCCAACCGTTTCCAGCAGATCCTCTGCCATACCGCTGCGCTCGAGAATGATCCCCATGAAGGTGAAAAAAGGAACGGCCAGCAGCGTATCGTTCTGCATGATGCCGAATATCCTGAGCGGCAAGGCCTGGAACAGCGTCTGGGGAAATAAACCGGCTTCCATGCCTATCAGCCCGAAAGTCAGGCCGGTGGCCGCCAGGCTGAAGGCAACCGGGAAGCCTGTAAGCAGAAACAGCAGGAGGCCTGCAAACAGGAGGGGCACAAAGTTATGGGAGATGAATTCCATTTAGCAGGCCTCCGACGTGGGATTATCGGTTTGTGCTTCTGCTGGAGAGGCGTTTTTTTCCTGACCATGGGCAAGCGGATCAGGTATCAGGCCTCGCAGGAAGGCGAAGCGCTTGATCAGCTCGGATGCGCTTTGCAGTAAAAGCAGGGCCATGCCGACCGGCAGCAAGAGATAAGCCGGCCAGCGGATCAGGCCTCCCGCGTTTTGGGACATCTCTCCGCTTTGCCAGGCTTTGAAGAACAGCGGCCAGGACATCCCGATTATGATCCAGCAGAAAGGCGCCAGAAAGAGAAGGATTCCTACGATATCGATCCAAGACCGGGACCGCGCAGTCAGGCGGCCCGAGAAAAAGTCGATGCGAACATGGCCGTTCTTCAGGAATACATAGCCGGCGCCGAGCAGGAATACGCCGGAGAACAAATACCACTGCATGTCAGTGAGCGCGTTGGAGCCTACACTAAAAACCCTGCGCGCGATAGCGTTTCCGGCGCTAAGGAGAACCGCCGCCAGGATAAGCCACATGATAGCCCTTCCGACACTTTCGTTGATCGCATCGACCAGACCGGATAGTTTAAGCAAAATTTTCATATAATCCCCTGCCAGAATCTTTAATCAGATGTTATAAAAAGATGCTGTTACAATTAACGGTCAAGATTATCCCAAAAAGCTCTTGCATCCTGTTCGCTCCTTCCCGCTTCTGATCCGCCCTCCTTATTTTCCGTGCGAACTCCCGTTAAGCGGATGATCCTATCTTCCAGTGGAGGATGGGTCGAAAACAGACTCATGAGGCTTTTACCTGATAACGGGTTTACAATGAACATGTGAGCCGTTGAAGGATTGGCGTCCATAGGCAGCCTTCCGGAATAGGCCCCGAGTTTGGCCAGCGCGCTGGAGAGTCCTTTCGGATTACCCGCAAAACCTGCGCCCGTTGCATCAGCTATATATTCCCTTGATCTGGAAATTGCCATCTGGATGAGCATGGCTGCTATGGGAGCCATGATTGACATTACCACCAGACCGATAATACCTCCTCCCCCGTCCTCATCATCCCTTCTCGATCCTCCGAAAATCGCCGCCCAGCGTGCCATATTCGCAAGCACCATGATTGCCCCGGCAAGAGTTGCGGCAATTGAGCCTATGAGTATATCCCTGTTTTTTATATGAGCGAGTTCATGAGCGAGAACGCCTTCAACCTCTTCCCTGCTCATCAGCTTAAGAAGCCCTTCGGTTACCGCCACAACGGCATGTTCCGGGTTTCTGCCGGTTGCGAACGCATTAGGCGATTCTTCAGGAATAATATATATTTTAGGCATCGGGAGCCCGGCACGAACTGCAAGCTTTTTAACTGATTCATATACCTGCGGGGCTTCATCAGGAGTTGCCTCCTGTGCCTTGTACATCCTTAAAACAATTTTATCTGAAAACCAGTAGCTGAAAAAATTCATGCCTGCCGCCAGAATAAGAGCTATCACCATTCCTCCGGTGCCGCCCATAATCTGCCCGACCAGAACTATAAATGCAGTCAATGCTGCCAGTAAAAATGTTGTTTTTAATTGATTACCCACACTGCCTCCGTTGTTCGTACATCGTACTTCGAATATCGAAGGGGATGGAGGATTCGAGGGGTCGAGGATTCAAGGATTCAAGTGAAAAATAATCTCTTTCCACTGATACCTGAGCCCTGACTACTGGCCACTGTTCTTCGATATTCGATGTCCGATATTCTATATTCGCCTCTTACTCTTGATTCCTGATCCCTGACCACTGCCCCCCGATCCCATGTCTCGCCTTACGCCTTATGCCTCAATTTCCTCATCACTTTTTCTGCCGATTCAATTGTGCGTTCTATATGTTTCTCGGTATGAGCCGAAGATACAAAAAGAGCTTCGAACTGGGAAGGCGCAAGATAGATGCCCTCTTTGAGCATATCCCTGTAGAAAGCGGAAAACATCTTCAGGTCGCTCGTTTTAGCGCTTTTATAATCCGTCACCTTCCTGTCGGTAAAGAAGATTCCGAGCATCGAACCTACCTTTGCAGCGGAAACATCTATGCCTGACTTGCGCGCAGCATCAGCAAGCCCTGTCAAAAGTTTTTCAGATCTTTTATTCAGCAGATCATAAAAGCCCGGTTTCTTAAGCTCAGTCAAAGTCGCTATTCCAGCGGCCATCGCGAGAGGATTACCGGATAAAGTTCCGGCCTGATACACCGGGCCCTGCGGGGCAATCTGTTCCATTATTTCCCGCTTTCCTCCGTAAGCGCCGACAGGCAGACCGCCGCCTATGATTTTTCCAAGGCATGTCAGATCCGGCGTGATTTTATAGAATGACTGCGCTCCTCCGTAAGCCACTCTGAAGCCGGTCATTACTTCATCAAATATGAGGAGGCTTCCGTATTTCTCAGTCACTTCCCGCAAAGTTTCAAGAAACCCGTATTCAGGCGGCACAAGGCCCATATTTCCTGCAACAGGTTCAACTATGATGCAGGCGACCTTCGAGCCGTGCTTTTTCATAGCAATTTTGACGCTCTTGATATCATTGTAAGGAAGGGATAACGTGCCCGCAACAAAAGATTTCGGAACACCGGGACTTCCCGGAATGCCAAGAGTAGCAACTCCCGATCCGGCTTCAACAAGAAGAGAGTCCGAATGGCCGTGATAGCATCCGTCAAATTTGATAATCATATCCCTTCCTGTAAAGCCGCGCGAAAGTCGGATCGCGCTCATTGCGGCTTCCGTCCCTGAATTGACCATGCGAACCATTTGAACGGAAGGAACAGCCTTTATGATCATTTCTGCCAGATTGATTTCAAGCTCCGTTGGCGCCCCGAAACTGGTTCCTTTTTTCAAAACCGAATTAACAGCTTTTATCACTGCAGGATGCCTGTGCCCGAGGATCATTGGCCCCCACGAACCTATATAATCGATATAACCGTTCCCGTCTGCATCATAAACCATGCATCCATCGGCCCGGTCGATAAAAACCGGATCGGAACCGACGGATTTACACGCCCGCACCGGACTGTTGACTCCGCCCGGGATAAGTTTCTTCGCCTTTTCAAAAAACCTTTTGGATTTAACCCGTTTCATTTTCACGCCGTATCCTTTTATATTATTAATTGAAAATCTGACTTCAATATGAGAAAATAGATATAAATGATGTAAAACTCATAGTCAAAAAATATTACAGCTTTGTAAAACGTCGTTACAGTTAACTATTAACTTTTTTATGCCGAAAATCCGCCAATCCATGTGGCGGATTCACTATTCACTGATCACTGGTAACTGATAACTAATCTCTGCTTAATATGGATCCATTAAGATCTCTTAAAAAACTTGCAAACCTTATTTTATACATTCTCGAAAGAAGACCGGACGAGTTCGGACTTGTTCCCGACGATCAAGGTTATGTAAAAATAAAATCTCTTATTCGGGCTGTCAATGAGGAAAAAGGATTTAATTATGTGCGGCCTTTCCACTTAGACGACATAATAGCTTCATTGCCCGACTTTCATTTTGAAATTAAAGATTCTTTAATCCGCGCGAAAAATATTGATACCCTTCCGAAAAAAGTCGCTGCCGGTAATACTCCTAAGCTTCTTTTTACCTGTGTCCGAAAAAAGGCTTATTCTTTTGTTTTGGAAAAGGGCATTCATCCTGTCGGAGGCGACAGGGTTGTTTTGTCGGCAACAAAAGAGATGGCTGAAAGAATCGGAAAACGTTTCGACCCGTCTCCGGTTTTACTCACGGTTCATGTCAGGAAAGCTCTTGATGCAGGCGTTTCCTTTTATTCCTCAGGCGAACTCTATTGCTCAGACAATATTCCGTCCCCATGCTTCACAGGTCCGCCTCCTCCGAAACAGAAAGAAGAGCCCAAACCGGCCGAAAAACAGAAGGAATCTGCCTCAAAAAGCATGCCCGGGAGCTATATCCTTAATATCGAGTTGGACGAAGAGAAAAAACGAAGAACAGAACTTCAGAGAAAAAGAAAAGAGGTTGACTGGAAAAAAGAGAGAAAACGCTCGAGCAGGATCAAATATTAAAGATTTTTGCAACGCCGCTGATTTAATAATTTAATTGACAATATAATGTGACTATGGTCATATGACCATGCTTGGATGATTCTAGGGAGAATCAAAATATGGAACATATGATATCGAAATCTCAATTTAAGCCACGATCTCTTGAATATTTTCGTATGATTGAAGAGAGCGGCGAGACTCTGGTCATTACTGATCGCGGGCGTCCCGTGCTGAAGATAATTCCTTATTCCGCAAATCCTGAAGAGCGTTTAAAGGTTCTGCGCAGTTCCGTCATAAAGTATGATGATCCGACAGAACCGGTTTCTAATGAAGACTGGAAGGCGCTTAAATGATCGTTCTGGACACGCATTCATGGATCTGGTGGGTAAGCGGTTCTTCTTTTCTTTCAGAGACAGCGAAACAGATCATCGATGAGGCAGTGACGGAAAAGAACATTTATATTTCCTCCATCAGCGCCTGGGAAGTAGCTGTTCTTGTATCGCGGGGCAGGTTGAAACTTACAATAAGCGCAGGCGACTGGATCGCCGCATCTGAAGCTCTTCCATTTGTTGAATTTGTTCCTGTCAGCAACAGTATCGCCTTAAAATCAGTTCAATTGCCGGGGCCTCTGCACCATGATCCTGCGGACCGCATAATCATTGCCACAGCCGTTTCCCTTGGCGCGGTTCTTGTCACAAAAGACGAAAAAATCAGAAATTACCAGCATGTAAAAACGGCATGGTAAGAAAAAATATCTTGCAACTCTATCAAAACAGGCATAAAAAATTTGACAAGCTCAATTAAAGCTGGTACGAGCATACCCGCTTTTTGAAGGACAAATTGCATATCCGGGCCGTTAGCTCAACCAGGCAGAGCACCTGACTCTTAATCAGTAGGTTGTTGGTTCGATTCCAACACGGCCCACCAAATAAAAAAATGGGTTTAACCAGTTTAAGGTTAAACCCATTTTTTCTCTTCATTGATAGCCGAATGTTGCCGAAGTAACTTCAAGCACATAGAATGCCCCGTTGATTACCTATTGCCTATTCTTTGATCAAGTTCTTTTCCATTTCATTGATGAATGCAAAGATATCCGGATTTCCTGAAAAACCTTAGACATGATAAGCGCCGGTGTGATTATGATGTGGAACATATGGCAGGTCTGAATGATGGGGCGCATTATCAGATCGTTTGACCAATTCACCGCCTGCATTTTGCCAATGGGAACTGTATTTCAGAGGATGAATCCGATAACCTGTATCTTTGACATAGAGGAAAAATTCAAATATGCCGCCTCCAATCAGTGTTGATCTGAATCTCAGTTTTCCTTCACCCGGAGTATCGTTTGCTTCCATAACAGCAAAAAGCTTTTTGCCGATTCTTTTTTCAGATAGTCTTCACTGCAGCCAAGATAGATGGTTGTCACGTTTTTATATGTTGTTACGGTGTATAATATACAGCCTCCGGGAAATGTTGGGGCAAGAAAGGAATAACCAATTGCTTTAGTATGCCCAAAATCACCTGCTTCCACAAATACAATACCGATATTGGTCATTGCGTGGGCATTTTTTAATAATTCAAACAGCTTCTTTTTAATCCATAAAAAAAATCGACTTGCAATGAAGTAAGGCACTAATTTCATTATCATCGCTATGATAAACCAATCTAATCCGATCCATTTTTTTAACTTATCAAGTTTTGATTTAGTGGCAGCAAGCGCCATAGATGGGTTTTGTAAATTTGCGGTGATTTCATCATACGTTAAAACAACACTGAAATTTCCAAAAGTTCCGTTTGGCTCGCCCCACCAGCGGCGCATGTTTGCTGTATAGCCAAATCTCAACCATTCACGGTCGTCTCCACGATCTTCATTCCACTTCTTGGTTGCGAGTGAAAGTGATGTCATAAAAATATCATTTACTGTAGCATGTCGGGTTTTTGTAAATGCCTTTAACTTTAACATTGCTTCTTGTTCAACAATAATACTTTCGAAGTATGATGGCGATTCTATTTCCGCTTTTTCATCAACCTTTGAATCACCTATAAGTGTATAGTTCATTCTGTTTTGCAGGACCGAAGTAATCATTACATAAACGTTGATTATAGACGCTTTTGGAATAAGCCATAAATGGCGTACGTTGAAATTTCTTGCAATTTGCCACCAGCTTCTGCACGGATCGAGTATCTCTGAAGGTTTCCATTCTTTATCCCTGTATAGTTCTTTATAGATCTCGGCAAACCTGACACAAATTCTTTTTAAGCCTTCACCATCCATAGCAAGATGATGGATTTGAATTACAAAATAATGTTTAGATGGAGCATCAATGGAAATAATCCGAATCTTGGATAATTCTTTAGCTTTGATGGGATTTAAATAAACTTTCTTTAATTCTTCTTCAGCCTCTTCATTTGTTTCGGTTTTAATTCTTGAAATTAAATCTTCCGCATTCTCTTTTTCGATAAATTGCCAATATCCGCTCAACCAGTTAGTTACAGGTTTACTGTTCAGGATCTGAACGATTTGAATAAGATATCCCAATGCTTTTTTAATCAGA
Organism: uncultured Desulfonema sp.; assembly: GCA_964402865.1. Lineage (GTDB taxonomy): Bacteria > Desulfobacterota > Desulfobacteria > Desulfobacterales > RPRI01 > RPRI01. The sequence continues at coordinate 21,465 of CAYODW010000011.1, read as the reverse complement.
TCATCCTTAAGCGGTTCTTCAAGTGACGCTATCCCCCAGATACAGTACCAATCTTCATTAAATACATTCCATCCAAATTGATCCATTGCCGTCATTCTTGTAGAATTTTTCGCGTTTTTGGTCATTATGAATCCTCACAATGATTATAAATAGTGTTAATGCCTAAATGGCAAAACCCCGCTCTCTTTTCGATAAACGGGGTTTTAAGTATTCAGTCCATAACACCCTCATGAAAGGTTGAATGGTCAATTAATTTTAGTATCTTATGTTACACATATTATTTTAACTATCATGATTTACATCAGAAATCTACTATTAAAGCGAAATTCGAAAGTTGGTTGATGTCAGAGATTACTTTTCCATATTTTAATCTTTACCATCCAGAGGCTTCCTGTGCCAATGTTGTTAATTTTCCCCTTGTTAATTTCAGGTTTTTTGATATGGTAAAGTGAATTCTCCTTCTGAAAAGAATCATTAGCACAATTTTCATTTTTTTATATTATCCTTGATGCCATTATTTTGTTGCTTTATTGAGTTTAATATTTCTTTAATATCAATCAGTTTATCTTCCAATTCACAAAAAAGACCGGGCATTTAATAAATCAGAACAACTAATGCCTGAAATAATATTAAAACATCCCATGAAAGGAGAGACGAAATGAATCCTAAAGCTACAGCAGTGGTATTGATCGAGTATCAAAATGATTTCACCACCGAAGGAGGGACACTCCATGGAGCAGTCAAGGGTGTGATGGAAAGCAACAACATGCTCGCAAACACGGTCGAACTTGTCGAGAAAGCGCGCAAGCTAGGAGCAGCGATTGTCTTCACACCAATTTCATTCACCGACGATTACCATGAACTGGCGACCCATCCCTACGGCATCCTCAAGGGTGTAGTGGACAGCAAGTCGTTCCGCAAGGGTTCCTGGGGCGCCGAGATTGTGGATGTGCTTAAGCCTCAACCGCAGGATCTCATTATTGAGGGGAAGCTCGGCCTATGCGGTTTTGCCAGCACCAACCTGGACTTTATTTTGCGCGGCCGCGGCATCACGACAATTGCGCTGTGTGGCTTCCTGACCAACTGCTGCGTTGAGTCGACGATGCGTACCGCTTACGAGAAGGGCTACGACGTTGTGACTCTAAAAGACTGCACCGCAACGCTGAGCGAGGAAGAACAACGCCTATCGGTCGAGAAGAATTACCCTATGTTCTCGCGGGTGATGACGCACACCGAATTCCTGGAGGCACTCACCGGTGAACAGGTGGCAGCAGGTTCGGGCAGGGGATATAACTAGTAAAGTTACATTTCCGGATGAAAACTGAATAATTCTTCAGTTTCTTTGTGAGATAGTTATGAAAATTTGTCAGAACTGCGGTCAATCCCTGGCAGGAAATGTTGCTTCCTGTCCGAATTGCGGAAACGAAATCAAAGAAGGCCGAAAACATATCGATGACTACCTGATTCTATCGGTATTGCATGAAGGATACTCCTCTATCCTGTGCAAAGCGGTTAAAGTGGGTGACGAAACCCCTGTCATGATCCGAATTTTCACATCGAATTCCGGAGTCGATGATAAAGTGGCCGCGCGCCTCAAAAGAGAGCTGGAAGAACTGAAAAAGCTTCCCGAAGAATATTTTGTCCGGCATTGTGAAATCAGATATTCCTCCGACGGCCTGTGGTATCGGGTCAGTGAATGGATTAATGCGGAAAACTGGGGAATATTGCTTTCATCAGGACAATTTCAGAACTACCGAACCGCTTTCAGCATATTCTATAAAATTGCTTCGATTCTTGAAGGGCTTCACCGGATCGGTCATATCATCCCGCATCTGACCTTAGATGATATTATGCTTTTTAAAAATCGGGAGGGCGGAATTGAAGTCAAGATCGACTATAAACTATCACGTTTCATAAATCCTCAAATAGATCGACCCAGGCCGATGTTGAAAAAGCTGTTGAGCTGCCACCCGGATATCATAGGACAGCGCCCGCTTGATGCCCGCAGTGATATCTGGTCTTTGGGAAAAATTTTTGTGGAATTACTATCGGGTGATCCTGACATTACTGATTTTTCCGACAAAGCCGGTGAACTGCCACTGCCTCCCAAAATTAAAACCTTGATCAAAGTCATGCTGGCTGAAGATTCAAGCTTGAGACCGAGTTCGATGGCGGAAGTCGCGCAGTCTCTATCAAAGGTAACGAACAGGGATATCAAAGCGGCCAGAACAAAGCAGATCGAATCAGCGTCGGCTCCGATCAAGGCTGTAAATAAACTGAAGAAAAGGACCATTTTCTTTGGAATGCTTTTTATCCTGATGATCATCGGAGGGCTTGCATGGAATTATCTGGCAGTTAGCCGGAAAACGCCGGATGCTGTTTTCAGGAATTTTGTTGACCGGTTTGCAAAGTCGGTCGCATTCGTAATGGTTGAATATTCTATTCGCGAAAACGATTATATTTATTATCAAAGCCGAAAAGAGGGAACGGCTTTTCTTGTCGATAAAGAGGGCTACCTTTTGACCAATCGCCATGTCCTTTGCCCCTGGCTGGAAGACCGCGATTTTTTTTTGGTAGCGAACAGCCTCAGGCAGCAAGGAAGCTCGCCTTCCATGTCATACCGAATTTTTTTGTGGTTTGAAGGTGAAAAAGCGTTTAAACGCCTTCCTAGTATGACAGGCACACCCGAACTGGAGGATATATATGATCTCGACTCGGCCTTCAGCACGGAAAAAACACCACGCCTGAGCATAGCAGGAGTTTCCCAAACACCTGTAAAGACCTGGCAGATTATTAAGTCGCCACTGAGAGACGATTTTGCTGTCATTAAAATCGAAAGGGTTCCCGTGGGACTCAAACCCCTCCCCGTTGATCTTGAAATGGATGTCCGAAAGATTCCCAAATTATCGCCGATCATCACTCTGGGTTTTCCTCTCGGGAGTCGAATTCAGGAAAATACCATCAATGTCAGCGTAACCAGGGGAAGCGTCCGGCGAACATTTGAAAGCATGTTTCAGGTGGATACTTCCATCCACCGGGGCAACAGCGGGGGGCCTGTAATTGATACCCGCGGCAAGGTGATTGGAATTGCCTCAAAAGTTGCCTTTGATTGGGCGGAATCCCCGGTCCCGGTCGCCACACCCCAGTCTGATATCGGGCTGGTGTTGCCGATTACAAAGGCCGTAAGTTTCATTCAAGCCATCAAAAACGGCGACATGAAGTGGAATGGCGTACTGGACCTGACCATCGATAAAAAACTTAAAAATATCCGGGAAATTGCCAGGGAACACCGCTGGGCGGATGCACAGGCGCTTGCCGATAAAGAGGTTAAACTAAATCCTGATCCGATTCTTATAATGGCGGCAGGGATCCTGCATTATTGCGCCGGAGATGCTCAGGGTTCAAAAAACTACCTGCGCCAGGCCGTTTCAATCGAGCGTGAAAATTACACGGCAAAATTTCTGCTTTATTGGATCAATCGGTCAGCCGGGAAAACCGGAGAAGATCCTTATCGCCGTGAGCTGCTGGAATTGGATTGGCGGTCTCCGGGAGAGTTCTCAGGATACCTGGTCCGGGTGGCTGAAGGGCAAGTTGAAGCAAATAAAGCGCTTGCAGGTGGATACTCTGATGCCGAAAGGAGCTGGCTTTATTACGTTGTAGGTTTGACACGCCAAAAACAAAAGGATCTTATCGTTTCAGAAGAATTATTTAAAAAGGCCCTTTTGTCTTCGGAACTTGATGACTGGGTTTATTTTTTGGCGCTTTCAGGATTGCAGCAGGTCCAAAAAGACAGGCTGAAGCTGTTTGGTGACCGCAGTGCAGAAGCAGACTATCAGGCTGCGGTAGTGCGATTTCATCAGGAACTGCATGAACGATATCGTTACAAAACGGACCGTTTGCTTGAGATTATATCGATAGTTCCCTCAATCAATCAAAAAGAACTCAGCCTGGAAGAAAAAAGAAGTATTCTTACAAAATTTCTGGAATATAACTATAATCGAGGAGAGATTCTATCCAGGCTCGCCTTTTCTTTTGCCATGGATAATTTGTGGGATAAAGCCCTGGAATCCGCTGGGTCTTTTTTAGCAACGGACGGCAGGGAAAATATGAACAGACTCTCTATCCATTTACTCATTCCTGGAATTTATTACAATATGGGGCGAAAAGATGAGGCATTAAGCTACCTCGAAAGATTGCTGCCCGCACTGGACGATGTATGGTTCCATTCAATATGCGAAGTGCTCCTTTCCAGAAAACCGGAAGCATCACTGCTTGACAAAACAGAGGGGCGTCCGGAAAATCTTCTTGCTGCCCACTTTGCCATGGGCTTTTGGGCGGAAGGTTCGGGCGACAGCGAAAAAGCACTCAGACATTATAAAGAAGCATTGGGTTCTTACATGGATGAAAGGATCGAATTTGAATTTGCAATAGCCCGCATCCGGCGATTAAGGGATGAGAAGTGATATGGAAAGATTACCTGTAAGGAAAGGAGGAGAACATTTTATGCTCAGACACAAAGCAGCCCGCTTTCTTTTACTGCCTGGAATTGTCGCCATCTGGGCAATTACATTCTCACTGTTTTCTGTTCAATCAGAATCAGGCGAAGTATACAGCTATACAGATGAGAACGGTGTCGTTGTTATAACAAATACTCCTATGTCCGACAAAGTCGGAAATAAAGCCAGGAAAATTGAAAGCTACAAAGATGTCACGGATAAAGATATAATTCAGCCAAAACCGGATGTGAAGGAAAAACAGGATCAGGATACCGATAAAAAATCTTGGGCGGGAGAAAAAGCCGGGACAGATGCTGAACTATTTGATAAAATGAAAAAATCAGATGCGGAGACCGATAAATTCGTCAAATCGGTTAAGGAATCAAAAAGAAAAGCTGCCGATGTTCTTGATACACTGGCGCCTCTTAGAAAATTCCCTTAATATAATACCGATTCCAGCACGGCCAGACGGATGCATAAAAGGGGTTACGGTAAAATACCGCAACCCCTTTTTACTTTCACTGCTGCTTAAAAGAACGTTTTTCGTAATCCCGTATTACCTTGCGATAATTTCAACCCGACGATTTCCTGGTTCATCAACCTCATCCGGTGTTTGTACCAATAGTCGATCCTCGCCGTGATATTCAATTTCAATCATTGCTTTGTCAACACCCTTTGAAACAAGGGCTTTCGCTACAGATTTGGCCCGACGCTCCGATAGCTTCTGATTAAATTTATTGGATGCGACCGTGTCGGTATGGCCAACCACAATTACGTCGGTTGATTTTTGCGACTTGATCGTCGCCAGGATTTCCGGAATCAATTCCATGGACTTTTTAGTCGGAGTTGCACTTCCGCTGTTAAAGTACATTACAAAGGATACAGGAGAAGCCGGCAGGGCATCAATAGCTTCTTTAAAGATATCGCTTACTGCTTTTTCGTCCATGATCTTCGGGGTGCTGGGAACCTTGTCAGAACAATCAACCTCAGTTGACTCCCTAACCTCGTCCAGAGTTTGTGATCCTGCGGAATTGCTTACCTCGATCTGGCCGACTTTGCCTTCCCGATCAGGCAGGAGCACAAATAGTGCTTTGGAAGCCTTGGAATCGGCACAAGGCTGGAGCTCAGTTTTCTGAACAACAGGGGGAGGGCAACCGTCCGCATCCACTTTCACACCCGCAGGCGTTCCGGGGCACTTGTCCGGATGGTCGTCGGCAACGCCGTCGCCGTCGGAATCAAGCGGACAGCCGTCCTTGTCCACCTTCACACCCGGTTTAGCTTCAGGGCACTTGTCCAGATAGTCGGGAACACCGTCGCCGTCTGAATCAAGCGGGCAGCCATATTTATCAACTTTGACTCCTGCCGGAGTAGTAGTGGGGCATTTGTCGTAATATTGCGGTGTTGCAAAATTATGGCGATTATCATAATTGTCGGGCACACCATCCTTATCCGAATCGACAATGACCGGAGCCGAAATACCGGCACAAGAGAACAAAACCAAGGGAAATAACAAGGCTAAAAAAATGAGTGATAATGGAATTATTTTTCTCATGATATTAAGCTCCTTCGTTTGTTGAACAGAAAACAGCGAGCGCATTCCATGATGCTACTCTCCCTCAACAGCTATAACAAGATGGGTCCCGCGAAGGCCGCAGACAGCCGTTGGCGTGACGAACTTAACAGCCTTGCTGTCTCGTATTCCAATCAAACCGGATATATAGGCCAAAGTGCCACGCAACATCTGGAATGTGCTGGATAGTTTTTTTTCTGCGGGATTGAAAGTGAACTGGGACAGTACAAGCCTTGAATCGGAACCGCTTGAGATCAGGCTGTTGTCATTTAAAACGGCTCCCATCGACCCGCCCTTACCTGTTACAATGGTGTCGTTTTCAAAAAGCCTGTCACCCGGTTTCGCAGGAATAGATGTATTCTCCCGTTCAATGAAGACGGAACCCTTGATATTTTTAATTACCCCTATTCCCTTGTCTGCGGCAACAGCCGGATTGGAAAAACCCACAAGTAAAAAAGCAAGAATGACAATCAATACTCTCATGGCACCTCCTATGAAGTTTCCCGCTTCGCGGACAACCATAAGCCTGACAACACAGAAGAGCTATCAGTTGTCCTGATTGGTTTGTTTTAACAGAAATATCGTTGTTTTTCTTATATATAGAAGAATGTGATCCTGAATGTCAAGACAAATTGATGACAGGGTCACCATCCCCGACCCTCTGCCTTTGCTGTTCACTGTACACAATTTACCGTTTTTTCAGCCTGTTTTGGAGATATGTATAACGCTTATGAGTCCTGTTGTTATTAACTGCGATTGCAAGAGCTTTCTTTGTCCCCACCATAACCGCAAGCTTCCGCCCTCTTGTGAGTGCCGTATATATAAGATTCCGCTGAAGAAGCATATAATGCTGCGTATGAACCGGCATAACTATGGCAGGATACTCGGAACCCTGCGACTTATGCACCGATACGGCATACGATAAAATAATGTCATCCAGTTCATGAAAATCATACTCGATATGCCGCCCGTCGAAAGAAACAATCATTTTCTGATCTTCGGAATCGATCGACTTTATCCGGCCGATATCGCCGTTGAAGACATCTTTCTCATAATTATTTCTTATCTGCATTACCTTGTCACCCTTCTTGTATTTTTTTTCACCGCGTACAAGCAGGGCTTCACCCGGATTGAGCGCCTCCTGCAGAACCGCATTCAATGATGAGGCTCCGAGAAGTCCCCTGTGCATGGGAGTAATAACCTGTATATCATCGATGGAATCAAAACCAAAGCGTTTCGGGATACGCTCTGCTGCAAGCTCCATGATTATTTCAACTATCCTTTCAGGATTATCCTGTTCTATGAAATAAAAATCGCTGCCGGTTTCATACGCTTTCCAGAAAGGCATCTCTCCGCCGTTTATCCTGTGGGCATTGATTACTATGAGGCTTTCTTTTGCCTGGCGGAAGATTTCGGTGAGAACAACAACAGGGATAAGCCCCGATCCTATAACATCACTTAAAACATTCCCGGGGCCAACGGAAGGGAGCTGGTTGACATCTCCGACAAGAATCAAAACCGCATCCGGCGGCACAGCCTTGAGCATGCCGAACATCAGAAGGGTGTCTATCATGGAGGCTTCGTCAACAACCAGAACATTACACTCGAGAGGATTGTTTTCATCTCTCTGGAACCCTCCCTTTTCAGGGTTGTATTCGAGCATCCTGTGAATTGTTTTCGCCCCGTACCCTGTTGCTTCGCTCATTCGCTTCGCAGCCCTCCCGGTGGGCGCGGCAAGCAGGATTTTCACCCCGAGTCTTTGAAATATCCTGATGATGACATTTATGATTGTAGTCTTTCCGGTGCCTGGTCCTCCGGTAATAATGAGGGTTTTTTCGGCAAGCGCGCTCCGGACAGCTTTAGCCTGCTTTTCTGCAAGGACAATGGAGAGTTGATTCTGCGCCCATTTAACAGCATTGTCGGAATCGACATTCCTGAAAGATTTCTGTGAATCGACAATATGCTTAAGAAGTTTTGATATGCCGGTTTCACAGTAATGATATTTCGAGAGAAAGACGCCTTTTCTCTCTTCCGGCTCTTCTACATCTCCTTCAAACTCTTCGATGACTATTTTACCGGACGCGGCGGCGGCATCAATCCCTTTCTTAACATCCTCTCTTTCAACACCCAGAATTTCCGCTCCGCTTTCGATAAGGGTCGGCAACGGGTAATAGATATGTCCCTCTTCAGAGAGGGTAAAAAGAAGATATAATATTCCGGATTCGACTCTTTCTTCCGAGTTCTTTGAAAATCCGAGCTTCTCGCCGATCCTGTCCGCAGTTATAAACCCTATCCCCGATATATCGACGGCCAGTCGGTAGGGGTTTTCTTTCATTATCGAAGCTGCCCTTTTTCCATACCTTCTGATAATTTTCACTGCGTATCCAGCGCCGAGACCGTAGGCATGGAGAAAAATCATGAGATTGCGGGTCTCTTTCTGTTCATCCCATGCCTCTCTGATCATTGCTATCCGCTTCTCTCCTATCCCTTCAACCAAGGATAGCTTGCCCGTATCCTTTTCTATTATATCAAGAGTTTTTATGCCGAATTTTTTGACTATCCGTTCAGCCATGACGGGCCCGATACCCTTCACAAGCCCGGAACCGAGATATTTCTCTATTCCGGCAGGGCTTTCGGGAGTTGCGCTGGAAAATTCCGAGACTTTGAACTGTTCGCCGAATTTAGGGTGCCTCGCCCATTCACCCTTCATAGTGAGAGTTTCGCCGGGAACCGGAGATATGAGTTTTCCTACGACCGTGACGGAGTCTTTTCTTCCATGAACTATCACCTTCGCAACCGTGTATCCGGTCTCATCGTTTGCGTAAGTTATCTTTTCTAAACGGCCACAGAGTTCAATCATGAAATCTCATGTCGAAGTTTCGAATCACAAGTTGCAAGTAAATCCGAAATTCGAATAACGAATAAAGAATAACTAAACAAATTCAAATTTCAAAAAACAAAATAACCAAAACGTATAAAATTAGCTGGATAGTCTGAAAGTTTATAGACTGAAGAATGTCTGTTGCTTCAGCCTTAAGTCTTTAATTTACCTAGTTTCGGATTTCGGATTTTAAATTCTTCATGCTTCAAATTTTATTCACTATTGCCTGTTGCCTGCTATCACTTGAACCCTCGAACCCTTCTTTTCACCTCAGCCTTCAGTCTATAAGCCTTCAGCCTTCTTTTTACTTATCTTTAAAGGACGCCGTCCTTTTTCAAAGCAGATCCTCAGCCCTTTGCAATATCGCAGGATGTCTCCTTAAGGTTTTCCACATTAGCGCCGAACGGCTTCGATGCAAGCTCGTTTTTATCAGACAGAATCATTTCGGCGGCTATCCCGGCCGCTTCAATTATCAGATCCCGGCAATAAAGAGCATGCTCACGGCAAAGCCATGTCTCTTTCCATTTTGACGTAAGATCCTTGCATAGCGTATGGCCGTATTTTTCGTTTATGCGGTTCGGTATCTGGTTAAAAACCCTGTAAAGGCCGGGGTTTCCGTAGAGTTGCTCCGCCGCATATTTAACAGCTTCTTTCCCTTCTCCTTCAGGAAGAGAACTTCTCCCATGAACAGCTCCAACTGCAAGAACAGCTCCGGAAACAGCGCCGCATGTGTCCCCGAAAAGTCCCACGCCTCCCCCAAAGCCGGTAGCCATCCTTCGCGCTTCTTGAGGCAATCCTGTGTCGATAAGGGAGAAGACGGCCTCCAGAACACATTCGGCACAGTTATACCCCAGTGAAAAATTCTTCTTTGCCCTCTGTTTTACAGCTTCGATAGTCTCTTCTTTTGTCATTGTTCTATCAGTCCCTGTTTAATGGTTTTAAAAGCTCATAATCCGAATATCGAATGTCGCACATCGAAGGGAATAAAGTATTCAAGGGGCCGAGGATTCGAGGGTTCAAGTGAAAAACCTTCAATTTCCCTGACTCCAGCCCCCTGCCTCCCGACTCCAGCCTTACGCCTGTAGCCTCTCGCCTCCCGCTTTTCATTCAGCCTTCAGCCTATCTGCCTTCGGCCTTATCACTCTTCACTAAGCTCCTTAAACCCTGTATAAAAATCTAGAGCCTCCGGATTTCTCAGGGCATCCTTGTTTAACACCGGCTTGTTCTGGATGACTTTTTTCACGGCAAGTTCAACCTTCTTCATGTTCAGAGTGTATGGAACATCGGGGACACTCAGAATTTTTGCGGGCACATGCCTGGGAGAAGCATTTATCCTTATGGTATTTACAATCTTCTTTTTAACCGCCTCCGTCAGCTCGTAACCCGGCGCCATTTTTACAAACAGTATTACACGAACGTCATTCTTCCAGTCCTGGCCGACAACAACGCTGTCCTCAATCTCTTCAAGCTGCTCCATCTGACGGTATATTTCAGCAGTCCCTATCCTGACGCCGCCCGGATTCAGAGTCGCATCCGATCTCCCATAAATAGTCACGCCGCCGCGGTCATTGATTTCAATAAAATCCCCGTGCCGCCATACATTCGGATATACGTCGAAATATGCATTGTAATATTTTTTTCCGGCCGGATCATCCCAGAAATAGATCGGCATTGAAGGAAAAGGAGCAGTGCAGACAAGCTCTCCCTGCTGGTTTATGACCGGCTTTCCGTTTTCATCAAAAGCTTCGACTTTCATGGCAAGCCCTCTGCACTGAAGCTCTCCTGAATAGACCGGACCCATCGGGTTGCCGAGCGCAAAGCAGCCGTTTAAATCAGTCCCTCCGGAAATTGACGCAAGCTGAACATCAGGCTTTATATCCCTGTACACATATTCAAAATTTTCCATTGAAAGAGGCGAGCCGGTTGAAAGAATGGTTCTGAGATTTTCAAGATCATATGTTTCCCCGGGTTTTACTCCTGCATTCTGCAGAGCGGTTATATATCCAGCGCTTGTTCCGAAAACCGATATTTTCTCATCCTGAGCCATTTTCCATAAAGCGCCGGGCTCAGGGTGGAAAGGATTTCCGTCGAACAATATGAGCGCGGACCCCACTCCCAGAGCGCTTGTAAGCCAGTTCCACATCATCCAGCCGCAGGTGGTGAAATAGAATATAGTATCGCTTCTTCTCATGTCGGTATGGAGGATCATCTCTTTCAACTGATGAACAAGGATCCCTCCCGCGCACTGAACCATGCATTTCGGTAGCCCTGTAGTTCCCGACGAATACATTATATACAGGGGATGATCGAAAGGAAGCTGCTCGAATTTAATATCATGGCCTTTTTCCGAAGATAAGAAATCCCTGTAATGAACTGCCTTGGGGACCCTGCTTATATCCGGGTCAGATTCAGTATAAGGAACAACAACCACTTTTTCAATTGAAGGGAGCTGTTTTAATATATCGGAAATTCTTTCGAGACTATCTAAGCGCTTTCCCTTGAACGAATAACCGTTTGCGGTAAATATAACCTTGGGCCTGATCTGGCCGAATCGGTCCAGGACACCCTTTATTCCAAAATCGGGCGAGCAGGAAGACCAGACTCCTCCGATGCTTGTGGCGGCAAGCATGGCGATAATTGACTGCGGCATATTCGGCATGAAACCGACTACACGGTCCCCTTTTTGAACACCCATCTCTCTCAAAGAGGCTGAAAGCCGGGCCACTTCATCATAAAGCTCGGCATATGTGATACGGATTGCGTCCTGGTCTTCACCCTTGAAAACCAGAGCTGTCTGCCCGTCGCGATATCTCAGAAGGTTTTCGGCAAAGTTTAAGCGCGCGCCTTCAAACCATTTTGCTCCAGGCATCTTCGTAACATCATCAATAATCCGATCATAAGGTTTAGAAGCGATTATGCCAGCAAAGTCCCACATGGAAGCCCAAAAGTCGGGAATGTTCTCTACTGACCACTGGTACAAACCACTATATTCCGAGAATGATTTTCCATGCTTCTGATTTATAATATCCATGAATCGCTTCATGTTTGAATTTAATATCCGCTCTTTCGAAGGTTCCCATAACAGCTTTCCCATAACAAGCTCCCCTGTCAATTGATTTTAAAAAAAATCGGTTTTCGTCAGTCTTGCGGCTTTCATACCATACCGGTTAATTGACATCAAATTTATTTGTGCAACCGTAAGTAATGCTGTTTTTATGCTCATAAATGCGCTTTATCAGTTCCGAGTCGCATTTATCTGTTTGAAACCTATTTGATATTCATTAAGTTTATCATATGAAATATGATCCATTCTTTTATGTTGGATGGTTGAAATGGAAAGGGCGGCAGGAACATGCGGTTCCGGCCGCCCTTTGGTGATATTCTATTGAAATGTACAAAAAAGTTTTTCATCATGCATCAGGCGGAAATACGTTAACCGGGATGCCGAGCGAAAAAATCAGGCCTTCTTGAAAACGCTGAACAGTTTATCGATACCTGACTTTTCGAGCTTGGAGACACTTTCAAATTCCCCGGCGTCAAGCCAGATACCTTCACATTTGGTACACTTATCGACCATAATGCTTTGGTAATCAATCTCGACAAGTTCCATTCCGCATTTGGGGCATCGCATGTAATGCAGTTCGCGCAGTCTGTTTTTCTCCTCAGCGGCAAGCTTCTTTTGACTTTCAGCCTTCATCTTCTGGAGTTTTTCAAACTCCATGCGCGCAATATACTCCTGTTCCTTTTCACTCGGTTTATTTGCCATTTTTTCATCTCCTGCTTTAATCTTAATGTTTTAAGTAATGTCCATCCGGAAGCCAAATTTGGACACATATGGGTTTCCAATTCGGAAATAGGCAATTTTGGGCAAGCTCAAGAAAATCAAAGGATTGCGCGGAGACGTACGCATTGTACGTCGCACAAGAAATCCCGCAGATTGACACAGAGATCGCACAAAAGGGCCATTTCCGGATGGAAACTATTTATATGTATGCCTGAATTGCAAGTCAATACCTATTAGATTTTTCCGGAAAAAATTTTGCACCCCCAAACCGGACATCGACATCATAATGACCTTTATTTGCTCTATAGCAAATGTCATAAATATGTTCCGTTTGGTTATGGGTGCGTATGCGATCCGCAGGAATAATAACCTGCCCTTTGTCAATCCGCCAAAGGTCTCTGGCGGACATCCATGAAATCCAGGCAGCCCCATGGGAGTCATCATCACGAAGCCTTATATTGTCTCCGCCTGTACAATATTTATTGTATATTTGGGGGCGTCCTCGAAGACTTAAAAAAAGTTTTTCTGCGGTCAGCATACGCACCCATAACCAAACAACTTGAACGGTATCCAATCGGAACATTATTCTGACAATCACTATAAATGATACCAGTTTTTTTTCATTTTGTGGTAAGAAAATCCATTGCCGCCATGACGCCACCCTGTTTATAGGGTACGCCGTTCAGGGCAAAACCCATTTCGACCCCGCCCAAGGTCCCGATCAACATCAGGTCATTAAAATTCCCTAGGTGCCCGATCCGGAACACCCGGTCCTTCAGTATCCCCAGACCGCTCCCGAGGGACATATTGAATTTCTCCAGCACTGAATCACGGTAGCCGTCCGCTCCCTTCTCCCCCGGCATAATGACCGTCGTCAGCACCGGGCTATACTCTTCAGGATTAAGGCAACAGATCTCCATACCCCAGGCCCTGACCGCCCGGCGTGTGGCTTCGGCATGGCGCTCGTGACGGGCGAAGACATTGTCGAGCCCCTCTTCCGCCAGCATATGTAAGGATTCTCTCAGGCCATAGAGAAGGTTGGTCGCCGGTGACGACGGGAAAAATCCTCCCTTATTGGCAGCCAACATCTCCTCCCATCCCCAGTAAGACTTGGGAAGTTTCGCGGTTTTTGCCGCGGCCAGCGCCTTTGCGCTTATCGCGTTAAAGCCGAGTCCCGGCGGCAGCATAAATCCTTTTTGGGAACAGCCCACCGTCACATCGACCCCCCATTCATCATGATGGTAATCAATCGAACCGAGGGATGAGATTGTATCGACCATGAAAAGTGCTGGATGGCCGGCTTGGTCGATTGCATTCCGGATCGCGGCGATTCGGCTCATTACGCCGGTCGATGTCTCGTTGTGGACAATCATGACCGACCGGATCAGATGATCTTTATCTTCGGCCAGCTTGGTCTCAACAACAGAGGGATCAACTCCGTGTCGCCAGTCGCCGGGGACGAATTCGACCCCCAGCCCCAGTCGGACAGCCATGTTTTTCCAGAGGGTGGAAAAATGACCCGTCTCGAACATCAGCACCTTGTCGCCGGGAGAGAGCGTATTGACCAGCGCCGCCTCCCATGCGCCCGTTCCCGAAGATGCAAAGATGACGACCGGTCCGGCCGTCTTGAAAACCGGCTTGAGCCCGCCCAATACCTCCAGGGCCAGCGACTTGAATTCCGGCCCCCGGTGATCTATGATCGGTTTCGCCATCGCCCGAAGCACCTGCTCTGGTATATTCGTCGGTCCCGGGATCTGTAAAAAATGCCGCCCGCTTGAATAGGACATATCATGCCTCCTTAATGTAAATGATCGCTTTATCCCGCACAGAAGAATTGTGGAATATCGGGCTAAACAACATTGAACCTTCGGCCACACACCGGGCACTTGCCACCAGGCGGCAGGTCTGTCTTCCTGAACTCCACTCCGCACTGCCCGCAGGTGATAAACGGCGAGGACTCTTCTATGGGTCTGTGTTGTTCTTCGCCTGAAACAACGGCTCGCTTCTTGGTCTCTGCGGCCCTTCCGGCCAAATCCGCGCGGACTTCCGGGGTAAGCGAACGTTTAAGAGTGTTCAGCATATATTCAGCCATAACTCGTCTTGCGATGCTGATGTAAGTGAAATGGAAGTCTCCCTTTGTATCTTTCCATTTAATGCCGAGACGGAAAGCCTCCCGAATAGTTTTTTTCGGAAACAGCAAGACAAGAGGTCCCAGAATTAGAGAACGAGTAACGGTGTAGCGTTTTTGGACCGAAGAATCGTCGAGAAGCGAGACATCGATTACCTCGTCGAGGGGGATTCTGCCGAGTTCTTTCTCGCCATCGTGCAAGATGATGGATTCGTGGGTTGGCAGGCAGGCAACTGTCCTGTCGGTCGGAACAACATCTATTAAAGCTTGCAAATCATCAGTCACCATCTGTTGCTCCAACCTATGGGTTCGTTTTTAAATAATTACTAAATTCCTGAAGAGCCTTTGTTATGGGAATGGCAAACCCTAAACCTTCTAATTTACCGTCTATCCGCTTCATGGTATTAATGCCGATGACTTTGCCATCAGCCGTAATCAGCGGTCCCCCACTGTTTCCAGGGGATATTCTTGCATCCGTTCGGATGTAGTTGTTGTCATATCCGGACAGAACCCCCGAGCTTACAGAATCAATATCTCCAAAGGGACTTCCAATGGCAAAGACCCTCATTCCTTGAACAAGCTGGTTGGATGCGCCTGATTGAAGGTATGGAGATCTGCACCGATCGATCCTCAGGAGAGCCAAATCGTTATCGTTGCTTACCGAGATAAGATTGGCCTCAAGCTCTGTTTTGTCTTTCAGCAGGATGACAAACTTCCGGTCGTGTTCGGCCATTCTGGCTTTCCTGGTTAATTCCTCTTTCTCCTGCTGATATTTCGATATTTTTTCTTCAGATTCGCTCTTTCGCTTTCTGATCTGCGCTTCATAGAAATTATATTGCTCAGACTGCCTCTGGTAGCTTTGCAGTGCCGTTGCCTTGGCATTCGGATTTATCATCCGCTCAATGTTGCCCTTATACTCATCCAGAGCGATTTTCATCTCTTTCAATTGTTTTTCTTCCCCAGCCATGGTTGCCTGATAATCTTCTATTCTCTGATCCGCTCGGCCTATATCCTCTTCCGTTTTTTTCATTTCATTTTCATTTAACTTTAACAAATGTCTATTCGTCAAAATATAGCCGTTCTCATTGACGAAGAATCCTGATCCCTGTCTTATAGATGTCTTAATGGTAACGGTGCTGAGGGAGGCCTTCTCAATATCGCTTTTAGGCCGATATTTATCCGTCAGCTCCATTTCTATATCTCTAAACACGGAAGAGCGTGAAGATGTCCCGCCTTTATCTTTGATAACTTCCATTTTCCCCACATTATCCGGAGGCGAGTCGGTTATCACCATGTTACCACTCTTATCTTTGTATATATAAAGCTCGGCTTCCGCCATAGCTCTAAACAGCACCACACAGAAGAATAACATAAACATCACATATAAATAGCAATATTTAGAGCGCATGTTTATTTCTTCCTTTCATACAACAACCTTTTAGATGCTTTTTGAAGGTAATCAACGAAGGCCTCTTATCAGCTTTTAAGGGAAACTGGAATCTTTCGCAAGAATATGCTTTTGATCTGTTAATCGGTTTTACTTCTTCGCGTAATATTCCATATACCATTTAACAAACCTCTCTATTCCTGTTTTAAGAGGAGTCTGCGGTTTAAAACCGGCAGCTCTCATGAGATCGTCAATATCGGCATATGTCGAAACTACATCGCCGGGCTGAAGATCAAGAAACTCCTTTTTTGCTTTTCTTCCAAGAACATCTTCAATATGTTCTATAAACTTAATAAGTTCAACGGGACTGTTATTGCCTATGTTGTAGATCTTGTATTTTGCATATGATGTTCCTGGATCAGGGGATTTTCCGCTCCATTTGGGATCTGGCTCCGGAATTTTTTTCATGATTCTGATAACCCCTTCGATTATGTCATCTATGTAGGTAAAATCCCGCGTCATTTTACCGTGATTGAAAACCTTTATCGGCCTTCCCTCAAGAATCGCCTCAGTAAAAAGAAAAAGCGCCATATCAGGACGTCCCCATGGTCCGTAAACAGTAAAAAACCTTAGACCCGTGCACGGGAGTCCGAAGAGGTGGCTGTATGAGTGGGCCATCAGTTCATTGGCTTTCTTTGTGGCTGCATACAAGGAAACGGGATGATCGACGTTGTCATGAACAGAAAACGGCATTTTCGTGTTTGCCCCGTAAACCGAACTGGATGAAGCAAAAACAAGATGTTTCACCCCGTTATGCCTGCAGCATTCAAGAATATTTGTAAAACCGACTATGTTGGCATCGATATATGCATGCGGGTTTTTCAATGAATATCTCACGCCTGCCTGAGCCGCGAGATTCACCACAACATCAAACTTATTCTTTTTAAATACTCTTTCGAGAGTCTCTTTTCCGGCAATATCGGTCTTAACAAATGCGAATTTCCCGTATGATAAAAGCTGAGCAAGCCTTGCCTCCTTCAGACCAACTTCATAATAAGGATTCATATTGTCTATGCCGGTTACAGCAAAACCTTCTTTTAAGAGTCTTGAGCAAAGGTGAAAACCTATAAACCCGGCTGCGCCGGTAACAAGAATATTTTCTGCATTAATTTCCATTTACAATACTCCGATTAAAAAATGGTTCCCGCCGAAGGCCCGCCTTCTTTTTGGCGGGGTCTCTGGTTAGATAGACTGAAGACTTTTAGGAACTTCAGCCTTATGCCTTAAGCCTTCTCCTGCCTCTCCATCTCCTATCTCCCAACTCCCATCCCATCTCCAAACACCTTCCTTCTTCCTGCCTTTTCAACTTGCTATATTCAGCCATATAAGAAACGTTAAAGCCGAAATCAGCGTACTTGAAGAAATTGCCGCGACCGCAAAATCGGCATTTCCATTCATCTCTTTTGACATTATATATACGACCGTGGCTGTTGGCGATGCAAGAAGTATTAGGCCCGGCAGATATTCGTTCGGAGAAATACCATAAAAGCCATATAAAACAAATCCCACGCACGGAAGAAGAACGAGTTTAAAAAAATTGGTTGAAATAACGGAAAACACGGAGAGGCGCATGACTTCAAAAGAGAGGGAAGCGCCTATGATAAGCAATGCCATTGGAAGAGAAAGGCCGCTTAAAATATCCAGTATCCGCCCTATAACATAGGGAACTGGCATTTCTGTTACAGAGAAGATTATCCCTGCGATTGACGACAGTATTACGGGATTTCCAAATATCTTCTGTATAAAATAAAGTTTGTTTTTCCTTAAAGAAATACCCTTTCCGTACAGAACGAGAGCAGCCACAGAAAGAAAATTATGCAGGATCATCACGAAGCCGCCTATTATTCCGGCCTTTACAAACCCATCCTGTCCCATGAAATAATAGACGACAGCAAACCCTATATATCCAATGTTTCCGTGAATGGACGACTGCATATATGTTCCAAGATTTTTTCTTTCTACCTTTGACGCCCTGCCTGCTATCCATGAAAATGCAAAAACCGCAACAACCGAGAAAAGAGTGATAAGCAGAACGGTTAAATTGAACTGCGCCTTGAAAGAGGCTTTCGCTACTGATCTGAAAATCATCGCTGGAATGGCGATATAAAAGACCAGCCTGTTTGCGGGCCCCAGAAATTCAGGGGGCACAAAACCTTTAAGCCGGATAAGCCATCCTATAACTACAATGGTAAATATCGGAATTATTGTTTCGGCAATATGCATATAAAATTCTTACAGTCTGAACCACTTGACTTTTAAATATATTTTGATTATTTTTCTTTAAAGACAGATCGGGTTTTTTATATCCCATTTTACAGGCAAATAAAACCAAAATATGGAAGAAATATTATACATAACTCTAAAGCTTTTTGCCACACTCGGAAAATTCACACCCGAAGGGGCCGATAATTATCCCGTATCTTCCGGCACAAGGATTCGTGACATAATTAACAGGCTTGGAATTCCGGAAGACAAAGCAAAGTTGATTTTTATCAACGGCATAAAAGGAGAACTGGACTCAACTCTTCATGGCGGTGAAAGAATAGGAATTTTCCCTCCAGTCGGGGGTGGATGATTTTGAATACCGAACTGCAACATAAAATCAGAGCGCTTTCAAATAAAAAAGAACTTCCTGATAAAACCCCCTGCTCCAGTATTTCTGTTAATAATATTGCCGATATATCCCGAATGTACGGTATAAGCTGCAGAGAAGTGGAGATAGCTTCTCTCGAAATAGAAATTATGCCCGAGCGTTATTTACGCAACATGAAATCATTCTCTTTTTCCGACCAGGCAACACTTTTAAGATCAAAGGCAAGCATCGTCGGCCTTGGAGGTCTCGGGGGAGCCGTTACCGAAATTCTTTCCCGCATGGGAATCGGAACCTTAAAACTCGTTGACGGGGATGTTTTTGAAGAAAGCAACCTGAACCGCCAGTTTCTCTGCAGAGAAAACCTTATTTCAACGCCAAAGGCGGATGCCGCCGAAAAGAGAGTAAAGGAGATAAACTCTTCCGTAACTCTCTTTCACTACCGAAAATATCTGAATGAAGAAAATGCTTCCGCAATGATACGGGGTTCGGATGTAGTTATCGACTGCCTTGATTCTCTTTCGGGCCGTTTTATTCTGGAGGAGGCCTCAAAAAAAGCGGGCTGCCGCCTTGTATCTGCGGCAGTCGCGGGAAACTACGGGCATATAACAACTATATTTCCTGAAGACACGGGGCTTAAACTGATTTACGGCGATGCTGAAAACAGGCCGAACAAGGGGGCGGAAACATCCCTCGGAGCGCTGTCTCACTGCGTTTCACTGACAGCAGCGCTTGAATGTTCCGAAACAATAAAAATTCTTCTTGGTAAAGAATTCCTTTTAAGAAATAAATTGCTTGTGGTTGATCTTGACAGCAACTCGTTCGAAACCATGCAACTAATTTAAAAGCCGAACATCACTTCAATTTCCTTATTCTTACTTCAATATCCTGCATATCTTTCAACAAACTTGCAATCCTTGATGTGTCGGTCTCCCCAAAATGGTAGGGATAAAGGATTTTGGGTTTGAATACCTTCGCAGCATCCGCAACCATTTCAGGAGTCATTGTATAGGGAAGATTCATGGGGAGAAAAGCGATATCAATTTTTTCAAGCAATTTCATCTCGGGAATGTTTTCAGTATCTCCGGCAACATAAATCTTTTTGTCTGAAAATTTTATTACATAGCCGTTACCCGCCCCTTTTTTATGAAAAGGGACGCCTTCACTTCTCATATGGAGAATATTATAGGCAGGCACAGCATCAATCTCCAATACATCGACAGTTTTCCTGTCGCCGTTTTTTAAAACGATTCCTCCCCCGATCTTTGCGGCGCAGGCTTCCGTTAATATAAGGATTGTATTATCTTTTCGAATATTTTCTATAGCTTTTATGTCAAGATGGTCGGAATGATCATGGGTTATAAATATTATATCCGCCTTAGGAAGTTTTGAATAATCGGCATATTGCCCAACCGGGTCGATATGTATGACTTTGCCGCTGAAATCAAACATAAGTGTTCCATGCCCGATAAACGTGACTTTAAGATCACCCGATTCAGTTTTTATTATATCCGATTCAAAGTGTTCCTGAGCAAAAACGGAAAAAGAGCAAAAGAATACAGACATAAGTACCGACAAAAACTGCTTATTCATCCTGCACCTCCTGAATGTGTGAAGTTTCTGCTCTATGAAAGACGGGGTTTAACGGTGGCTTTTTCCCAGTCTTCAACCTTATCTTCTTTTTCAACCTCCTCCCACCCGGTGATCATCGCCCGGATGTGAGCGAATATCGTATGCCCGGTGGTGGTCATATAGATATGAATGATAAGAAACTGGAATATAGCAAAAGCGCCTGCCATATGAATCACTGCCACCATCTCAAGAGGAACAAATGAAAGTCCCCATCTCGACCATGAATTATAGCTCCAGTAGAGAAATCCGGTAAGCATCTGAACAGGAAGAAGTAATGCCGCAAGACTAAGATATGTGAGACGCTGCAATGGATTGTGTTTTGCGTCTTTACGTTTTGGAACCGGGTGGGATTCCCCCCTAAAGATGCCGTAACTGTAATAACGGATTACTTCAAACATCTTTTTTGTAGTCGGGATATACTGCCGCCATTCGCCTGTTGTAAAGATCCAGAATACGAAGAAGGCAAAACCGATCAGCCAGGTCAGACCTGTAAAACTATGCACATCAACGGCAGTCCTGAAGCCGAGAATTTTCCATGCTCCATATATCTCGAATCCGGTAGCAAGAAGCAGAATGATAAGAACGGACTGAAACCAGTGCCAAAATCTTTCAAACCTTGAATAGAGATATATAAGATTCATGTTTATGCCGGACATTATTTATTCTCCTTTCTCCCGTTTCTTGACGTAAAAACACGGCCAAGACCATGGATTGTTACGCCGATCAGAGAACCAAGTACAGCTACCCATCCGAGGGTGTTGATCCACCTGTTTCGGTCGCGCCCCGGCATGTAAAAGCCAGCCAGATTCACCAGCCTTCCGTCTTTTTTTGTGTGACATTCACTGCATTTAACCACGTTCTCTTTGGGCGCCACCATATGTGTCGTGGGAAAAACATAGCTGGTTTCCACGAAGTCGAACTCTCCTGAAAATGGAAG
>CAYODW010000010.1:0-51497 GCA_964402865.1 uncultured Desulfonema sp. | reverse complement strand
ATGCGGGAATCGTGAACCTCATGAACGCGGAGTGCCGTGCCTTCAGAAACAGTGTCCGAAGTGCGGTAACGCGATGATTAGAGAATAAGGAATAACAAAAGGAGGATATTGCCATGCCAGGAGGAAATGGAACCGGACCTATGGGAATAGGTTCAATGACTGGACGCGCAGCAGGTTTCTGTGCAGGGTTTGGGATGCCGGGATATGCCAATGCGCCTGTAAGACGCGGTTTTGGCGCCGGTTATGGCAGAGGCCGTGAATTCAGAGGCCGCAATGCCGGTCGTGGATTTAGGCACATGTTTCAGGCTACAGGATTACCGGGCTGGAGGCGCTTCGGAGGGTACGGCGTACCATATAAGGAAACCGATCCCGATTTTGAGGAACAGACGCTTAAAAACCAGGTTAGTGCCCTTCAGTCGGAGCTGGACTTCGTAAAGAAGCGCCTTTCCGAAATCGAAACTGAAACCACAGCGAAATAAACGCATGCCTGCATATGATGTACAGAAAGACAGCATGACGGGCAGGTTGGAAGGAATCTCTCAGCGAGCGCACCGATCGTCTGATCGGGGCGCTCAATTATTGCCATGGATTCTTTATGAAGACTGAAGCCCTGACCGGTTTTTATGACTGGGGCATATTTTATCAGATTATCGGGAAAGGAGTTGTTACATGGAAAAAATTGTTATAATCGGCTGCAAAAAAGCCATGGATGATGTCTGTATCGGTTGTTCGCGCTGTATGGTCGGGTTTAACCGGAGGGAAGGCGAGTTCAAGCGTTATGCCGATAATGAGGCCGAGCTGATAGGGCTTTTAAATTGTGGCGACTGCCCCGGTGCTACTATCGTTACGCGCCTGGCACAGGTAAAATTATGGAATCAGCCGATGCAGGAAAAAGTTACCAGGATACATATAGGGCCATGCATAATAGACCATTGTCCGTATAAAGAGACGCTGATCAACAAAATAAAGGCAAAGGCCGGGGTGGAGGTTGTGGAAGGCGCACATCCATACAAACCGGAAAATATTTTTGCTTAGGAAGCTCCTCACTTTATATCAATTTTTTTAAAGAAAAGAAATAAACGAATAATGATGGATTATTAAAAAGTCCAAATATGCTCACTTAATGAGCTTTTTGGAGATTTTTAAATCACTTCGCTAAATCGCAAGAACTCGGGCTAACGCCCTCAAACAGCTTGCGATTATTAACGCTCAGTTCTTTAAAAATCTATTTCTCAAAAATCTCAAATCCTTTCGCATATGACTTTTTACGAGAGCATCAATAATGGAGATTATACTTATGCCAGGATATGACGGAACAGGACCGAAGGGCTTGGGGCCTATGACAGGCAGGGGCGGGGGTTATTGTCTGATTAAAATTCCCCGCACCCCCGGCGAGTCTCAGACAGGATTTGCCGGTCTGTCCGGAAAGCCGGTAGCTTGTTTACCCGGAAGACCAAGATGCAAAGCAAGAAAGAATAAGCGCGTTAATAAGAAAGATTGACCAATGGGAGATAAAAAATACCTGTTTGGCCCTGTACCTTCCCGCCGTTTCGGAAGATCGCTGGGTGTGGATCTGACCCCTTTTAAAACATGCAGCCTTGATTGCGTGTTCTGCCAGTTGGGGCGGACCACGAACAAGACGATTTCACGGGATGAATATGTCGAGACGGACGCGGTAATTACTGAACTTGATGAGTGGCTGCAAAGAGATGGCCATGCGGACTATATTACACTCGCAGGTTCCGGGGAGCCAACGCTTCATTCCCGCTTTGGAGAGATTCTCGAATACATACGTAAAAAAAGCGCAATTCCTGCTCTTCTGATGACCAATGGAACGATGCTGCAATTTCAGGAGGTGCGGGATGAGGCTGCCTGCGCCAACATAGTAAAGATTTCTCTGAGCGCATGGGATCAGGCTTCTTACGGCTGGGTGAATCGTCCCCACCGGCAGTTGCAGTTTGACCGGTTGATTGAAGGACAAAGGGATTTCCGCGCTCAATTTAAGGGGCAGTTGTGGCTGGAGGTTTTTCTGGTGGGAGGGATAAATTCGATTCCTGCAAATGTTAGAAAAATCGCTGCCTTTGCAAAGGAGATAATTCCGGATCGTATACAACTCAATACAGCCGTGAGGCCACCGGCAGAGGATTTTGCTGCGCCCCTGTCCAAAGAACTCATGGAGGAGTTAATCAGTCTGTTTTGTCCTGCTGCGGAGATTATTACGGAATTTGAGACAAAAGATGGAGACCATGTGCAGGTTAGCCAGGAAGAAATATTTTCAATGTTGAAACGACGGCCGTGTACGGCTAACCAGATCGTGGAAATATTCGGGATGCATCTCAACGAGGTGTCAAAATACCTCGGCAATCTGATGCGTACCGGTAAAATCCATACGGAATTTATAAATTCCTCTGTGTATTACGCAGCTAAAAAACAGATTGAGAAAGGCTGTTCCCGCATATGAATGTAAACATAGGAGAAAATAAAGATGAAAATTGCTGTAAGCAGTAATGGAAAAGATTTAGATTCAAACATAGATCCGCGTTTTGGCAGGTGTGCATATTTTATAATTGCTGAGACAGATGATATGAGTTTTGAGGCCTTTGATAATGAGAGCATTGCACTGGGCGGAGGCGCCGGCATTCAATCAGCACAGTTTGTGGCATCAAAGGGTGCGGTACTTGTAATAACCGGTAATTGCGGCCCCAATGCAGTTCAGGCCCTTTCTGCCGCCGGCATTGAGATTTATTTGGGGCAGACCGGGACGGTCAGAGAGTCTATAGAAAAGTACATGAGGAGAGATATTAAATCCACAAATACACCCAATGTTGACGATCATTACGGTATGGGAGGCGGAGCAGGTATGGGCCGCGGTATGGGTAGAGGCATGGGTATGGGTGGAGGTATGGGGATGGGTGGGGGCAGAGGAATAGGTCG
Organism: uncultured Desulfonema sp.; assembly: GCA_964402865.1. Taxonomy (GTDB): domain Bacteria; phylum Desulfobacterota; class Desulfobacteria; order Desulfobacterales; family RPRI01; genus RPRI01. The sequence goes on along the minus strand of CAYODW010000010.1, from coordinate 48,563 downwards.
TGGAATTGGAGGCTCAGTGTCGAAAAGTTCGGTGCAGTCAAACGCCACCAGATTGTCCGGGGAGGAATAACTGAAGAACCTCAAAGAACAGGCATATGAGATGCGCAGTCAGATTGAACAGATTGAAGCAAAAATCAATTCCTTTGAAAAGAAATAGAGACAGCGTCTTGCGTTAGAATATAAAAGTATAAAAAATTAAGATGGACGCTGTTTACTCAGGAGCAATAATCGGAGGTTGGGAATTTATGGCAAAAGGAAAAGGAAGTCAGCAAGACCAGCATCAACAGCAGGATGTAGAGATAAAGGAAAGATTGGTTCGAATAAAAAACAAGATATTGGTCATGAGCGGAAAAGGGGGCGTGGGCAAGAGCAGTATTGCGGCCTATCTCTCGGTGGCTTTGGCGAAGAGGGGCTTCAAAGTGGGTCTTATGGATGTGGATCTTCACGGTCCCAGTATCCCTCGCATGCTTGGTCTAAAAGGAGGTGTCGGACCAGCCATCAAGGAGGGAAATGCCCACGCGGTCAAGTACATTCCAAATATGGAAGTGATTTCCATTGAATCGCTTATGGGAGAGAATAAGGATGCGGCTATGATCTGGAGGGGGCCGCTTAAGATCGGCGTCATAAGACAGTTCATATCAGATATTGAGTGGTCGGATCTTGACTACATGATCATCGATTCTCCTCCCGGCACGGGTGATGAGCCTCTGACCGTGGCACAGACCATTCCCGATGCAATGGCCCTGATTGTAACAACGCCACAGGAGATTTCATTGGCAGATGTGCGAAAGTCCATCAACTTTTGCCGCCAGGTTAATATGAAAATCTTAGGCCTTGTTGAGAACATGAGCGGTCTTAAATGTCCTCACTGTGGAGAAATGATTGAAATATTCAAGACTCACGGCGGCATGCTCATGGCAAAAAAGGAGGGCCTGAGACTTTTGGCAACTCTGCCCTTTGAACCTGATGTGGTATCGAACGGTGATACAGGGGATATGTGTATTCTGGACAACAACAAGCTCTTGATTACTCAGGAGTTTAGCAAGATGGTGGATGAGATTGTGAAATTGACAGAGACCAGGGCAGAGCCTTCTCCCAAAACAAACAAGGAATTTCAAACCGGAAGAAAGCTCTCAACAGACACAAAAGTGCTTGTGATTCCTGTGTCGGATGGAAAACTCTCAGCTCATTTTGGACACTGCAAAGAATTCGCATTCATAGAAACACGGGATGGAAAGATAGTAAAAATGGAAATTCGCAACCCGCCGGCACATGAGCCAGGAGAGTTGCCACGGTGGCTCCATGAACAGGGGGCTGATGTAGCTATAGTTGGCGGAATGGGAGAAAAGGCGCAGGAGCTTCTAAAGGAAAAAGGAATTGAAATAATCATTGGCGCTCCGGTGGATTCCCCGAAGTCCCTGGCAAACCGGTACATTTCGAATACTCTGACATCGGGCGCCAATGTCTGTGATCATTAGGTTGAAGGCAGGCGGTCGACGGGATTGAAGAACAAAGTAGCGGCAGTGTGATCATGCCGAGGGACGGCAGAACATAGGAGCATAAATTATGCAATATCACAACAGGGCGAGGAAGATTTGATGAGTAATGATTTTGATGCTTTTGTTGAAGATTTGCAGGATAAAATTTATCAGGAAGCGAGGTCGGCATATGGTGATGTCGCGTTTCAAAGATGGCTTAAGCCTTTATATATGGGCACTATGGAGGACCCCGACGGATACGGACTCGTCAAAGGGTCATGCGGTGATACCATGCAGATTTATTTGAAATTTGAAAATGATAAAGTTAAAAAAATATCGTTTAATACCGATGGGTGCGGATCAAGCGCAATTTGCGGATCGTTTGCCGCGGAAAGGGCTCTCGGAAAAAGAACTGACGAGATAGTTGAAATAACTGGTGAAAAAATTCTCGAGGTTCTGGGCGGTTTCCCGAAAGAGGATCAACACTGCGCGTTTCTCGCGGCAGAAACTCTTCAAGAAGCCCTGAATGACTACATGATCAGAAAAAGCAATAAATTGATAAGACATACAGGTCTCTATTGATAAAATCTAATGCGGCTGCAAAAGTAAAACCAATTTGAAGACCCGGCACAATAGCGCTGTAACTGCAATATATACAAGGAGTAAATGATGATTATCAGCATAGCGAGCGGAAAAGGCGGCACAGGAAAGACAACTGTAGCCACCAACATGGCCGTTTCTCTCGGAGGTGATGTTCAGCTACTGGACTGTGATGTGGAAGAACCCAATGCCTACCTCTTCATAAATCCTGTGATTAACGAGGTTAAAACAATTACCACCCCTGTTCCCGAGGCTGATATGGAAAAATGCAACCTGTGCGGAAAATGCGGGGAAATATGTCAGTTCAAGGCCATCGTGGTAATTGGTAAAACCGTACTGCCCTTCCCCGAAATGTGCCACAGTTGCGGAGGATGCATGGAGGTTTGCCCTGAAAAGGCTATTACCGAAACAGGTCGTGAACTTGGTGTAATTGAACGAGGCAGCAGAAACGGACTGGAATTTATCCACGGGAAATTAAGGGTCGGCGAGGCCATGTCTCCTCCTCTGATCAGAAAAGTGCGGGAATATGCCAGGCCTGAAGCATTGACCATTATTGATGCTCCGCCCGGGACCTCATGTCCGGTCATCGCTTCCATGAAAGGTGCGGATTTCGTTCTCCTTGTGACCGAGCCTACTCCTTTCGGTCTGAATGATCTTAAGCTCGCTGTCGGGGCTGTGAGGACCCTTGGTATTCCCTGCGGTTTGATTATCAATCGTTCGGACATGGGGGATGATAAGGTTAAGATTTATGCGGAAAAGGAAAATCTGCCCATTTTGATGGAGATTCCCTTCGACAAAAAAATCGCGGAAGCCTACTCCCGGGGAGAGATGATCGTGGAAGCAATGCCCGAGTGGAAGGGAGAATTCCTGAAGTTGCATCATCAGATTGAAGAGATGGTGTTACATAAAAATCATTAAGGATAATAAACACGCCTGTAAATGAAAGAAAAGGGAAGGAAAAGTCTCATGAAAGAACTGGTCATTATAAGCGGAAAAGGTGGAACAGGCAAAACAAGCCTGCTTGCCGCTTTTGCTTCTCTGGCAAAGGAGAAAGCGCTCTGTGACGCAGATGTTGACGCAGCAGACCTTCATCTCATCATGGATCCTAAAATTAATGAGCGTCATGATTTTGAGTCGGGTCATGAAGCGATAATTAACAGGGATATATGCACACAATGCGGCCTGTGCCGGGAATTGTGCAGATGGAATGCCATTAATGAAGAATTTATCGTGGATCCAATTGTATGTGAAGGATGCGGGGTCTGCTATTACTTCTGCCCCGAAAAGGCAATCGGATTTCCTTTAAAAACCTGCGGAGAGTGGTATCTTTCTGAGACCCGTTTCGGCCCCATGGCCCACGCGCGGCTTGGCATTGCCGAGGAAAATTCAGGTAAGCTTGTAAGCCTTATCCGGAAGGAAGGCAAAAAACTTGCCGAAAGTAAAAACCTTGATCTCCTTTTGACTGACGGCCCTCCGGGGATCGGTTGCCCCGTAATCGCTTCACTTGGCGGGGCCACGGCAACACTCATAGTGGCCGAACCCACGGTTTCGGGAAAGCACGACATGGAGAGGGTGGCAGAACTGGCCGCCTTCTTCAAGGTGCCTGCCATGGTCTGTGTCAACAAGTTTGACCTTAATCCTGATATGGGGCAGGCTATCGAGTCCTTTGCAAGAGAAAAAAATGTAACCGTAATGGGCCGGATTCCTTTTGATCCGGTCTTTACGGAGGCAATGGTTCAGGGTAAGACAATTTTTGAGTTCGACGGTCATTCTGAAGGGTGCAAAGCGGTAATAAATATATGGAAAAATATAGTAACTGCTCAGGTGTATAAGACCGTAAACTGAAGGCTATAGGTTATTAGACTAAAAAACTATAAGATACATCCCTAAAAATATATAGACTAAAAGTCTACAGCCTATAGTCTAAAAAAACTGAACAGTAACACAATCTAATTGAAAAAAAGGAGACAGGCATTATGAAGAAGGTTGAGCTGAACGCATTGGACAGGGTGGAAATTCTGACACTTCAGGATAACACCATTGATATCACCATGATGGACAACAACGCCATTGTCCAGAGAGCGATTGCGATTAAGGAAGGACAGATAAGAAACTCCATCCTGGCTGAGCACGGGTTTTCAGCTCTTGTCAAGACGACTGCCGGAGAAAAGAGCCATACGCTGCTTTTCGATTTCGGCTATTCTGAAGGAGGAGCAGCCTTAAATGCCCGTGCGCTGAATGTCGACATGAGTCAGGTGGAAGCACTGGCACTCTCCCATGGTCACAGCGATCATATAGGAGGTTTTTCCGCGCTGGTAGAAATGACAGGTAGAAAGGATATTCCGTTTTTTGTCCATCCCGGAATATTTAAAAGCCCCCGTTACATCAAGTACGGAGAAGGCTTTAAGTTTGATTTTCCGACGATCACAAGGAAAGGATTGGAACAAACGGGGATAAAGATCATTGAGGCGAAGAATCCCCAAACTCTCCTGGACGGCGATGTGGTTTTTTTGGGGGAGATTGAGCGGATTACGGATTTCGAGAAGGGCTTCCCAGTGGCTTTCTTTCAGGAGGGGACGATTGAGAAATGGGATCCGATCGAGGACGATACGGCTGTGGTTATGAATCTAAAGGATAAAGGGCTGATCGTTTTGTCCGGTTGCGCCCACTCAGGAATTGTCAACACGGTCCGCTACGCTATGACCGTGACGGACATCGAAAAAATTCATGTCATAATGGGCGGGTTTCACCTTTCAGGGCCGTTCTTTGAGCCCATAATAAGCCGGACTACGGAAGAGCTCAAGAAACTAAATCCCGCTCATATTATTCCGACGCATTGCACGGGACGGAAGGCGATCCAGTTTATGGAGAACGCAATGCCAGAGCAGTTTATCCTCAATATGTCTGGGACAAAGTTGACCTTTGCCGCCTGAGGATGTCTCTGTGTGCAAATGATTAAAAACGCCTCGGATAATGAAAAAAACTTGATAGTATGGGAATTGCTTTTTGGCCGCGGATGAACGCAGATTTTAGAGATTTTAGTGACAGCACATCCTGTTAGGCTTTAGTCTGTAATAAGATGGCGCTGCACATAATTTCCTCCTACATCCTATCTACCAGAGTAATTACTGGTTATCTGCGGGATCGGTGAAAATCTGCGGCTTAATTATATTTCAAACGGACAAAGGAGTCTATTATGAAAAAAATTGCTGTAACCTGCGAGGAACCCAGTCTCGATTCTCCTGTTGATCCCCGGTTTGGACGTGCCACCGGATTTTTAATAGTTGATCCTGATACCCTTGAATTCAGCTTTGTTGATAACGGATCGTCTCAGGCCATGTCACAGGGAGCAGGCATTCAGGCGGCCGAAAATGTTTTCAGGTCAGGCGCCAAGGTCGTTCTAACCGGATATATCGGTCCCAAAGCATTCCAGTCGCTTTCTGCAGCCGGAATTGAAATAGGAGAAAACCTGGAGAATATTACGGTTCGACAGGCAATCGAAAAATTTAAAGCCGGTGAGGTTAAAATGGCTACAGCACCCAACAGAATGGGGCATGGTGCATAAAAATGGTTCTTGCAGGTGGAAAAGGCGGGAATAAGACTTGCCCGAACAAGGATAATATAATGACAAATTAAAGAAATTGTTTTGAAAGGAGAGAAAATTGAACACATTAAACACATTAATAGCTGTACCTTCTTCAGCACCAGGCGGGCTTGACGCTCCATTGGGTGCACATTTTGGTCACTGTGATCTTTATACTATGGTTACAGTGGAAAATAATGAAATAAAAAAAGTTGACGTGATCCCCAATATCCCTCATCAACAGGGCGGATGCATGGCGCCTGTTGAGTATCTGGCCGGAAAAGGCGCCATTAAGCTGATTGCCGGAGGAATGGGGTTTCGTCCGCTCATGGGATTCAACCAGGTCGGTATCAAGGTTTATTTCGGCGGAGATTTTCAGACTGTTGGGAATGCCGTGCAGGCGCTGATTGACGGCAAACTTCCGCAATTTTCTAATGAACATACATGCGGCGGCGGTGCACATTAAGAGAGGTTAAAGTTGAAAAAATTTTTAATTATAACCCGAAATACAGGTAATTTATCAAGGCTGGCCGAGGGATTGAGCGATAAGAACGCAAATGAAATTATTTGGGCGGATTCCTTAACGGCCGCCTATTCTGCTGCAGCCGGTTCAATTGACCTGATCATAATCGATGAGAGGCTGGAGTTGCAACCGGGCCTTAATATCGCAAAAGATATGATTCGGATAAATGCCATGGCCAATCTTGCTCTTGTAAGCAGTCTCTCGCCTGAGGAGTTTCATGAAGTTTCAGAAGGACTTGGAATAATGGCTCAACTGCCGCTCAAACCAGACGAAAAGGATGCCGAACGGTTGTTGAATGCCTTGACAGCCGTTAAAAAAGGAGGAACATATGCCGCTGTTTGACTATTTATGTCTGGACTGTGGTAAACCGTCTGAAATATTGCTTGTTGCTGCCGATGATCTCCCTTTATGTCATCACTGCGGCAGCCACAACCTGAAGAAACTGCTTTCCGCCCATTCTCAATATACAGGGCAGCAGTCTTCACGCTATCCCGGGCCGAAAGATACCGCATGCTGCGGTTCCTCCCCGGAACACGCAGTATGTGCCGGTCCAGGAAGCTGTTGCGGAAAACGCTGAAAAAGAATTGGCCTGATGAACGGAGATTTTAAATGAATACAGAAGTAACGGATTTCTGGCAAAGCCATTCTCTCAAATACCTTGAAATGGCTTTTCGGACCGATAAGCAGGAGATTATCAGTCACCCTGACGGTTATGGTAAAAAAACAGGTGATTGCGGAGATACCGTTGAAATTTTTCTCATAGCTTCTGATAACATAATAGAAAAAGCTTCTTATAATATAAACGGATGTATGAACACTGCTGCGTGCGCAAATACAATTGTCTTCATGGTTGAAAATAAAACGATTGACAAGGCATGGGAGATCACACCGGAGGCTGTTGCCGGATATCTCGAAACTCTTCCCGGAAATCATTTTCATTGTGCGGAACTGGCTGTGGGAGCTCTCTATCTGGCGTTGTCAAACCTTCTGGAACTCCGCCGGGCGCAGTGGAAAAAAGCATATAACGCGCGATGAACTGATGATTAAGCATGAAGATATCCCTTAACATATCGAAGCATTGTATCGAAACCGAGTCAAAGCGCATATATGAAGAGAGCCTAAAACAATATTTCAAGGCTCCCGATTCAGAAAGGCCCGAACTGGAAGAAAAAATCGAAGGGCTCAGGAATTTTCTGGAGTATTCGGATTTTAACCACTTAAGGAGCATTCATCCTGTTCTTGCGGGAATAGAAGGGGGTGGGGCCGTGCTCCATCTTCTTGGAGGGGATTTATTTGAAATTGAAATAGACGGCAGCTTTTACAAACCGAAGGGAAAAGGCCGCCGACAATCCTAACGTTATTTTTGAGCTTTCTATAATCTGAGGCTTCCCCTCACAATCAGCGGGATTTTTAGCTCGCTGATTCGGTTCACTTTCACCTGGTCAGGATTCGGTTCCGGATTTATCTTTCAGCATTCGGGTGTTGTTTTGGGAATACTTATTGTAAATTTTGACCCCTGACCGGGCAACGATGATACTTTGATAGAACCCCCATGCTGCTGTATTATTTTATTAGAGATAAAAAGACCCAGTCCTGTTCCCTTGGTTCCTTTGGTTGAAAAAAATAAAGTGAAAAGTTTCTCACGAGTTTCCATGTCCATTCCGGTTCCGTTATCACATACTTCAAAATTAATATTTTTCTCATCGGAGGATACCTTAAAAATGATCTGATGTTTTTCCTTTGATTTATCTCTCATACAGGCATCCACGGCATTTTCAAGAATATTAATCAGAGCCGAATGTATACATCCCGAGTCGATCTCAAAATTTCCGGCCGAAGCGTCAAAATCACGTATAAATTCAATATCTCCTGAAGATATCTTGCTCTCTACGCTCATAGCTACTTCCCCGGCAAAACTTAAGACATCGACATTTTCCCAGTTAAGATTTCTTTCCTTTGCATAGTAAAGAATATCAAGGACCATCTTTCTTATCCGTTCAACCATAAGCTTGACAATTTTCCAGCCCTCTTGAATCTCCTGAGAATTTTCTTTTGAAAAGCCTGATTCAACCTGATACATGCCGCCATCTAAACCAGTAAGCAGCCCTTTTATTCCGTGAGAGACAGACCCGATCATAAGACCAAGAGAAGATAAATGACTTTGCAGTTCCGATTTTTCGCGAACCAACTTTTCGAGATTTTCGGTATATTCCCTTAACTGTCTGCGGCTGACTATCTTTTCCCGGACTTTTTTTAAAGCAATATCAAGGATATTCACATTTATCGGTTTTGTTATAAAATCTGCCGCCTGATCCTGAAAACTTGCGACTGCAAGATCCATATCGCCGTGGCCGGTAATCATTATAAATTCGGTATCCGGATTTTCGTGCTTGATTTTTCTCAGCAGTTCTATCCCGTCCATGCCGGGCATCTTGATATCGGAAAGAACAACGGGCGGTCTGTGTTTTCTGAACAATTTAAGCGCTTCTTCGCCGTTTTCAGCAGAATAGACTTTATACTCATGACTCTTCAGATAAATGTTCAGAACATCACGGATATCTTCTTCATCATCAACCAGAAGTATCTGCTTTTCCATCTTCAATATCCTTTATCGGGAAAGTAATGACAAAACAGGCGCCCTGACCCTCTTCCGAAACAGCCTGGATAGAGCCTCCGCAATCCTTCACTATTCCATAACTGATTGATAACCCCAAACCGGTGCCTTTTCCCACATCTTTGGTAGTAAAAAACGGTTCAAATATTTTTTCCAAAATCGTTTTTGGTATGCCGATTCCCGTATCGCATATTTCAACTTTTACATGGTCTATTTCCTTATGAGCGGTCAACGTTATTTTCTTTTCACCTACTACAGTTTCGCTGTGCTTCCATTTTTCTTCAATGGCATCTCTTGCATTGATCATGAGATTGATGAAAACCTGCTCAAGTCTTCCAGGATCAGCCATAATCATCGGCAAATTCTTTTCAATATCCCAGGAAACTTCAATACCCCGCACCTTTAATTGCTGGCTGAATATTTCAAAAGCCTTCTCCATTATCTCACTTACATGCACTTTCACAAGATTTGCTTCGGATTTCCTGGCGAATTCTCTCAAATGATTTATAATACGCGTGGCACGGTCTATATTGCTGTCGACTTTTACCAACATATTGTTGAGAATAAATTCATCAATTGTTTCTTTCTTACCGATCTTCTGGATGAAAAAGCTGCTGACGGTTTTAATGACCGAGAGCGGCTGGTTGAGTTCGTGAGCAACTCCCGTAGCCATTTCTCCGAGCGTCGCCATTTTGCTTGCCTGAATAAGCTGTTGTTCAACTTCAAGTCGTTTTGTGATATCGCTCGTTGTTACAAGAAGAACTTTCTGTCCGGGGTATTCTGAAGGAGAAATTCTTATGTTGACAAAAATGGTTTTACCGTCTTTTCTAATATGCTTAACCTGATTTAAAACCGAATATACTCTCATCCTGAAACCGTATTTTTCTTTTTCATCTTCCTTAAAGAGCTCCATAAAGGATTTGCTGGTTATTTCCTCTTTCGCGAATCCGTAAACTGTTGTGACACTCCCGTTGCAGTCGAGAATAGTAAGGGTATCCATGTCGAGGACAAAAACAGGATTTGGCATGTTATTGAATATTGAATAATATTTTTTTTCGGACTTTTCCAGGTTCTCCTCAAGCCGCTTTCTCTGCGTTATATCGAGGCAAACCTCCATTACCGCTACGATTTCATTTTTTTCATTTCTCACCGACGAAGTGCGGGCAACCCAGTGTGTTGCCGAACCGTCGGCATTGATCCTCGATTCCTCTCCGTAATGGGGTTTCCCGTCAACGAACGTCCTTTCAACAGGACATTTCTCACATTTTGAATCACGCCCTTTATACGCATGAAAACAATAATCGCCGGGCATTGGATTGAAACGATCCGAAAACTGATGATTATACCGGATCAGTCTGAAGTTCTTGTCCTGGATAGTTATCAGACAGGGAACCAGCTCAAACAGACTCTGATACTCGTCTTTCTGTTTGTTCAATTCGGTTTGCTTTTCCCCGATCTCTTTGCCCATTTTATTTATGGCATCGGCAAGCTGTCCCATTTCATCTTTCTGGGAAACAACCACTTCGCGGTCATATTCCCCTTTGGCAATCAACTGTGTTCCTTCAATAAGTTTTTTTATCGGGCGATTGACAAATCTTAACACAAAAACAAAAATCAAGAAGGATGTACAAATGAATATGAAAACAGCGAGTCCTATTATTCCTTTTTCAAACAATAATATTTCCTTGTCTGTTTCTTCGAGGGATACCACAACATCAAGCGCTCCCAGTATTTTTTTCCCCTTGGGATGAATGTGACATCCTGTTGAACAACCCGGTTCGTTATATATAGGGCTTATGATTCCAAGGAGTCTGTAGCCTTTGGAAGAATTGAATATTCTTGTGCGTTCGTCAAGAGAGAGCTCGGAAAGAGGAGGTTCGGTTTTATGACAGATATAACATGCTTCGATATCCGTATTCTTGCCCAAATCAGACTGTATGTTTGAATATTTAATCTGGCCTCTTTTATTGAATATATGAATATTTTCAATCTCCTTCTGTTTTCCGATATTTGATATAATCTGGGTTATATCATCCCCCGAGTTGAGCATCATGGAATAATGGGTGCCCAGACGGATAGTGTTTGTCAGCCTGTCGGTCCCTGCTACAATGTGATCCATAACGCGCGTCTTCTGATAATTGATATTAAAATACGCCCAGGTTGAAATTAAGATAAGAAGAGCCAGTTCAACCGTAAGAATAAATTTATAAACCAAACGATGACGCAGAAATTCAAAATGGTAAAACATCTGTTTCCTCTTTTAAGGCTAAATTATCCGCAGGCTCATTTCATTTAAAGTTGTTCTTCTTTCAATCAGCCGGATGAAAAGGGGTTGTTTTTATACATTCAAAAACTGATCTGGAGATGATCTTTAAGTTTCTGGCGAAATTGGTCGGTGACGGAAAGATTTAAATCGAGCCGGAGATCTTTTTCTGCAAGGCCTGTGACCATTCCCAGGAACTGGGGCAGATAGAGAACGGTTATGTGCAAATCAACCCCGCATTTTTTTGAAATTATTTTCTGATATGCTTCAAGATTTATCTGACACATGGGGCATACCGTAACGATCGCGTCAGCACCCTTTGCACCTTTCAATATGGCTGTAACAAGCTCTATGCCGATATCCATTTTTGTATTCATATTGGAAGCGCCGCAACAACTTCCTCCCATTGACCATTGGTGAACATCAGCATCGGCGGCTTTAATTAGAGGCTCCATTGAAAAGGGCTTTTCCGGATCATCGAACACTTTAAAAGGTCTTATGCACTGGCACCCATAGTAGGGAGCTATTGAAAAACCGTCGAAAGACTTCTTTTTCAGATTTTTTAAAACATCAGGACCGATATCACGTGAAATTATGTCAAGGAGATGTCTTACCCGTAAAATCCCGGTCAATTTAAGACCTTCTTCTCCGAGGATTATATTGAGTTTGTTTAAAAGTTCGGGGTCTGTCCGGACTGCTTCTACCGTTTTTTTCAGATTGAGATAACAGGCGCTGCATGGAACAATTATTTCACGACTTGCGTTCATCTTCTCGGCCAGAGCAAGATTTCTTGCAGAAAGAGATAAAGAGAGCAGCCGGCTGATCGATTCCGCAGCACTCGCGCCGCAGCAGGTCCAGTTCTCAATCTCTTCCAGATCAGCTCCGACGGCTTTCATAAAGGCCAGCGTGGAAAGATTATATTCGAGCGCCGTTCCTTCGAGCGAACAACCGGGATAATAAAGGTATTTCACGGTTTCTCCTTCTTAATCAAAGCCTTTTACCTTAGTTTGTTCAAGCTCTTTCGTCTTTAAAAAAAGTTTTTCCAATGACATCGTTCTACCCGCTGCATGAGGCTTGAGGGAAAGTTTTCTTTTTCCAAAAAGGCGCAATCCGAGAGAAGTGTAGCGCAATGGGATCATGGGATTTTTTATGGATATAAAATACATGCTCATGAATTCTAGCTCCCAGACCCTCCCATGCTTCCGGACACTTTCCAGAAAATTGCCGTAAAAACAGAGCCCGGTTTTGAATACATCAGCTTTTTCACGCGCTGCAATCTGTTTTAATGTGTACATCGCTTCGGTCAGAGGGAGCCCTCTCGGACACCTCAGTGTACAGTAATAGCATGCCGAACATAATCCGAATGTCCGGCTTTTGAAAATCTCTTCTTTTTGTCCCGTGAGAACAAGCCTCCACAGGTGGCGGGGAGTAAAGTCCATTCCAAATGCATTTGGGCACGAACCCGTGCAAGTTCCGCACTGAATGCAAGCATTTACCATTTCACGGATTTCCAAAAAAGGATCCGGAATCTCATGCTTTCTGCCTGAATCTGCCTGCTGTGACATTTGATTATTTCCCCGGCAAATATGCCACCCTTTTGTTTCATGCAATCTCTACGTAAATACCGTATCGATCACATCAAGCATACGGGCCATGTTGTATCCATCGACAATAGCTGCGCTGTTCGGACAAGCGGACGCACATGCCCCGCAACCCTGACACATTATCACGTTGACTTTAACCTCATCATCTTCAATCACCCTTGCCCCGTAAGGGCATGCGTCGATACATTGACCGCAAAGGGAACAAAGGCTTCGGCGGACTTTTGCAACAACTTTTCCTGACCGCAATCTGTTTTGTGAAATAATCCTAAGGGCCCTTTGTGCTGATGCCTCTGCCGAAGCTATAGATTCCACAATTGAATATGGAGAAAGGGAAATTCCGCATGAAAAGACCCCTTCTTTCAGTGAATCAACAGGCCTCCATTTTGATTCAGCTTCCCTGAAAAAACCGTTTTCATCAACCGAGGCTCCGAAAGAATCCGTAATCTCCCCTGGCAGATTTGGAACAATTCCGGTTGCAAGAATCAGAAGATCGGGTTCGATGCTTACATAACGGCCTATTACAGGCTCAAGCACGGTAACATCGATTGTGTCATCCTTTGTTTTGACTACGGGCTTTTCGGATGTATCATATTGAATGAATATAACACCTGCGGCCCGTGCTCTGGTGTAAAAGGTTTCCGTAAAACCGTATGTCATCATATCCCGGTAAAGGATATATATTGAAATATCTGGGTTATGCTCTTTCAGGTAAAGTGCGTGTTTTAATGCCGAAACGCAGCATACGCGGCTGCAATAGTTTTTCTTTTCATCCCTTGAGTCTACACACTGTATCATGACAACCGTGTTAAGATGCGAAGGATCGACCGTTTTTTCTGCAAGCTTTGTTTCCAACTCCTTCTGCGTCAGTATCCTGTTGTTTTTCCCATATTCATAAGACGCTGTCTCGGCTTCGTTTCCGCCTGTTGCGATAATTGTCACTCCGTGTTCTATTATTTTTTTCTCTCCTTCCCCGTTTTCAATCTCAGTCAAAAATTGTCCGACCCGGCCGTTCGACCAAACCACCCTGCTTGAGGTATTTAACCGGATCAAAGGATTTGTTTCTATCTTTTTACGCATATCATCCAGAAACGGCTGGAGAGCGAGTCCGTCCAGAGTTCGTTGCAACCAGGCAAGATTGCCTCCTAGCTTATTTTTAATTTCGACAATATAAACCTCAAAGCCGTGAGCTGCGACTGCCAGAGCAGCTGACATGCCCGCAATTCCCCCTCCTATGACCATCGCCTTCTGGGAGACAGCTATTTCAGGAGCCGGAGAGGGATCAACTCTCTTCAGCCCGGCAATCCCTTCCATAAGATATGATATAATACGTCCGGTTGATGATTGATCGGATGAGTCTTTCCTTCTCATGAATATTTCAGTACGAATGTCAACAATATCGATCAACTCGGGACTTAACCCGATCCGCCTTCCAAGTTCCTTCATCCTTTTGAAAAAGAGATACGGCGAACATGCCCCAATTAAAAGGCGGTTCGGTTTCTGTTCGTTTATAATTTCGACAAGATTATCCAATCCTGACCCGGTGCATGCCTGTTCATGAAAAACAACCTTCCCGATTTCCGGATCAGCTTCAAGCCTGCCTGTAATTTCATTTAAATTGATATATTCTGAAAATTTGCCGCCGCAAGTGCATATCAAAACCATTATATTCGGAATTTCTCTCAAAACATCCCTGAATTCTTCATCGGGAGATTCTGAGGTTTCACGCATCCCGGATCCCGCGCCTATTGCAATGGAAGCCGAAAGAGATGCCGCACCGGCCTGGACAACCGATTCGCCGATATCTTTTAAGCCCGAGAAGGATCCGCCCAGGAATATTCCTTCACGGCCCGTCCTCGTCAGTGAAAACGGCGCAGCCTGGGCAAATCCCCATTGGTTCAGTTCTATTCCAGACATTTCGGCAATTCGTGCGGTTTCAGGCGCCGGCCGCTGACCCACGGAAAGAATTACAATATCCTGAGGTTCTTCGTGTATTAAGCCTTTTTTGTCCGAATAGCGAACCAGGACATCACCGCTCTTTTCATCTTCATATATCGAATGAACGCGTCCACGCTTTAAAAGCACACCTTCATTTACTGCTGTATCGAGGTAACGCTGAAATGATTTACCGAATGTGCGCATGTCCATATAGTAAATGGACGATTCGATTGTATAACCGGATTTCTCTCTCGCGAGGATCGCTTCCTTGATTGCGTGCATACAGCATACGCTTGAACAAAAATCGGAGTCATATTGAAGGTTGCGTGATCCGACACACTGAATCCAGGCAGCCCGTCGGACCTGCCTCCCGTCGCCAGGTCTGGTAATATTCCCTCCCGACGGCCCTGTTCCGCTTAATATCCTTTCAAATTCAAGGCTCGTGATTATATTCCCGGAAGACCCGTAACCGAAGAGATCTTTATCATCCGCAGGGTTAAAATATGATGTCCCTCCGCAAAGGATAATGGCACCGACTTCAAGAGGACCTGTTTTGGATGCTTCGAACTCCTCATATACGCGGGTCACCATTGGAATAAGAACTTCGAGATCGAAAGGTTTCATAAGATAGTCGATGGCGCCTTCCTTCATGGCCTCCACCGCGGTCTCGACCGTAGCATACGCGGTCATCATTACGACGCTGAGAGAGGGATTGGCCTCTTTCGCTTTTTTTAAAACTTCAACTCCGTCCATACCAGGCATTTTAATATCGAGAAGCATCAAATGGTATGTCTCATTTTTCAGCAACTCAAGAGCCTCCTGACCTGATGCCGCAATATTAACACCATAGCTTTCATCTTCAAGCCAGTCCTTAAGGGAATTTCTCACGATCAATTCATCATCCACAACCAGTATATGAAACTTTTTCCTTTCCTGCTCGTATAGCCTTATTGCTCCAGAAGGACACACCTTTTCGCAGGCGCCGCATCTTGTGCAGGCGGCAGTATCGATAATATAAGGATTCGGTATCGTGTGGGGAACGGGAAGATATATCGCTTTCCGGACTGTCAGGCCGGCATTAAACTCATCGGGAACTTCCACAGGGCAGACATCGGTACAAATACAGCATCCGATACAAATTTCCGGATCAACCCAGTGCGGTTTGCTGCGCAGCATAACTTTGAAATTACCGGCATCGCCCTCGACCGCAGTAAGCTCGGTTGAAAGAAGTATTTCAATGTTTGCGTGAAAAAGTCCTTTCCTGAGGCATCTCTGGACGGAAGCATCCCTGTTGACAAGAGGCAGCATCTTGCACATTCCGCACCGGTTTGTAGGAAACTGATAATCGAGCTGGGAAAGAATTCCTCCTATGTGCGAAGACCGGTCAATCAATGTAACCCTGTGACCTGTTTCCGCAAGGTCCAGAGCGGCCCGTATACCGCTTATCCCGGCTCCGACAACAAGCGCTCTGCCTGTTTTTTGAACCATAAGAACCTCCTATTCCCCTATTCCAACAACTTCGACAAACTCGTTCTCACGAAAAACTGATAAAGGCGGAGGCTCATCCGGACTTCTTCCCGCCTCATACTCAAAAGCCTTCTGTGTTGTATAAGCTACCGTCCTGAAGAGTTCCATAACCGGTATTTCATTCGGGCATGCGTTACTGCACTGACCGCATCCGACGCATGCCGTGCTCATATGGGCCAGTCGCGTCAAATGATAAAACAGGGTGTCTGCGGGCATCTTTATCGCGCCTTTTCTTTCAGCCCATTGCAGATACTGGTAGGGCTCATGATTAAAGACATCCGTTGTAAAAACGCATTCCCTGCAGTAACAGACGGGACATGCGACTCTGCAATTATAACAGTTTATGCAATCTGCGAAATATTCCGCCAGTTTTCCGATAGAGTTGGTGACATTAACTGTTTTATCAAACATTTCATCCCGAAGAGCATTTCTCTTGGCAACAATGGAATTGATTGCTTCCTGTCTCCCCTGCGGCTCCTGGCCTGAAGGAAGGTTGAGGCTTTTGCATATTTCTTCTCCTGCAGACGTTAAAGCCTTTACCAAAAGCTGGTCGTTGATATTTAACCCTAAGATTCCTATTATTATGTCAGCTCTTTCAGGAATCGGATGTTCGCACACCCTGCAGGCTGCCGACAATAGTCTCTCTTCACCGGCTTTCTTTTCTCCCGACAGCACCGTTTCTAAAAATATCGCGGTTGAATTCTCTTTCTTATCCGACACAAAGCGTTTATAATCAACATTGGAATAGGCGCCCAGGCAATCAGTGCTTATTATTACAACTTCATCAGCGCTTGCCTGCTTAAGTTTTACCAGTTCGACAAACGCTCTTATCTCGCAAGGTCTCAAAACCGCTGCAATTTTACTCCCGGCAGGTTTTCTTGTGAGACTTGAAACGATCTTTGCGCTGTTAATCGGGAAAGCAGGGGCTAAAGGGTCGGCGCCCTCCAGGAGTCCGGGGTCGGATACAAGGACGGGCTTTACAGAATTATTTGCGGCAAGGTGCATCGGCACAAGAATAGAGCCGGTATTGTCGAGCCTGAGAACGGAACTGAAAAAATTTCTTAATGCCGACTGTACATCCCTCTTTTCGACGCTCAAAATATAGGTTGCAGACATACGCTCCTCCGGGCTTTATACTATAAGCCTCTAAAGCAATCTTTTGTTTATCTCATATAACCATTTTCAGTTTGGCTTCGTTCGGTCCTATTTTTTTAATCTGCCTTACGAGATCTCTCATTACTTCGGAAAACATTATTCCGTCGCTTGCACCTATCCACGTAAGACGCAGTCTTTTATCATCAATTCCGAATTTTGGCAGAATCTCTTTTAAAAGCTTCACTCGTCGTCTGGCCTTATAATTGCCGTTGATATAATGACAGTCTCCCGGATGACAACCGCTCACGAGGACGCCATCGGCCCCTTCGAGAAAGGCTTTGATAATATACTGGGGGTCAACCATCCCCGTGCACATCACCCGGATCAGTCGAATATTTCGGGGATAGCTCAGTCTGGAAGTTCCCGCAAGATCGGCAGCCGTGTAAGTGCACCAGTTACATACAAAAGCGATAATGGTGGGTTCAAAATCATCCATGACTCTCTCCGTTTACTGTTGCTTCTGGTTATAATTTATACATCACCAGGTCAGATGCCAATTGATGCCAGCGAGTTCATGATACCGTCAAATTCCGCGAAAATCTGTTTCTTCTTGAAATGTTTTACCTGGGCAGCGCCGCTCGGACAAAATCCGGAACAACTGCCGCAGCCTTTGCAAACCGCTTCATTTACGACTGACACACTGCGGCGTTCATCAAACTCAATAGCCGAGTACGGGCACAAGCCGATACAGATCTGACAACCGGCACACACATCAGGATCAATCCAGGATATCGTCGACGGCACCTGGATGATTCCACGGGTTGCAAGTGACAATGCCTTGGAAGCGGCTCCCGAGGCCTGGGCGACGCTATCGGGTATGTCCTTGGGCGACTGGCAGGCGCCGGCGAGAAAGACACCATCCGTAGCCGTATTCAGCGGACCCAGTTTGGGATGTTCTTCAAGAAAGAATCCATCCGCCCCCAGATTGACACCGAATATGCGCCCGACTTCATTTGCGTCCCGGCGAGCTTCGATAGCTGAACAGAGTACGACCATATCAACAGGAACGCGCAGAACTCTTCCAAGAAGCGTATCTTCAGCAATGGCGATTAGTTTTCCCTCTTCCTCCGGTTTGATCGCCCGGTTTGTTATTTCAGCTACTTTTCCCCTTATAAAGTTTGTGCCCTCCTTCTGGCATCTTTTATAAAACTCCTCATAGCCTTTGCCGTAACAGCGCTGATCAATGTAAAAATCATATACAACCGTATTGTGCGCGACTTTTTCCTTGATCAGATGGGTGTATTTAAGCGCATACATGCAACAAACGCGTGAGCAGTATTCGTGATAATTAACATCACGGCTCCCGATACAGTGGAGTATGGCAACGCTGGCAGGGGTTTTGGTGAATTCACCTTTTTCATCCCTGAT
The DNA here is from genome assembly GCA_964402865.1 of uncultured Desulfonema sp. Lineage (GTDB taxonomy): Bacteria > Desulfobacterota > Desulfobacteria > Desulfobacterales > RPRI01 > RPRI01. Next base: position 29,913 of record CAYODW010000010.1, on the reverse strand, counting down.
CAGAATTTTGCCTCCGGTCGGTCCCGTTGCATTGCTGAGCCGTTCGAACTCAAGACTGGTAAAAACATTGGGATAAGAACCGTATCCGAATTGCTTCATTGGTGTTGGATCCATGAGATCGTAGCCGGTGGCAATAATAATACTGCCGACTTTAACTTCAATTTCTTTTTCTTCCATGGTGTGATCGATTGCTTTGGCCTCGCAGACTTTGACACACTCCATGCATTCGGAACATGTGCCGCAGTTCAGACAACGACCGGCCTCATGTCTGGCCTGCTCTTCCGAAAACCCGTGGTTTACTTCGCTGAAAACAGCGGCTCTCTCCGATGGTGCCATGTGTGAGGGCTGAGCCCTTTTTGCTCCGGAAATGTTTTCGGGGATTTCCTGCCAGTTACCGCCCGGGGTCTCCGAAACCGCGGCTTCCTGAGAGTATTCGTCAAGATTTTCACCGTTAAAATACCGGTCTATCGCTTCAACAGCCCTGCGTCCGGCTGCAACAGCCTCTATAACTGATGCCGGCCCGGTAACAGCATCACCAGCCGCGAATACATGAGGAACAGATGTCTGCATGGTCTTAGGGTTTACAACGATAGTGTTCTTTGAGCTCAGATCAGGGACGTTGCCGGCCGCAACCCAGTCAACATCCATCTTCTGACCAATAGCGCCGATAAGTGCATCACATTCTATAACAAACTCTGAACCTTCCACCGGCACCGGGCGACGGCGTCCGCTTACGTCCGGAGCCCCGAGTTCGGTTTTTATACATTTCAGGCCGCTAAGGCTGCCTTTTACACCGATAATAGCCACCGGTGCCGTAAGGTAATGAATTTTTATGCCTTCTGCGAGGGCGTCTTCAATTTCTTCAGGATAGGCCGGCATTTCGTTCCTGGTTCGCCGGTAAACCACCGTAACGGAATCACAACCAAGGCGTTTGGCTATTCTAGCAGCGTCAATTGCGACATTGCCGCCGCCTATAACGGCAACATTTTTGCCGGGCCGTTCACGACTTCCCAGATTTATTTCCCTTAAGAAGTCAACCGCATTGAATATGCCGCTGAACTCTTTTTCACCTGGAATATTGATATCCAGACTTTTATGGGTGCCGGTTGCAAGAAAAACAACCTGGTACCCCTCATCTTTAAGACTATCGAGCGTGAAATCCCGGCCCAGGCGTTTGTTTAATTCTGTTTTGATGCCCAGCCTGAGTATATAGCCAATCTCTTTATCAAGTATCTCCGGCGGCAGGCGGTAATCGGGAATGCCGACCCTGAGCATCCCGCCCAGCTTCGGAAGCGCTTCAAAAATTGTCACTTGGTAACCTCTCAGTCGCAGGTAATAGGCTGCCGTCAAACCGGCAGGTCCGGAACCAACTACCGCAATTTTTTCGGCACGCTCTTTTATTTCAGGCAACGGCAATTCTGCCGGGTCAATCTTATCAGCGGCAAAACGCTTCAATTCCCTGATAGCTATAGCTTGATCGGTTTCCTTCCGCCGGCATTGATTTTCGCATGGATGCGGGCACACACGTCCCAGCACACCTGGCAGGGGCAGCTTTTCCATAATCAGCTGAACGGCCTCTTTATATTTACCCTGTCCAATCAACTGCACATAACCCTGGACATTTATTCCGGCCGGGCAGGTTATAACACAAGGCGCCCGGTCCTTTTTGTCTATGCAGAAGGTGATCGGCACTGCCTGGGGAAAAGATCTGTAAATAGCCTTTCGGCTGCCCAAAGATTCATCCCACTCGCTTGGAACGGTTACAGGGCAGACGTTTGCGCATTCACCGCAGCCCGTGCAGATACCTTCTTTTATATAACGCGGCTTGCGGCGTATTTTAACTATATAATTGCCAATATACCCGGAGACTTCCTTCACTTCACTGTAGGAAAAGAGCTTTATATTTGAATTCTGGGCCACCTCGACCATTTTGGGCGTGCCGATACAGGCGGCACAGTCAAGCGTGGGGAATGTTTTGTCGAACTGCAGCATATGGCCGCCTATTGTGGTCTCCTTTTCAACAAGATAAACCTTATAGCCGGCATTGCCGATGTCCAGCGCGGCCTGCATTCCCGATATACCGCCGCCTACCACCATTATATCAGGATTGACATCAACCTCACGTGTTTCTAAGCTATTGTGATAATTGACCCGGTTAATGGCGGCAGCCGCGAGATTTTTAGCCTTACGGGTGGCTTCGTCTTCATCCGGAGTCACCCATGAAACCTGCTCGCGCACTGAGGCCATCTGGAACATATATGCATTAAGCCCGGCGCGCTCGCATGCTCCGCGAAAGGTTTTTTCATGAAGCCGGGGCGAACAGGAAGCAACAACAACACGGTTCAAGCCATATTCTCTGATATCCTTCTCTATCATTTCCTGGCCGGGATCGGAGCACATAAATTTATAATCCCTGGCTACAACAACATTTCTTATTTTCCGAGCAAACTCTGCAACCTCTTCAACCCGTACCTTTGCGGCAATATTTATCCCGCAGTGACAGATATAAAAGCCTATTCTGACAGACATGAATTTTCTCTCCCTACCTGATAAATTCATTTACCAGCCTGATAAGCTCTTCCGCTTCAGGCGGTTTTTCCAGAAATGCTTCGGGTTCGGGGATACCCTGCCCGGTCTTGAAACCGTCAAATTTCTGGTAATGAAAAAAGGTTTCCCTGTCTATGGCTGAAAGCATTATAACCGGAATCCGGTTCAACTGTCCGTCGTTCTTGAGTAAGCGATAGGTATAGATTCCGGATTCCCCGGGCATCATGACATCAAGTATGACAAGAGCGGGTGGTTTCTTTCGCGCTTTTTTTATCCCATCCGCCCCGTTGTTAACCGCCAGTACTTGAAAGCCCTCGTTTCGAAGAAGATTTGCAAGGAAAATCAACATATCGAGCTCGTAACCTACAACCAGAATCTTTTTCTTCTTGGTTTTTGGCTGCATAAATTTTCCTGAAGCAACAATGAAGGGGCTGTCGGTAATAATAATAAAGAAGCCGGCACAAAAAATAGATTGTACTAAAATACAAGCACACCTTGTGCCAGAGGTGATTAGGCAGATAAATATCAATTGATTACAATATGATAATATATATAACCGGAAACAGCAGGGGCAGGTAAAACGAGGAGATGATGAGCGGTATGCAACGTAAAATAAAAAGCAAATACTGATAACATGTTTAAATAGCGGTTAATTTGGTGATGCGTTGCAGCAATGTGGCAATGCATGCAACGTTTCATGCAACTTGATGAACAGGCGCCGCAATATAACAGTTTTGCATTACATTTTAATATTGAGGCGTTTCATCTTTCTCCAGAGGGTTGATCTGTCCATTTTCAACGCGACGGCTGCATCAACACGGCTCCAGTTGTTTTGTTTAAGGGTTTTTAAAATTATTTCTCTCTCTCTGTTCCCGGGATCCGATTTTCTGTATAATTTCTGCGGCGGCGCCAGACTTTGTGATTTGAAGCGCTTTTGAATGTAATCAGGCAGATGGTGAAATTCAATAGTATCCGACGGGCTTATGATCAAAGCATGTTCAAGAATGTTTTCAAGCTCACGTACATTCCCCGGATAATTGTAGTTAAGGAGAATTTCCATTGCCTGTTCTGAAATATCTTTCGGCTGATTATCGCCCGATGCGCAATACTTTCTCATTATGTGGCGTATAAGAATCGGAATATCGGCTCTCCGGTTTTTCAATGGCGGAAGTTCTATACGCAGCACATTAAGACGATAATACAGGTCCTCACGAAACAACTGTTTTTCGACCAGACCTTCGAGTCCCCGGTTGCTTGCAGAAAGAATACGAACGTCCACGTGGACAGGTTGGCGGCTTCCCAGAGGATAAAAATCTTTATCTTCCAGAACACGGAGCAATTTGGCCTGAAGAGAGAGAGGAAGATCTCCTATCTCATCGAGCAGAATCGTCCCGCCCGCAGCTTCCTGGAATCTTCCCGGTTTATCTCGGTCCGCGCCGGTAAAGGCGCCCTTAACATATCCGAATATTTCCGATTCAAGAAGATTTTCAGGCAGGGCAGCGCAATTTACTTTGACAAAGGCTTTTCCGGCACGGCTGCTTTCAGAATGTATAACTTTTGCCAGAAGATCCTTTCCTGTTCCGGTAGCTCCTTCGATAAGAACAGTCGAATTGCTTCCTGCAACAACCCGGACAATATCAAATATCTTCTGCATGGATGGATCTTTGCCGATCATGTCATGAAAAGTATAATGCTCGCTGATGGCTTTGTTGAGCTGGTGAACCACCGTAAGATCATGAAATGTGGCAAGACCTCCGACGATAGATCCCTTCTCATTTCTTAATGCCATGTAGCTTGCACGCACAGGGATTACTTCTCCTCCCGACATTTTCATTCTGCCCTTGAAGCTGCTTCGTGTATTTCCGTTTTCAATGCAATCCCTGAGCATCTCAAGGTCATATTCCCCCTTCCTCTCAAAAAGAGCGGAACAGGGTTTGCCGAGAACCTGATTCCTCATGTATCCCGAAATCTTCTCTGCAGCAGTGTTGAAAAAGGTTATATAACCTCCCCGGTTTACGGTAAATATGCCTGTATCAAGATTATCCAGGATTATTTTGAGGCTCCGCTCCTCAAAATGAACCCGGTTGATCAAATCGGCAATAGGAGAATGATCCTGTAAAATAGTTAAACAACCGACCATTTTTTTGTTCGAATCATAAACAGGCGTGGCAAGACGTGTGACAAGTCTTTGCATATCAAAAGGTTCCGATATTATAACGGCAGAATCCTCATCATCCCAGCCCTTCCCGCTTTTAAACAGGCATTTTACCATGCAGGGAACCCCGCAGAAAACCTCCCGGCAATCCTTACCCAGAGCCTCGGTTTCCTTAAGTCCCATAAGAGCCTGAGCCGTACAGTTCATTGATGAAATTTTACGTTGGGTATCCACCGTAAAAGCCCCGACATTCAATTCATCCAGAACCTCAAGCCACTGATCGCTGAGAACATGCTTTCTGTTATTGACGCTTTTTTTCGGCAATCTGTTATCTCCCGGTTCATCTGTTTGAGGGTGAACCGATATTCACATCGACTGAGCGATAGGAAAAAACAATGTAAAAACCGTTCCTTTGCCGGGACGACTTTTAACTTCTACACGTCCCTTGTGCCGTTCGATTATTCCATAAACAGTTGAAAGGCCTAGCCCGACACCATATCCGTCTTTTTTGGTGGTATAGAAAGGCTCAAAAATATGGGGAAGATCTTTTTCAGAAATTCCGGTCCCGGTATCTTTTACGCTTATAATAACAAAACTTTCGGCTGAATTGCTTTCCGCCGACAGATCAATGGCTCCCCCGTCCGGCATCGCATCGATCGCATTGAATATAAGATTAATCAAGCATTGCTGTAACTGGTTGAAATCCCCTTCCACATCGGGCAAATGGGGATCTACGGATATTTTAAGTTCTATTTTGCTAAGCTCGATTTTGTGCCGGCTTAAAAGCACGCAACGCTGTATAAGATCTTCCACTCTCAATCTGGCAAGAGCGGGATCAGACTTGCGGGAAAAGGTTAAAAGACTTGATACTATCTGGGAACAGCGGCTTATTTCACTTTCGACCAGCTCAAGCTGGTTTTTAAACTTTTCATTGTTTTCATCCGACAACCGGCCTCTTTCCAGAATACGGCGCATAAGCCGTACATAGTTCAGAACGCCTGAAAGAGGGTTGTTGATCTCATGTGCAACGCTTGCAGCAAGTCTCCCGAGAGACATCATCTTATCCTGGTGGAGAGTTTTGGCCTGGTCGACAACCTCTCTTTCCAGCAGGGCGGTATATTCTTTTATCTGTCTTCTTGAGGACCAGCGCTCTTTAGCCCGCTTTAGAGCCATGAAAAGGGAGTCGTGACCGACCGGCTTTGTTATAAAATCTGATGCGTCAAGCTGGAGGGCTCTTACCGCAACATCCATTTCGCCGAAAGCAGTTGCTACAACAACTTCGATATCCGGCATATCTTTCTTCAGACTCTCCAGGACTTTAATTCCATCCATTCCCGGCATCCTGATATCAGTTATGACAATTTGAGGACTCTTTTCAATGCACAGATTCAAACCGGTTTCACCGTTCTCGGCTGTAAAAACCTCATATCCGGCATCCCGGAGAGTCACGGATACGACATCCCTGATGTCCTGTTCGTCATCTATCAGGACTACTTTCCATTCAATCGGATGTGGCATAATAATCTCTCCGGGTAACAGGATATCTTTTCTGTTGTTAAAGTTTATAACTGTTCAAGTTGTTTAGGCTGAAGGCTGAAGGTTGAAGGTTTTTAGTCACGCATTGAACCAATCAAGGCGTTCAGAACTTTCTTGGTCTCCATCTCTTTTGAGTTGCGTTCGGGAAGATCCAACTTGTTTTCATCCTTCAGTCTAACTGTCTACAGCCTATTCACCTGACAGTTACAGTTTTTGTATAAGGTCGCACAGGAGGCGCACGCCGAAACCGGTTCCCCCGGCGCCGCAATAGGCGGTCTCTTTTTTTATATAAGCGGGACCTGCGATATCGATATGCGCCCACCTCGTATCTTTTATGAATTCGGAGAGAAATAAAGCCGCGGTTATGGCTCCGCCCCATTTTGAGCTGCTCATGTTGCTTATATCGGCAAATTCGCTTTTTAAAAATTCTCTGTAATCTTCGGGAAGGGGCATCCGCCAGCAGCGCTCGCCGGTCTTTTTTGAGGATTGAATTATTTCTTCCGCGAGCTTCTCGTCGGTGGAAAAGACTCCAGCTATCCTTTCTCCAAGAGCAACAACACATGCTCCTGTTAAGGTTGCAACATCTATCAATATATCCGGCCTATATTCTTTAATAACATAAGAGATCACATCGGCGAGAATAAGCCGTCCTTCGGCGTCCGTATTGTTGATTTCAATTGTTTTTCCATTATAGCCTGTAACGATATCTCCCGGCCTAGCAGCATCGCCTGAAGGCATGTTCTCAACAATAGGAATGGCGCCGATTATTCTGGTTTTCGGGTTTATTTTAGCGGCGGAAATCAGTGTTGCGGCAACTGCCGCAGCGCCTGACATATCCATTTTCATATCTTCAAGAGAGCCGGGAGGCTTTAAATTTATTCCGCCCGAGTCGAAGGTTATGCCTTTACCGACGAGAGCCATGGTTTTTTTTGTGACTTTCGGATCATATTCCAGGATAAGAAGTCTCGGACTGCTGCTGCTTCCGGATGCAACGGCCAGCATTGCGCCAAAACCGAGGCGTTTCAGTTTTTGTTCGTTAAAAACTTTTACTTTGAGATTCTCTTTTCCGGCTGCAACAGACATATCTTTTGCGAGTTGTTCAGGTTTTTTATCGTTTGAAGGAATGCTTACCCATTCTCTGGCAAGAATTGTTCCGCCGCAAACGGCTTTAACAATAAACGGCAATTCTGAAAACTTTTTAGAAATCTCCGGTTCAACAAAAAAAGAAACCTGTTTCAGAGACTTTATTTTCTTCTCTTTTTTGTACTTATCAAAAATATGGTTGCCAAGGAATGCGCCTTCCATCATTGATTCGAGAATAGTCTGAAATTCAATTTTCAGATTTTTTGCTGAAGGGGCCACTATCAGAATTTCATCAAGTTTTTTTCTGATGCATTTTTTTACGGCTTTACCGCAAAAGGCCCGGAGGGATTCCGGGTCAATCTGCTTTATTTCCCCGAGCCCCAGAAAAATTATTCTTGAAATTTTAATTCCGGGGAGATCAAAAAGCGTCAGTTCATCATCTTTGGCGCCTTTGAATTCCCCGGCGGTCGCCGTATGTTTTATTATTGAAATAACAGCGCTGTTATCATGTATTTCGGAATCTTCACAAACCGGTATAATAATGGCATCCGTTTTTAATTTGCTAAGATCGCCTGTTTTAAGATTAAGCATTATTTATACATCGCCTCAATTTCGTTTTTATATATATCCAGGGCCACATTTTTTTTCAGCTTCATTGTTGGAGTCAGAAGGCCGTTATCAATTGTGAATTCAGGAACTATAGTAATTTTTTTGATCGATTCAAACGAGGCGAATTCCCTGTTTTTTTCGGCAATTTCGTCTTCGATGAGTTTTTTGATTTTTTCGTTCTTAATAAGATCTTCGATCGTTTTAAACGTTATGCCGTTCGCTCCCGCATAATCCTTGACATTATCAGGGTCAATTGTAACAAGTGCGGAGAGAAAATTCTTCTTATCACCTATAACGCATATCTGATTAATGTATTTTGATGTGGCGAGCACTCCCTCAATTGCAGACGGGGCTATGTTTTTCCCTCCCGAAGTTATTATAAGATCTTTTTTCCGACCGGTGATTCTCAGGAAGTTTTCCGAATCTATTTCTCCGAGGTCGCCTGTGTACTGCCATCCATCTTCCGTAATGGTTTTAGTCGTTTCCTCGGGCATTTTATAGTATTCCTTCATCACATTGCGCCCCCTGTACATAACTTCGCCTTCTTCCGAAAGTTTCTGCTCTATACCGGGGCCAGGCTGGCCAACCCATCCGAAACGAAAATTATCGTAGCGGTTAAGATTTGTGAAAGAGGTGTTTTCGGTCATGCCAATTCCTTCCAGCACCAGTATCCCGGCCGCATGAAAAAATTTCGCTATCGTCGGGTTTAAAGGCGCCGCCCCGCTTATGCACCATCGGACTCTGCCGCCTAAAGCTTCCTGTATCTTGCTGAATACGAGCTTTGTTGCAATTTTATATTTAAAAGCGGTTGCGGCTGGAATTGGCTTTTTACTTTGCTTGAGATCGCTTATCTCATATCCTATATCGCATGCCCACCTGAAGATTTTGAGAGCAAGACCTCCCTTTGCTTCGGCGCCGCTTAAGACTTTTGAATAGACTTTTTCATAAATGCGGGGTACGCTTGCAAACCAGTGCGGTCTCGCAACCTTTATATCTTCAATTATTGTATCCATGCTGCGCGTAATTGTTGTCGGGCATCCGGCAAGCAATGTTGCATAAACACAGGTGCGGGCGAATACATGCGCGAGAGGGAGAAAAAGAAATACTTCATCTTCGTCAAATATCTGGGTGCTTAAATGTACCGACTGGGCTGTGAATGTGACGTTATCATGAGTGAGCACCGCTCCCTTGGGCACTCCGGTTGTGCCTGATGTATATACTATTCCTGCGGGATTTAATGGGGTAACCTCATCAATTCTTTTTTTCAGGTCGCTGTCGGGTATATTTTTGCTCAGTTCAAGAAATTCCTCGAAACTGATTACCCATTTGTCCTCTGTGTTGCCGGTTCCTTTTAAGAGCACAACTTTGCGGACGTTGGGGATGTTCTTTCTTATTCCGAGCAGTTTGTTTAGCTGGATATCGTCCTGTGCGAAGATAACAACCGCATCCGAATGATTTATTATATACTCGCAATCCTTGGGCAGATTTGACTGATAAATTCCTACAGTGCATGCCCCTATGCTTGTAATTCCACAATCTGCGAGTATCCACCTGTAGGAAGTATAACTCAGGATATTAACCTTGTCATTCTTTTTAACTCCAAGCGCCATAAGGCTTTTTGAAACATTTTGCACCTGAGCGTAGAACTCCTTCCATGTCACAGAGTCCAGACGGCCGGCTTCCAAAAACCATTTGTAAGCCGGTTTATCGGGATGCCTGTCAACCGTTTCCTTGAGCATTTCGTGGATATTTTGATAATCTCTTATCGGCATGAATCTCCTCCATTTTAATATATTGTTATCCCGGAATAAAACCGGGTTCTCTGATTTCTGTCATTGCTATGGCATTTTCAGGACATCCTATGGCACACTGGCCGCACCCGAGACATTTATCTTCAAGGACACGGGCAGTGCTTTTTTCTTCTACTGTAATTGCGCCAAACCAGCATCTTTCTTCACACGTTCCGCATGAAGGGCATATCTGCGGATCGACTACGGGACGGTACCTGCTTGGGTCGCATAATGAGAGACGGTCTGAAATCAGCATCGTAAAAGACTGACAGCAGCAGCCGCAGCAGTTGCATATAAAATGACCGACTCCTGCCTTATTCATTGTGACATGAACAAGGCCAGCCTCTTCGGTCTTATTGATGATGTCAAACGCCTCTTCCTTTGATACTTCACGCCCCGTTCCCCTTTCAATGGTATATTCGGCTCCCCGGTTGATTTGAAGGCAAACCTCAACGGGCGCATCACATTTTCGCATGGTAAGGCGGCATGTACACTTTGTAACAGCTATACGGCTTGAAGATTCGATAATTTGCCTGATGTTTTCAGGCGCCAGAACTTGCACCTTCGCAGTTTCTATCGATTTTCCCACAGGAACAACCCGCGTAAAGGGGCGCGGCATGAATTTGACCAGAGCATGAGCAAGTTCAGGCCATTCCATGTCCATATAGTCGCGCCAGAGATCGTAAAACTCAGGAGGCGCTTCAGGCCATAGAATTGTTCCGTCATGAAACTGGGCCAGGTGAGCAGGGGGACGCCAATATGTTTTTCCGCCTTTTTCTTTTTTAAATACAAGCCCCTTTATGAACATATCCTTTAAGTCGGATTCTATTTCATCAACGGGGCGGTTTAATTTGACGGCCATTTCCTCAGATGTGCCGGGCAGTGAAATAAGCAAATCGGCCTGACTGCTATTTATCATGCAGCGGAGAATTTTTGGAATCAGCTCGGAATCCTTCTGGAGCATCCGTTCAGCAAAGAGCTGATATGAAGTTGTATGTATCATTATACCTCTCTATATGTAATGTGAAACCTTTGGATAAAACCCGGCATCGAATATCGAATATCGTTAGTAAAACGAAAGTTTCTGGTCTCTGGTTTATAGGTTATAATGTTCTTTAAATGTTCAACCACGAATAATCTTTCGGGTATTATTATGAGAAAAAAAGTTGAGTGTCAATTAAGATAATCAGGATTACAGTGATAATTTACCATGAATAGGGAAGTGCTTTATTGATTGTTATGTATTTGTTTTCAATGCTTATATATTCTCCGGCAAGAAGGTCCTTGAAGATGCGGCTCACCATCTCTCTCGAGGAACCCGTCATATTCGCTATTTCCTGATGAGTAAGTTTCTCGTCTATGAACAGCTTTTCACCTTTTGGTTTGGCATAGTTAACGAGAAGTCTTGCCACCCGACCGTAAACATCCATAAGGGCCAGGCTTTCAATCTGCTTGGTCGCCTCCCGAAGTCTTTTTACAGCTCCAACGAGGAGATTATAAGCCATATCGGGATTTGATGATAAGATAGATCTGAAAACTCCGCTTGATATTATCAAAACTTCAGTCGGTTCCCTTGTTATTATTGTCGCGGATCTGCGTTCTCCATCTATAAAGGCAATCTCTCCGAAATATTCACCGGGCCCGAAAATCGAGAGTATGACCTCTTTGCCATGTTCATCATTAATAATCGCTTTTACCTTTCCGCTGCAAATGATGTAAAGAGAATCGGTTTCGTCCCCTTCATTCAGTAAAACAGTGTTTTTCAGAAATGTCTTTTTGACAGCCGCCACGGCCAGCTCGGAAAGTTCATCATCATTAAGGGATGAGAATATCGGGACATTTTTTAGTATTTCTGTAATTTTCAAAACGACAGCTCCAATCAGTTTGATTTTGACAATCTATTCGGTGCTTCTTTTTCCGGACCGCCCGGTTTGTTTATTGTCTCATCAGTATTTTTATTCTTCAGGGAAGGGAAAAGTTTGATGAGTCTCTTTTTATCATCGGTGGTTCCGGATACTTCCTTTAGGTCATGCTTTTTTGTGTGATCCATTCTGCAGTTGCCTTCAAATACCACACCCTCGTGTATGACAAGTGATGAAGTTACTATGCTTCCGTAAACCTTACCCTTTGAATGAATTTCAGTGCTGTAAGCGGTATTGATGTTGCCATGGACTTCTCCGCTTATTATAACGCAATGAGTGTCGATATCGGCTTCTACAACTCCCTTTTCCCCTATAATCAATGTACCGTCAGAATATATTTTGCCTTTGAAATGGCCGTCTATTCTTACGGTTCCATGGAAAGAGAGTTCACCTTTGAACGAAGTGTTTTCCCCAAGAAATGCTACTGCATTGGCTTTTTTCATATTTATATTCCCCGTGCAGCCCAAAGTACAGTCGTTCGTACATCGAATATCGTATATCGAAGACCAATATTCTTTGGTTTATTTATTGTCCATCCGGAAACCAATTTTTTTTTAGCAGGATTTATTATAAAATGCAAAGGTGAATGTTTAGAATTCGGCGAGTTTTTTCAAATCGGAAATAATTTCCCACGAGAAACCCTCTTTACGGCACGGCAATATGGCATTATTCGTAAAAATCGGATCGGATTCAATCTCATAACGGGAACAAAGAACAGCTTGTTTCCAAAGTCCTGTATGAGGAATAGGGGAGTAATATGTCGGAACGGGCGTTATGCCGATTTCTTTAACCGTTTTGACCGATTCTATGATTGATTCTGTTTCCTGGCCGGGAAGACCGACAAGAAGATATGCTCCAACCTGCTTTTTTGAGAATCCTGCTCCTTTTAGAAAGGATATTGACTGCCTGAATTCGGACTCGGAGACTTTTTTATCTAAACGGCTTCTGTTATCGAATAAAGTTGTTTCAAGCCCGAGTCTCACTGTCTGGAAGCCCGCCTTGAACATGAGATCCGCTGTCTGCTTCGTAATCTCTCTTATATGGATTGCATTCGGGGTGTGAAACCTGACATTGATCCCGGCTCCGATTATTCCTTCAAGGATCGGAATCGCATGGTTTTGTGCATCCGTCAGAAATGCGTCGTCATACAGGGCAAAATCTTCAACTTCATATTTTTCATTCCAGTGCTTTATTTCATTTATGACCGATTCCGGAGTTCTGATCATCTGCCTGGGATTCAGAAAATGAGATGCGCAGTATGAACAGGAGAAAGGGCATCCTCTTGAGGTGAGTACCGGAATGAAGGCGATTTTATTTTCAAGATCGAATGCAGGGTAGGGGTATGAATCAATATCATCGGGATCAAATTTTATATCGGCGGTAAACAGGGTATATTCTTCTATGATTTCAGAGATGAGCTTTTCCCCGGGTCCGGAGAAAACCCTGTCCGCGCCTGAATGTTTAACAGCGTGGTCATGGCAAAGAGTGGCGTATATCCCTCCGAGAAGAACCGGAGCCGAAGGAAAGGTATTCCTGAGAATCCTTATTGTTTCAAAGAGACCGGGATACCAGTATGTCATGTGGGAGGTAACAAGAATGAGATCGGGTTTTGGAACATCCGAAAGGTCTTTTCTGAACATTTCTTCGGATATCCCATATCTTGAATAATTTCTCGGAATATCTTCAAGGCCTTCCGGTTTCGGGATCAGGGTCTTTAAATACGAGCCTCTTCCATCTTGTTTGGACTGGATATGCTTTTTAATATCAGGATGAAACCTGTTCAGGCAGTCAACATATCTAACTTTGCATCCGTGCTCTCTTAAAATAGAAGCAAGATAAAGCAGGCCTATCGGTTTTGCCCAGTAATCGTAGGCGGCAAAATCGTGTATCCACGGATTAACGAGCAGGATATTTGGGATTGTAGAAATCACGAGAAAAGAGTCAAATGTCTGTTGAGAAATATTTCATGGATGTTTTTTTCAGTTCCCTGAGGCTGAATAAAATGGCATAAGAGTCAACGGAGGCTGCTTCCGACATCATGCGGACTGTTTTTCTGCATGATTCCTCATCTCTGGCATGCACCATCGTATAGAGGTTATAAGGCCATTTTCTGGTGGGATTGCGCCTGTAACAGTGAGAAACCTGCCTGAAGGAAGCGAGCTTTTTGCCGACCTCCTCGACACGCTCCTCTTCGACCTTCCATGCCGCCATTGCATTCGATCCGAATCCCGAGTTCTGGTGTCGCAAAGTAGCACCGAACCGCCTTATTACGCCTTTATCGCATAGCTTTTTAAGGGTCTTAAGGAGGATCTCTTCGGTGATGTCAAGCTGTTTTGCTATTTTGGTGTAAGGCCGCTTCACAACGGGTATATCTTCCTGTATTGAAGCGACAATCTTTTTTTCGAGTTCAGTCAGCATACGGCGATATAAGAAGGAACCGGGTAAAATGTCAAGGTTTTTAATAAATTTCTTGATAGTAGCCAGGAGATGTGATATAAAAAAAACAGAATGAAACATCAACCGGATGTTTTGCCAATTGATAACCTTATTAATTCTTTCATGAAGAAAGGAAGGTGCAAATTGAAAATTAAAAAAGTCAAAAAAGTTCCGACCGGTCTTTGTAAATGCAAACGTTCCTGCTAAACGAAAGTTTTTAAACAAAAGAAAGCCTGTGTATAAAATAATATGCACAGGCTTTTTATATTATCCTGTCTGATACCGCTGCCTCCTTATGGCTAAAAAAGATTTCAAAGATTATATCTGTCGCCCCTACTGCACGTTTTTTAAGGAGGGACACAAGGAAGAGATGGCCTGCCGCGGTGCGCAGATCGCCGAATTTCTGGTTAATAATAAAAGACTCAATCCAGAAAAAATTCTGAATTTTGCGAAAAATTCTCATATATGGGAAAAGCAAAAAGTAAAACTTGAACAACATGTCTGCCGCATATGCCAATTTAAGGCCGAAGATTGTGATTTTCAGTCATCAGAACCTCCCGATGATACTGAACCATGCGGCGGTTTTATTCTGCTGGCCTTTTTGATGGAAAGCAGTATGATAGATGAATCCGCCCTGGAGGTAATAATATGAAGGCCAATGACTGGCGTAAATTATATCTTCGTTTACGTCCGGAAGCCGCGCTCAAAAACCTCGAAAATCCATTTGTGTATCATATCGGAAGAGACGAGCTTTACGAAATTGATTTTACGGCATTAGATTTCCTGACCCGATGCAACGGCGCCTCAAAAGGGGAAGATCTGACTGCAGATGCTGAATTTGTTGAATATTGCATTGAGGAAGGGATACTGGAGACTATTTCACGGCCTGATCCTGTGAAGGTTTACGTAAGCAGGCATGTTCACCCGTCATTAAGATATCTGGAACTTCATCTTCTTCACAGGTGCAATCTTAAATGCGCTCACTGTTATCTGGATTCACCCCGGTCAGGTGAAATGCTGTTGTCTGATGCCGTAAGCATCACGCGGGAGTTTTCGGAGCTCGGAGGGCTCAGGCTTCTGATTTCAGGGGGAGAACCGCTTCTTTACAGGGATCTGCAAGCCTATATTGAGCAGACATCGGATTTCAAGATTCGCCGCATCCTGTTTTCAAACGGAACCCTTATTAATGCAGACAATACCGGATGGCTGAATGTGGACGAGATTCAATTCAGTCTTGACGGATGGGTAAAAGGACATGAAAGTATCAGGGGAGCCGGAACATTTGAGCTCACAATGCGCGGGGTATTCGCAGCAAGGGAAGCGGGCATTCCCGTGTCTTTCTCAACGATGATTCACAGGGATAATCTTGACGAGTTTGACCGTATGAGAGAATTTATGTGTGAAACAGATGCGGTTGAATGGGGAATAGATGTGCCGGCCATTTCGGGTTCGCTTGTGAATCATCTGGGTTTAATCGTGCCATATAAAACGGCGGCTCCTTTCATGGAATATGCCTATGGCGGGGGATATCACGGATCGTCGGAAGGGTATGCCTGCGGCAGACATCTCATGGCTGTGATGCCGGATGGACGTGGGGTTAAATGCGGATTTTACGGAGATAAAACACTTGGCGATGCTCGCAGCAGTCTTAAAAAATGCTGGCTGCGGATGGAGCACATTCCGGTCGATAAGCTGGAGTGCAGGGATTGTTCCGTGATTGAAGAGTGCAGGGGCGGCTGCCGGTTCCGGGCGTCGCACTCTCTGGCGCCCGATCCTGTCATGTGCTGTTTTTATGGAATAGGCTGATTAAGTTTCATTTAACCGGAGGAGACATAATCATGAAAAAGGTCGAAGTGAGAAAGCGTGCGTTATCTTCTGAAGGCGGAGAATATATACTCGGTCTGGAAGATACGGGAAGTCATGCCTGTTACATGATATACGGAGTCCTGAAACCCGGAGAAAAGGGGCGGCTGATAAAGCCGGGCGCCGGGCATGAAGAGATTGTTCTTGCGGTGAAGGCGGATTTGGAACTATCCGGTGCATTCAGCGGGCGGCTTGAAGAAGGAGACGCCTTTCATATAGCCGGCGATGCGGCC
The DNA here is from genome assembly GCA_964402865.1 of uncultured Desulfonema sp. Classification (GTDB taxonomy): domain Bacteria; phylum Desulfobacterota; class Desulfobacteria; order Desulfobacterales; family RPRI01; genus RPRI01. The sequence continues at coordinate 13,739 of CAYODW010000010.1, read as the reverse complement.
GTCTTTCTTGAAAATACCGGATCGAGCGAAGCAGTTTACGTTATCGCGGGCGGCCATTCAGCCGAAGGACATCATCATTAAAAAAGATGCCGTAAATTTTCTTTCTTTTCTGAAATATTAACCGTAAATCAGAAACTATTAACCAGGAACCGGATAATATCTTTACAGATTCCCTGCTGTCGAGAGAACATTGTTATTCAAGGCAATACTATATTTCTCATTGATAAGATCATGATGGCCTGTTCTGAAAGGGACGTAAACAAGATAAAAATTTTCCGGAGTTATAACGGCATCGATAAGTGAAGGGAAGAGATCTTTTTTCGATTTTACAAAGCCGGCCATGACTATTTTAATACTTTCAATTGCTTCGGTGACCGGCAATGTTACAGGATGCATTGTGCCTGCAGGCACCCTCGATTTAATTTCATCATAAGGCTGTGAGAGGGTCATTTGGGTAGCAAGACGGATAAAATGCTGTGCCCTGACCTTGAAGGCCGGGATCCAGAACTTAAAACCGATATCTTTCCATCCATCCTGCACTACTTTCGGAAGATTGGCAATTTTTACGAGATCGGCATATGAATCAAGGGCTATTCCTGAAATTCCGGCTCTTATCATCCAGAAGGGAAGGAGCAGCTGATTATCGCTTTCTTCCGGAATATATCCCATATCTATTTTTTCCAGGCGCTTGTTCCGGTGATGCCATGCCGAGTCGCAGTTTCTGCATAACAGCGCCAGGGAATCTCTTTCTCCGGCCAGATCCCATCCGCAGGCAGGGCATAGCGCCGGGACAAAAGTTATCGGCCAGTCGGGTTTTTCCGAGGGATAACCGCTTATATCGAAATCACCGGAAAGCCTCGAAAATAGAGGCGTATCAAGTATGGAATCGTACAGCTTGTCGTTTATAACGTGAAAGGGAGCATAAATAATGCTTGTTGTTTCACCGATGAAGGACTGAATCTCTTTATTGCCGTCCATTTGTGATGAAAAAAGTTTTCTAATGCCATTAATGATATCGGGCTTCGAGAGAACCGGCCTGATAAAGTTTCCTTCGGTTTCAGGAAGTGCGAATTTGATCTTTAAAGCCTGGCTTCGTATCCCGAGAGATGCAGGAAAATATTCCGATACAACGGCCTGGCGGCTTAAATCTATGAACTTGTGTTCAGTGCCTGCCGGACCGCATGAATAGAGAATCCCTTTGAATCGCCAGTAAGGAAAACATAATGGAGGGCCTTTGGAATTTTCCGGGCACGGGAAGATGTACCGGAAATATTCATGCTCTAGAAGAAATGACCTTACGCGGCAAAAAGGACACGTGAAAAGGCGGTCTGTCTCTTCAAGTATCGCAGGTGCGCCGCACCTGGGACATTTATGCTCTATATGAAAATTAAAGCTTTTCACCGCACATGTTGCAGAATATGGATTCAGACAGGTTATTGCCGCCGCATTTTTTACAGATATTTGAAGTCTCCTTTTCTTCCGAGGCATGACCGCAGCGCGGGCAGAAATTGGCATTCGGGGTAAGATTTTTCCCGCATTTTCTGCATTGGCCGAAAACAAGCTGCTGGTGTCCGCAATACGGGCAGAATTTTGAATCAGCGGGAATGGAATTGCCGCATTCATGGCAGCCTGTTACTTCCTTCGAGCCTTCTTCACGGGGCTGTTTTTCATCCGTGCTGAAATATCTCGCGAACATTGCCGGAAGCATAACACCCAGTCCTGCGCCCATGCCGGTTGATGCGCCTTGTGATTCCGAAGCCTTTTCCATTGCCATAGCGGCTTTCATCTGCATGAGCTTGTTCATGTTGTCGAAAACTCCAAGGCGACTCCTGTCATCTATAGCCTGCTGCACCTCCGGAGGCGGTGTAATTGAGTTGATGTACAGATTTGTGAGACCGAGTCCCATATGACTGAAATCGGTTTTCAGGTTCTTTGCAAGGCCTTCGGCTATATCCTCATATTTTGCAGGCAGGTTCAATATTGAATCGAGGGTTTCTCCCATGTAATCATTGAACCTGGATACGATTACTTTATTAAGATATTCTTCAATCTCTGTTGTGGTGAATATTCCCTGTGTGCCTACAATCCTGTTTATGAAAAGAACCGGCTGCACAACCTGCATATTAAACATTCCAAAAGCCCTGAGCCTTATGAGACCAAGTTGAGAGTCTTTGAATGCGACAGGATCTCTTGTGCCCCATTTAAGGTCTATAAAAACCTTTAGATTGACAAAATAGACTTCGGCCCGAAGCGGGCTGGTCATGCCCCATGGAATACTGGCTATCTTTGTGAGCACCGGGATATTGGCGGTCTTAAGGGTATGCCGCCCGGGACCGAAAGCATCTATCGCCTTTCCCTTGTAGAAAAAAACTCCGGCCTGGCTTTGCCGCACGGTCATTTGTGCGCCGTATTTAATCTCTCCGGAGCCTTTTTCGGGAATGCGGTGAACAAGTTCTCTGCCTGTTTCATCGAACCATTCCAGATTTTCCAGAAAAAATATATTATCAGTTCCCATCTTTTACATCTTCCCTTTCCATGTATTTTTCATACAGTCTGCTTTCAACGAAAAGATCGTAAATATCAGGATCGATATGATTATCTTTTTTCATAAAGTCCATTATCTTGAGCACCTGAGAAATATGCATCGGTTTTCTGTAGGGTCTGTCCTTTGCGGTCAGAGCTTCAAAAATATCGGCAACAGCTATAATCCGGGACTGCAATGGAAGATTCTTTGACGTAAGTCCATCGGGATATCCTGATCCATCCAGCTTTTCATGATGTTCCGAAGCGTAAATCGGTACATTGCGAAGCTTCTTAGGAAATGGAAGCTGGCTAAGCATCTTATATGCCACAGCGGAGTGGTTTTCAATTATTTTGCGTTCTTTTTCCGTAACGGAACCTTTTCTTATAGTAAGATTCTCCAGCTCTTCGTCTGTAATATACGGGTGCTCTCCACCGGAAAGAAGATAAGTTTTTGCAGCTATCTCTTTTATCCTGCTGATTTTGTCATCCGACATAAATTCCCCGGGAAGATTTGAGGATTTTATAAAGTCGAGGTCGCTTCCAAGGTTTTTGAGTTCTGTTTCGAGTTCTGAATCTAGACTCTCAGTCTCCTTTTTGTCCGCACCTTTTTGGAACAGTTCCAGTTTTCTGTTGAGATACTTATTTTCAATCAGTTTTGTTATGAGATCAAATCTGGTTTCAACAAGAATTATGCGGTCGAAGATTGTCTCAAGCTTGGTTCTTTTGTCAACCACATATTCAGGTGTTGTGATTTTACCTACATCATGCATCCATGCCGCAATATGCAACTCTTCCAACTCATAGTTATCAAATGCGATATCTTTAAAGGGCGGGCTCTTGGTTTCATTGATTTTTTCAGCTATCATCATGGATAAGTCAACCACTCTTTTGATATGACCGCCGGTGTAAGAAGATTTTTCGTCGATTGCCGTGGCAATGCTTTTGATGAAAGAATACAAGAGATCTGTTAAATCCTGAATGAGCTGAGTGTTTGTCAATGCCACAGCAGCCTGGGAAGCAAGGGAGGCTATGTCATCCACATATTCATTTAAGAATCCGATGACTTCTCCTGTTTCGGGATTTTTTGCATTAAGAAGTTGAAGAACACCGATTATGTCATTTTCGTGATTTGTTAACGGGATGACTATCATTGATTTTGAGCGGTAACCTGTTTTTGCGTCATATTTTTTCGGACCGGTGAAATCAAAACCTTCCGCTTCATATACATCAGGAATATTTATAATATTTCCGGATATGGCGACATGGGAGGATACGTTGAAATGATTCGGTTTTCCATCTATATAAATAGGAACGGGGGGTAGTTTGATATCGACACCGCTTGTTCCGCCCATCCTGACATTCATAGAGTCGTTTTGCATTATCTTAAAGTCAAGATGCCTGTTTTCCTTGTCTTTAATATACAGGGTGCCGGCATCGGCGTTTGACATGGCCCTTGCTTCAAGTACTATCATCTCAAGCAGTTTGTCTATGTCCTTTTCGATCGAAAGAGCAAGTCCGATCTTTGTCCTTTGTTCTATGTGCTTTAACTGATTTTCGGCGTAACTTTTTACTGCTTTAAGAACGGACTTTAAAAGCCTGTTCAGATTATTATCCATGGAGAGAGTATCCGAATCTGGATCAGACGCAAGATTGAATTTTTCAAGTTCAGATGAAAGGCTCATGTCTCGTGCTCCATCTTAGATGTTCTTTAAAGATATCGTGATATCGATATTTTAGGTCATCCCTTTATTATGAATAACTGATTCATAATATTTGACAATATATTCAGATATAACCGCAATAGTCAAGTCTATTCGGCAATATTTTTAGGCAATATCGGGCATAAAAGAAAACTATTAAGCAGACTGGGCCGGCTTTTTACGAAAAACATGTTGATTTAAAGGCAGTAAAAGAGATAGAAATGTAGAAAATGAAGTCTGTTTGCAAAGCCATCAGAATTGTGACCCTTAAAGAGGTTTTTGTCTGTGAAATTTAAAGAAATATATGAAACTGTAAAGTTCAATTTTATTAAACTTCCGTTTATTTACCTGTTGATTCTGATGGGATTTATTTTGGAATTTGCCGTTGAGCTTCCCTTCATGATTAAATGCTCAATCGGCGCCATTTTCGGGAATAGATCATAATAAAATGACACTCTGTTAATCTGATCGCCCGGCTTTTCGCAAGCTGTCGGGTTTCACTTTATGATCCATATCAGTATCGGCAGGAATAATGTAGATGCGATGACAATAATCCCGGGCAATGACAAGTACGGTTTGTACCATGGTTCTTTCCTTAAATTGCTTTTCCTGACTTCATCAAGAAACATGTTCCCAAGCAATGTAGCTGCTGCAAATACAGCAACCATTTTTACGATTGTTATTATGCCTGACACAAAACCTCCTTTCAAATCCTATTAATATTAAATTAATTCGGATTGAAATATTTTGATATTATGATAGAATGCAAAAAATGGGGCAGGCAGATGGCGCGCCTGGCACGATTCGAACGTGCGACCTACGGATTAGAAGTCCGTTGCTCTATCCAACTGAGCTACAGGCGCGGGATTTCCCTGATATCATAACGTTTCATGCATGTCCATAAAAAAATGCGGGCATGAAACAAAGCATTTAATCTCTTTTAGGATGCGAGTTAAGAGCCTTGAATAACTCACGTTAATAATGTCTTGGGATATGAGTGCTAATGCGTACCATATGGGCACCCCATACCCCGACATGGCGATAGATGTTATGGAAGGTCCGGAATTAATAACCGACGAATTGAATCTTTCCGCTCTTTATTAAGGTAAGCTTCCAACAATAAGGTGTTGTTTCCATGGCAGATAAAAATAATAAATTGAATCAGGTTTCTGAAAAGTCTCTTGTAAAGTACGATCCTTTTCAGCGTTATCTGATGGATATTACCAAATACAAACTCCTTTCAAGAGAAAGGGAGTATGAGATTGCAGTGAGAGTCTTTGAACACGATGACAGAGATGCGGCGTATGAAATGGTTACTTCAAATCTCAGGCTTGTCGTAAAGATAGCCCTTGAATTCCAGAGGATGTGGATGCAAAACCTTCTGGATCTTATTCAGGAGGGAAACATAGGTCTGATGCAGGCGGTCCGCAAATTTGATCCATATAAAAATGTAAAGTTTTCATATTATGCCTCATTCTGGATCAAGGCTTATATCTTGAAATTTATTATGGATAACTGGCGTCTAGTAAAGATAGGAACTACACAGGGCCAGAGGAAGCTGTTCTTCAAGTTGAAAAAGGAAAAACAAAATTTAATTGACCAGGGCTTTGATCCGAAACCCAAGCTTTTATCTGAAAGACTGGGAGTGACCGAAAAAGAAGTCGTTGATATGGATCAAAGGCTTGACGGATGGGATGTCTCCCTTGATGCTCCTTTGACGGATGATTCAGATTCTGAAAAAATTGAATTTATCAGCTACGATTCCGAATCTGCTGAAGAAAAGATGGCCAAGAAGGAGATGGACAACCTTATTCACAGCAAGATTGAGATATTCAGAAAACGCATGTCGAAAAGGGAGAATGAAATATTCGACCTCCGCATATTTTCCGACGATCCTGCAACTTTACAGGAAATTGGCGACCGCTACGGCATATCAAGGGAGCGCGTGCGCCAGGTTGAAAAAAATATAATTACCAAGATGAGAGAGTTTGTAAAAGAGGAAATGCCCGATTTTATGTCGTATATTGATAATGTGGTGACGAAATAATGAAATTCAAATCAGCAAAATTAATCACGATCGCTTTTCTTATATTGTTTATGGGAGGATGCGCTTTTTTTGTGAAATATCTTGACGCAGACAGGAGTAAAGCAGAGGATTCATTTCCTGAAAACAGATATTTCTACTTTACCGAATCCCAGATTTTAAGAAACAGGGGAAATACCCGACTGGCAATAGAGCACATGAAGCGCGCTGTTGATCTTGATCCTGAATCTCTCTTTCTCAAGGGAGAACTTGTCAATCTTTACCTGCAGGAGAAAGATAATGAAAAGGCTTTGGCGATTGTTGAAGAGATAATCAAAAAAGATCCTGGAAACGTAGGCGCTCTGATTATGTTCGGGAGAATAAAGCACTCTTTAAAGCAGACCGATGATGCCAAGACGGCTTATGAAAAAATTATTGCGGAGAGCCCAAAACAGCAGAACATATATCTCCTGCTGGGAAGCCTTTACATAGAAGAGGGGAATATGGTTAAGGCGATTACCGTTTTTGAGAAGCTTATAACCAATTTCCCCGATTTCTATCTCGGCTATTTTTATCTTGGAAAGATTCAGGGGCAAAAGAGAAATTATGCAGAGGCTGAAAAATATTTTCATAAGTCGATTGAATTAAAGCCGGATTTGGATGAGGCACAGTATGAACTTGTAAATCTGTACAAGATCCAGGATAAAAAGGAAAAAATAATAAAGATATTAAATGAAATGCTCGTAAAGAATCCTGACAACATACGAGCGGCTCTTGAACTTGGGTATTATTACAAAATAAACGGCATCCATGATGAGGCGAGGAAGATTTTTCATAATCTCGGGGAAAAGAGTATCACCAACTTTGACATTATTATCAGTATAATCCAGTTCTTTCTTGATAAACGAGATTATATCGGAACGATAACGATCGTGGAAGAGATGTTAAAGGTTGTTCCGGAAAGCTCCGATTTGCACCATATTGGAGGACTCGCCTTTTTTTCCTTGAAGCAGGAAGATACTGCGCTCAAACATTTCCTGAAGGTAAAAAATGATTCAAGGTTTTATTCCGATGCCGCAGTGCATGTTTCTCTCATTTACCAGAGCAGGGGAATGCTGAATGATGCGGTTGCCTACATAAAGACTGTGATTGAAAAAGATCCAGATAACCCGGAATATCAGTACTATCTTGGCTTATTCTACGAAGAGCTGGAAGAGTTTAATAATGCCGAAGCGGCTTTCTTAAAGGCGATAGGGTTGGATTCTGATGATTCAAGGATCCATTTCAGGCTGGGAGTGGTCTATGACAAGAACGGTAATAAAGAAAAGAGCATTGAACAGATGAAAACGGTTATCAGGCTTGATCCCAAAAACTCGAATGCGCTTAATTACCTTGGTTATACCTATGCTGATAGTGGTGAGAATCTTGATGAGGCGGAGAGGCTGGTTTTAGAAGCATTGAAATATAAGCCTGATGACGGGTATATCACTGATAGCCTTGGATGGGTATTCTTCAAAAAAGGACTCTATTCGAAAGCTGTTGAGTTTTTGAAAAAAGCGGCTGCCTTAGTTGTTGATGATCCGGTAATACTTGAGCATCTTGGGGACGCATACCTTAAATTAAATGACCGGGAAAAAGCCCTTGAATCATATAATCGAGCGCTCAGGTTCAAAAAAGAGGAGAGGATTATTCTGATAAACAAAATCAAGGAAATCAGCAACTAGGGGCATGAAAAAATACTTCCGCTTCTCTCTTATTGTGTGTGCTGTTCTGTTCCTTCCGGCCTGTGCAGGCATATTAGAAAAAATACCCCGAATTATTTCAGGCGATATTCAAGCAAGAGATTCTGTTGAGCCCGCAGTCCGTAATATTCTTGATGTTTTGCAAGACAAAAACCGGGATATAAAAACATTTAAGGGTACGGGGCGGGTAAATTATTCGTTAAAAAACAGAGATACAGTTTCTTCAAATATTGCTTGGGTTGCCGGAGATGAGAATAAAATATTGATAGTATTACGAGGCCTTCTGGGAGAGCCCCTGGCAAGGATTGCTACGGACGGGGAATGGCTCTATTTCTTTTCACATATGGATAACAGCTATTATAAGAAACGTTCCGCCAACGGCAGCATGGAAAGTTTCATCTCTATCCCGGTGAAAACAAAGGATATTATTTTGCTTCTATCGGGAAGAATTCCGGTTGCGGAATTTGATTCGGCGGTTATTGTTGATCATGATACCGAGCCTGCTGTAATTGTGTTAAAGAAGAGATGGCTGGGTGTTGTCGAGAAAATATATATGGATGAGTCTATGAAAGATGCCGTAAAAGTGGAACTCTTCGATTCAATGGGTGAAATAATTTATCGCGCGTCATTTGAGGGAGAAAATAACGTTAATGAATATAGTTTTCCTTCAAGACTTTTTTTCTCAAATGATAAAGGAGATTATTTCACAATTGATTTGGAGAGATGCTGGGCTGATATCCCCGTATCTTCTTCCATATTCATTTTAAATCCTCCGTAGCAGACGGAATAAAAAAGACTCATGTTTCTGGAGCCGATTTCAAAAGTCCTAAATAGAGAAGATTTTGTCATTCCCACGAAAGTGGGGCACATAGTGAAGCACAGTGCTATCCAGTCTTTTATATATTTTGCAAAATAATTTCTGGATTCCCGTTTGTACGGGAATGACTACTTTTGCAATTGGCTCACTGGTTAAAAGAAAAAACCGGGAAAAACAGACCAGAGACCAAATATTTATATAGGGTTTTATGCAAAGCGTCTCTGTAAAGGACGGGGAAAGATGCCTGTTATTGCCCTTGAATCGAGGTTGAAAAACTGCCGCAATGTAATAACTCTTGGGGTAAAGCCCAATTTTTCAGATTATTCTACGCATGAAGCGGCTATGATAAGAAGCGCCGAGAAAATATATTACCCCTCCACTTATTATGCCGATCTCTTCTCTTCCATGAATAAAAAAACATTTCCAAGCTGCCATACATATAATTATGTTCAGAATAAAATCAAGCAGACGTCGCTTTTCCAGCTGATCGGAATACCACATCCTAAAACAAGAGCTTTTTTCGGAACAAGGCAGAAAAAAAGCATTTTGAACAATTTTAATTTTCCTTTTGTCTGCAAGATCCCGAGGGGCTCCGCTATGGGAAGAGGGGTTTATCTTATAAGGAATCAGGTAGAGCTGGAATCGTACTGCGGAATGACGAAAACCGCTTATGTCCAGGAATATCTGCCTGTTGACCGGGACATGCGGGTGATTGTCGTAGGCCGCAAAGTAGTTCACGCATACTGGCGTATCGCACGGGACGGAGAATTCAGGAGCAATATCGCCGCGGGAGGAAAAGTAAGCCTCGATTCCATTCCTCAGGAGGTGACGGATCTTGCTCTTCAAACGGCTGTTTCATGCGGCTGGGATGATGTCGGGATCGATATATGCAGACACGGAGGGAAGCTTTATGTTATTGAGGCCAATATGAAATACGGGAAAGAAGGTTTCAAAGTGGCCGGTATAGATTATATAAAACTTATGGAGAAGATGATAGAAAATGGAGAGATTTGATCAGAGTCCGCTCGATATGTTAAAAATGGCTTTGAACAAAAGGGAAGAAGAGTTTCTTTCCCCTGTTGCAGTATTAAGCTCAACATGTCTGCGTCGTGAATACGAAGAGCCGAGAGATCTTGGATACCGGCAGGAGTTTTCCCTTGATGTTGACCGCATACTTCATTCCATGGCTTACACAAGGTACATCGACAAGACACAGGTTTTTTACCTTATAAGAAACGACCATATAACACACAGGGTCCTTCATGTTCAGCTGGTTTCCAAGGTGGCAAGAACGATAGGCCGTTTCCTGGGCCTGAATGAGGATCTGATTGAAGCCGTTTCTCTTGGCCATGATATAGGCCATACCCCATTCGGGCATGACGGTGAGAAGTTCCTGTCTGAACTCTGTGAGTCCGCAGGGATAGGGAGCTTCCTCCATAATGTACAGAGTGTCCAGTTTCTTGACAAAGTTGAACGTAAGGGAAAAGGATGGAACCTCTCTTTGCAGACACTCGACGGCATCCTGTGCCATGACGGAGAAATCCATAATGAGCGGCTTGAGCCCGAAAGGGCTAAAGGTTTCGCAACGCTTGAACAGGAAATGGTAATGAAAAAAAAGGACCCGGGCATCAAACTTATTCCCATGACGCTTGAAGGCTGTGTTGTGCGCATGGCCGATACTATAAGCTACATCGGACGTGATATTGAAGATGCAATAAGGCTGGGAGTTATAAAAAGAAGAGACCTTCCCGAAGAGAGCGTCAGATTGCTTGGGAACACCAATGGAACAATTGTATATAACCTTGTTACCGATATCATTAAAACCAGCTTCCGGAATATTTATGTGGCTTTCAGCCCCGAGGTGTCGGAGTCCTTAAAACGACTTAAAGCATTTAACCTCGAACGGATTTATATGAATGAAAAAATCAAAAGGCATACAAACCGCATTAAGGATCTGTTTAAATTGCTTTTTGAAAGATATCTCGATGATCTGGAAAAAGATAACACCGGGTCCGCCATATTTAAAAATTTTTTAAAGGAGATTTCTGAAGAGTATAAGATGAACCACGGAAAAGAAGAGATTGTAAGGGATTTTATTGCCGGTATGACTGATCAGTACTTCTTAATGCAGTGCCCTGAAAGTTTGCGCCCTGTGCCGGATTTGGCCTGAGATTCAGGGGGACTATGAGTAATACTGCACACCAGGAGAGAACATACCGCAACCTTGCAGGAGTAGACAGCCTTGTCTCTTTCAATGTTGTTGTGCAGGAGACGGATCTTTTAATACATGCTTCAACGGCCCTTGAAAATATTGCCAGAGATATGGTTCTGAAGGAGAGGGGATTCATTGAAAATTACATAGAAATTTATCCGGAATTCAGAAAAACTCTCGTTCCATGGCAAATTGACAAGCCCGCCCCTGTTATAGTCAGTGAAATGATATGTGCCGGCAAAAAAGCCGGTGTCGGGCCGATGGCTGCAGTAGCGGGGGCCGTTGCCGAACAGGTGGGTAAAGCGCTTTTGTCATATTCCGATGAAGTGGTTGTTGAAAACGGCGGGGATGTATTTATCAAAACCGCCAAACCGCTTAAAGTCGGCATCTTTGCTGCCGATTCGCCTTTAAGCCTTAAGATGGGACTGCTGATTGATTCGAGGAAAAAGCCTGCGGCTGTCTGCACCTCATCCGGGACGGTCGGGCATTCCTTCAGTTTCGGGAAGGCGGATGCCGTGTCTGTTGTTTCAGACTCATGTTCTCTTGCAGATGCTGCTGCAACATCGGTCGGGAACCTAATAAAGACAAAAAAAGATATCGGAAAAGCCATAGAATTCGGCAAGAAGATTGAAGGTGTAACCGGAATCGTTATAATAATCGGAGACGCCGCAGGATTCTGGGGAGAGATCGAAGTCGTTTCTCTCTGAAGAAAAAAGAGTTGAGTTTTGGGAGTTAAAGGGATAAATTTTATAAAAAATAAGGCAGGATCTGTATGAAAACGATTTGGGCGCCATGGCGTATTGAATATATTCTGGAAAATAAGAAAGAGGGATGTATTTTCTGCAATGCACTTTCCCACAATGATGACCTGACACTTTTTAAAGGGAATTCCACCATGGTGGTAATGAACAAGTTCCCGTATATTAACGGCCACCTTCTGGTATCTCCTGCCCGGCACGTTTCAACACTCACAGAACTTGACAGGAACGAAATGGCCGATCTGCTCATGCTTGTTGAGAAATCGATAGGAATATTAAAGCTTGTGATGAAACCGGACGGATTCAATGTCGGGTTAAATTTGGGAAAGGTTGCCGGCGCGGGAGTTGAGGAACATCTCCATTTTCATATTGTGCCGAGATGGTTCGGTGATACGAATGCGCTTGCGGTTTTTGCGGATGTCCGGGTCATACCCGAACATTTAAAGGCGACATATACCAATCTTAAACCGCATTTTAAAAATTTAAAGCTTTCCACTTAAGAAAACCGGAGCAATAAAAAATGAATAAAATCAAATTCGTCCTTTTAATAATCCTTTTTGCAATCATCGGACTTTTCGTTTGGGATAACGGGGCTTTCCTTCTCGCAAAGAACAGCATCAGTTTAAATCTTTTAATAAAGACGTACAGCACCCCTGAATTGCCTACAGGCGTCATATTGCTTATAAGTTTTCTTGCGGGGCTTCTTGTTGCATATGTCTTCGCCCTCTTTGAACGCTTCAGGCTTAATGGAGAAATCAAGGGCCTGAAATATACCATAGATTCAAATATTGAAAAGATAGCTGAACTTAAAAATGAAGTTATCTCACTTAAAAGCAAGTTCTCTTCCGAGCAAAAAGAACAGATTTGAACCCGCATCCAAACACCACCCCCATGATGAAGCAGTACCTGTCGATAAAAAGCAGGTACTCCGATGCGATTCTTTTGTACAGAATGGGGGATTTTTATGAAATGTTTTTCGAGGATGCTGAAACTGCATCCAGGATTCTTGAAATTACATTAACATCCCGAAACAAAAATGACGAATTCCCGATCCCCATGTGCGGGGTTCCGCACAAGGCTGTAAAGGGCTATATCGCAAAACTGATAAATAACGGATTTAAGGTCGCAATTTGTGATCAAAAAGAAAATCCTGCCGAAGCCAAGGGAATCGTTAAAAGAGATGTGGTGCGTGTTATTACTCCGGGAATGATTTTAGAAGATGAACTGCTTGATGAAAAAACAAATAATTATATCCTTTCAATAGTCCTCAGTTCAAATACCGCAGGCCTTTCCTATCTGGATATTTCCACAGGAATGTTTCGGGTGACAGAGACAAAAGATCCGGCATTGCTGAAAGAAGAACTTCTCAGAGTTTCCCCCAGCGAAATACTTTTGCCTGAATCTTCCAGAAATGATTCTCCTCTTCCCGGTTTGACTGATGCCTTAAATGAAAAAGCCGTAACATATATCGAAGATATTAATTTTGAACATAAAAAATGCCGTGAAAGGCTCCTTGCTCTCTTTAAGACCATGTCTCTAGAGGGTTTTGGATGTGAGGATATGAGATCCGGAATTTGTGCTGCAGGGGCTCTTGTACATTATTTGCGTGAAACGCAGAAGCAGGATATAGGGCACATTTCGGCAATTGAAACATACTCGCTTGAGAAGTACCTGCTTGTTGATGAAACAAGCTGTCAGAACCTCGAGATTCTGAAAAATTTGAGAACCGGTTCAAGGCATGGCACTCTTCTCGGAGTTTTCGACCGGACTGTTACTTCAATGGGCGGCAGGCTCCTGAGGCGATGGCTTAGATATCCTCTCCGGGACGGCAATGATATTATTTCCCGGCTCGATGCGGTTGAAGAGGCTTATAATGATATACGGGCCAGAAGAAGCATAAGAGAAGGCCTGAAATCCGTTTATGATATGGAGCGCCTTGGCAGCAAAATAGTAATGGGACATTC
>CAYODW010000009.1:0-52569 GCA_964402865.1 uncultured Desulfonema sp. | reverse complement strand
ATGTTCAAGTTCATGAAAAAAGAAATTGACATGCTTGTCTGCACAACAATTATCGAATCCGGACTTGATATTCCTTCAGCAAACACAATACTGATAAACAGGGCTGATAAACTGGGATTGTCCCAGATTTATCAGTTGCGCGGGAGGGTGGGAAGATCTGATGAGCAGGCATTTGCTTATCTTTTTATCCCTAAAGATAGCTCCATCACAAAGGACGCTCAAAAACGCTTGAAAGTATTAATGGAACACAGCGATCTCGGATCAGGATTTCAGATTGCTATGAGCGACTTGAGAATAAGAGGAGGAGGAACGATACTAGGAGCTTCCCAGTCCGGACATATAGCTGCCGTCGGGTACGAAATGTTTCTCAAGTTAATGGAAAATGCCATGTCGCAGCTTAAGGGAGAATCTGTTCAGGAAACCATGGATCCGGAGATAAATGTTTCAATATCAGCTTATATCCCCGAATCGTATGTGCCTGATATTGATCAGCGCCTTACATCTTACCGGCGCCTGGCTAAGATGACGGAAGTTAAGGAGATAGCAGACTTTAAGGCGGAATTCACAGATCGTTTCGGAGCCCTTCCTGAAGAAGCTTCCAATCTTCTCTTGAAAATCATGCTGAAAATATTGTGTCAAAAAGCAGGTGTTAAACGTCTCGATTTAAGGGATCAGCAACTTTTACTTCATTTTGCCGAGTCGTATTATGTAAATAACCCTTCAGGTATAATAAATATGGTTATATCGGATAAAAACCGGTTGGAGTTAACTCCGGAGCATGTCCTGAAAGTAAGACTACCGAAACAAAGCATTACGGGGCACATTGTGAAAGCCAAAAACATCTTGAAAGAAATTATCCAACGTGTTAACGGCTGAATACCTGTATTAACGAATGCCGAAGATAAATTCATAAGAAACAAACACTTGAAAATCACGAATCATGGGCCCCTTTCTCCGGTTGGTTGAGACAAGAACCTATAATTATGATATATGTTAAAGTGCATGAACATTTTTCTGCCGGAGAAACCTGCACCGCCGGGATATTTGCTGTTTACACTTTATTCGCAGTGTTGATGCTTACAGGCTGTTCAGGAACAGAATCTGTTCAGAGCGATGAATATCTTGTCAGAGTTCAAGATAGTGTTTTAATGGTGCTCGACTTTCAAAGAGAACTTGAAATAACCAAGTCCGCATATTCGCGTAATGACATTGAACAGAATGCTTCCGTTCAAAGAGAAGCTAAAGAACAGCTATTAAATCAGATGATTGAAGAATTAATTATAAATGAAAGGTCTAAGGAACTGAATATCACAGTCACAGACTCCGAGCTTGAAGAGGCTGTGCGGAAAATTAAAGGAGATTACCCGGAAAGTGAGTTTGAAAAAATGCTTCTTGAGTATGCAATTTCTTATAGCATGTGGGAGAAAAGATTAAGAATGCGCCTGCTTATAGAGAAAGTAATCGCTGAAGACCTTAAAAATAAAATACAAATAACACCCGATGACTTATCAAAGTATTATCGCGAAAATATAAATAACGGCTCAGACGGCAAATTGGTGAATGAGACGACTACTGAAACAGTCATAAGGAATCTGCGAAATTTAAAAGCTGAAGAGGCTTATAAAATGTGGTTTGAAGGGTTGCAGAGAAAGTACACGATAGTGATAAACAATAAACAATGGGAGAAAATTCTGTCTTCTTAAAGTTATGTAACATATGATGGAATCGTTGTAAGTCCATCAAAGTAATTCAGATACCAACGGTATAATTACGGAGAGAAAAATATAAAATGCACAAATATAATAAAATATTAACACTCATATTTATCTTAATTTTATCTGGTTCCCATGCTTATAGCGGAACAAAAAGCGCTGAAGTTGTTGACAGGGTTGTAGCAGTGGTTAACGAAGAAATAATCTCCCTTTCGGAACTTTCCAGTGCTATTAATCCCTACGCTGAAAGAATGAAATCTCTTGGATATCCACCGGAAAAAGAACGCGAGATGTTTTTTAAGGTTCGGGAAGAGATGCTTGAACAGCTTATTAACCAGAAGCTTACCGATCAGGAGAGTAAAAAATACAATATTTCTGTAAGCGAGAAGGAGCTAGATAACTCTATTGAACGGGTCAAAGAGGTCAATCATTATACAGACGAAGATTTAAGAAGTATGCTGGCCAAAGAAGGGATGTCTATGGAAGGCTATCGCAATAAGATTAAGGAACATCTTGTAAGGTCAAAACTTCTTAATTATGCGGTTAAATCAAAAATAGTTATAACGGGAGATGAAATAAAGTCTTATTACAACAATAATATTGCGAAGTACCGGGGAGAAAAAATATACCATCTTAAAAATATGATTAAGAGAGTCGGGCTGCATGACAGTCTCGATGAAAAACAGAATATAAGGTCAAAGATGGAAGAAATTTATGAAAAATTAAAGATGGGGCAAAGATTTGAGGATGTCGGCAAGAAATATGCTGACTCTGAATTTGATATAAAGAACATGGATTTGGGAATGTTTAAAAATAATGAATTATCTCCGGAGATACAGGAGGCGATAAAGGGACTGAAAGCGGGTGAGTTTTCGAAAGTTGTTGAAACTGAAGTCGGATATCAGATTATTTACATTGAAAAGATAGAGGAAAAACCAGACAAATCTCTTGAAGAAACTACTCCTGAAATACAGGAAATCCTATTTAAAGAAGTTGTTGAAAGAAAATTTGAATCCTGGATCAGCGAGTTAAGGCAAAAATCCCATATAAAAGTTATTAAATAGTGTCCATCCGGAAACTTAATTTGGGCACATGTGAGTTTTCAATTAGGAAATAGGCAATTTTGGGCAAGCTAAAGGAAATCAAGTGATTGCTTGGAGACATACTCATTGTATGTCGCACAAGAAATCCCGCAGATTGAAACAGAGATCACTTAAAAGGGCCATTTCCGGATGGAAACTAAATAGAGACGCAAATATTATTATCCGGGGATCTGGATTATTTCAATAAGGAGGGAATCCTCGAATCCTGGACCCCTTACTACAAACTAATTGGGAGAAGAACCATAATTTACAATAAAAAAGATAAATCCCGGCAGGTTTAATATGGAAGGGGATAGGATAAAAATACTCATTGAAAGTGTAAAAAGATTGCTTCGCCGTGAAGCAACTTCTCATCTCCGCAAAATATTGAACAAGACACATGCAGCTGATTTGTCTCAGGTATTCAGAGCGCTCTCTCTTTCAAATCAGCGCAGGCTCTTTGACATGATAAAAGATGTTGAAAAAAAAGGAGTCCTGCTCAGCGAACTTGATGAAGATACCTCCGTAGAACTCATTTCCGAACTGAAAATTGAGGACTTAGCAGTAATTTTGGAGAATATGCCCACAGATGATGTGGTGGATCTGATTGGACGACTTCCAAAGGAATTATCAGATTCGATATTGGATAAGATGAAGAAGGAGGGTTCCGAAGAAGTCGAAGGCCTGCTGAGATACGAAGATGACACAGCCGGTGGGATCATGGTGCCGGATTTTATAGCCCTGAAGGAGGATATTACAGCGAAAGAGGCTATAGAATCTCTGCAGAAGGAAAATCTTGATGTTGAAATGCCCTTTTATCTTTATGTTGTTGACGAATACGGGAAACTCGTCGGCGTCAGCTCTTTAAGACAGCTTGTCGTTGTTCCTCCTGATAAACCGTTAAAAGAATTTATGACAAGGGACGTTTTTTCTGTCCATACAGCAATGGATCAGGAAGAAGTAGCAAAAATTGTGGCGAAATATGATATTCTGGCTGTACCTGTTGTTGACGATTCGAATAAAATTGTAGGTATTGTTACTGTCGATGATGTAATTGATATATTTAGACGTGAAGCCACAGAAGACATGCTGAAGATGGCTGGTGTAGGCGAAGAATTTATTGAAACCAAGTCTGTTATGAGAAGTTCAAGATTGCGGCTGCCATGGCTTTTTGCCAGTTGTATCGGCGGTATCATAGCATCTGTTATTATCGGGCGATTTATGGGATCTATAAGTAAAATTGCTTATCTTGCAGCTTTTATTCCGGTTATTATGGGTATGGGTGGGAACATTGGAATTCAGTCCTCTACAATTGTTGTAAGAGGCCTTGCAACAGGACGCCTTAATATCAGGGATATGTGGCCTGTTATACTGAAAGAACTTCTTATAGGACTATTTCTTGGCATTATCTATGGGGTGCTTATAGCAACTTTTGCTCAGGCTAGTTACAGCACTTTTAAACTCGCCTTATCCGTTGGTATTGCTGTTGTCTGTTCTATGACCCTGGCTGCCCTGTCCGGATCAATGGTTCCCATGATATTTGCAAGAATCAATATTGATCCTGCCGTTGCAACGGGTCCATTTGTTACTACTGCAATTGACATAATAAGCGTATCCATCTATTTTATTATTGCAACACACCTTCTCGGATTATAAGGAGATGAAAACCTTTTCATCTCCGGCTATAATTCTAAAGCGCGTCGATTTTGGAGATTACGATTTAATTTTAACCTTATTTACCCTTGAAAGAGGAAAGATATCTGCAATAGCAAAGTCGGCTAAAAAGAGCATAAGAAGGTTCGGGGGAATCCTCGAAATATTTTCTTTTTTGAATGTGGTTTGCAGTTCCGGGAAGGGAGGAAATCTTGTTATTCTACAGGAGGCCGATCTGATAAATTCCCTTGAGGATATCAGGACGGATTTCAATAAAACAGCATATGCCAGTTACTGGTCTGAAATAGTTAATGCATGGGCTGAAAATGATGCAAAACAGGAACGGCTTTACCGGTTGCTTTATTATGTTCTTGAACAAATTAATTACAGCCGTGTCTCTGCGGAAATATTGAGTATTCTTTTCCAGATGCGGTTTGTTTCGATAGCCGGTATTTGCCCGAATTTAGTACGTTGCAGCTTGTGTCAGCTTGAGGTTGACTGTATCAGGGAAGAACATATATTCTTCAACTTTAAAAAAGGAGGGATTGTTTGCCGGGAATGCGCCGGAAACTCCGGAAGCCGGCTTTATCTTTCAAAAGGAACGATTAAGCAGCTTCTTTGGATCAGCAGCGGCGATTTGAAAAAGGCGGGAAAAATAAGATTTACCTCTTCAGCCCTAAATGAAGGGTTGAATTTTTTAGATGCGTTTGTGACTTATAATCTTGGCAAAGAGATGCAAAGTCTTAAAATTTTAAGACAGATTAGAAAGAAATGAAGATAAGAATTAGAAATATCTCAGGATATGACAATCGATTCGGATGTATATAATGTCGGATAATTTTAAAGATTTGATAAAGTCGAAACAGATTGCAATTTCTGCCCCGTGCCGGATTGATATGGGGGGAACTCTGGATATAAGCACATTCTATTATCCCCTTATGCACCTTAATCCATGCACTTTTAATATCTCAATAGATTTAAGAACAAGGATTTATTTTCTACCATTTCAAGATGGGAAGATCAAGGTCTCTTCGCGGGGTTTCAGGAGCACTGTGTTTGCTTCGCGTAAAGCTCCTTTTAATCACCCGCTGGGGCTTGTATTTGCTATCTCGTCGTTTTTCAATGCAGACGGAGTCCATATTGTAATTGAGTCATCGTCTCCACCAAGAAGCGCTCTGGGAGGATCTTCGGCGGCAGCCGTAGCGCTTGTCGCGGGTTTTTTAAAAATATATGAAAAATCAGGACAGGAATCTTTCTCGAGGCAGAAAGCCGTTTTTCTTGCCCATGCAATTGAGCAGAGTGTTGCGGGCGTGCCTTGCGGATTACAGGATCAGTTGGCCGCAGCGTTTGGAGGGGTGAACGCATGGTTATGGAAAGATGGAACGAAAAGCCCCGGCTTTGTGAAAAAGAGCATATTTAAAAAGGAATTCTTAAATGATTTTGAAAAAAATATTCTTCTTGCATATTGCGGCATTCCGCATGAATCAAAAAATATAAACAGCAGGTGGGTCAATCAGTTCGTTTCCGGGAAATACCGCGATCTCTGGGACAAAATAGTTTTGTGTACAGGCAGGTTTGTTGACGCGGTATCAAACCGTAAATTCCACGACGCTGCGTCGTTTATGAATCAGGAAACTGCGCTAAGAAGAAGAATGACGCCGGATGTTGTGGATGAGATTGGGCGCAAACTCATAATGTCGGCCCGGAAAAACGGATGTGGAGCAAGATTTACAGGCGCAGGAGGTGGAGGTTGCATATGGGCTATTGGTGAATCCGTTGATATTGAGAGGTTGAAATACGGATGGGAATCAATATTATCGTTAAGGAAAGGGGCCGGTTTGCTTGAATTCGGTATAGATTATAAAGGTCTTTCGGTAAAACAATAACTGTATATTTGATTTTTACATATGAGGTATGAAAATGAATTTTCAGGAAGTTATTCTGTCGTTGCAAAAATTCTGGGCCCGCAAGGGATGCGTTCTGGTCCAGCCATATGACATGGAGGTCGGCGCCGGGACATTTCATCCTGCAACCCTGCTTAAGGCATTAGGGCCGGAGCCGTGGAATGTCGCTTATGTCCAGCCCTCCAGAAGACCTACTGATGGCCGGTATGGAGAAAATCCCAACAGGCTTCAGCATTACTATCAGTTCCAGGTAATACTGAAACCTTCACCACTAGATGTTCAGCAGCAGTATCTTATGAGTCTGAAGGCTCTTGGAATTAAATCTCTTGATCATGATATAAGGTTTGTAGAAGATGACTGGGAATCTCCAACCCTTGGGGCTTCAGGTCTCGGATGGGAGGTATGGCTTGACGGAATGGAAATAACCCAGTTTACATACTTTCAGCTTGCCGGAAGTATAGATCTTCATCCCATTTCAGTTGAGATAACATATGGTCTTGAACGGATTGCTATGTATCTCCAGGGTGTCGACAATGTTTATGACCTGAAATGGAATAATGTGATAAAATATGGTGATCTCCATCACCAGCAGGAGATTGAGCAGTCAACTTATAATTTTGAAAAGGCTGATATCAATTTTCTGCTGGATCTTTTTACCAGATACGAAGCCGAATCAATGCGTATAATCGGAGAATCGCTTATACTTCCGGCTTATGAATACTGTTTAAAGTGTTCCCATACTTTTAATCTTCTTGATGCACGCGGAGCCATTAGTGTTACTGAAAGAACCGGTTACATTGCGCGGATCAGAAATCTTGCGCGGGCATGTGCAGAAGGTTATTTAAGGCAAAGAGAGGTCATGGGATTTCCTCTTTTACAAACTACTCAAACAAAATGATATTTGATCGACTCGACAAAGTCCATAAGCAGACCGAGAGCGGTTATTTCCCAGCGCATGATGATGGAAGATATCATATTTGATTGTTAACGGATTCTGTATTTTTTGAATTGAGGTGAATATGGAGACTCTATTACTTGAAATAGGCACAGAAGAAATTCCTGCCGGTTATATAAAACCCGCTTTAAATGCGATGACCGAAGTTCTTTTGCGGAAATTGACGGAGGAGAGGATTGAACACGGGGAAGCAAAGACATTCGGAACTCCAAGGAGGCTTTCCGTTCAGGTCGCGAATATTTCGATGAAGCAAAAACCCCTTACCACTGAAATTATCGGCCCTCCTGAAAAAGTGGGATTTGACGGCAACGGTCAGCCGACGATGGCCGGGAGAAAATTTGCTGAAAAGATGGGTATTCCCTTAAAAGCAATATGCATAAAGCAGACTGATAAAGGGTCGTATCTTTGCGCTCTTAAAACAGAAGCAGGTCTTGAAAGCAGAGCTGTTTTAATTAAATTGCTTCCAGAGGTGATTTCAGATCTTCCTTTCCCCAAAGTCATGAAGTGGGGTGACCTCGAAATTAAATTTGCAAGACCTATCCAATCGGTTTTAGCTCTTCTCGGCAAACAGGTTGTACCGTTTGAAGCAGGGAATATTAAAAGCGGAAGATATGCTTTCGGCCACAGATTTTTATCTCCCGGAAGAATAAAAATATCCCATCCGGACGAATATCTTGATAAATTGAGAATAGCCGGTGTCATTGCTGATATAGATGAGCGAAAAGCAAAGATTGAAAAGCTTATCGGGGAAGTTGCTTTAAAACTGGGCGGGAGCGTTTTGCAGGACAGTGAACTTTTGGATATAGTGACGAACCTTGTTGAATATCCAGTACCTGTTGCAGGTAGATTTGACAAGTCATATCTCGAAGTTCCTGATGAAATATTAATTAATTCCATGCGCGAGCATCAGAAATATTTTGCGGTGGTTGACGGCAGCAAACGCCTTATGCCCTGTTTTATAGCTGTTAATAATACGAAAGCCAACGACATGTCCCTCGTTGCAAAGGGGCATGAGCGTGTTTTGAGAGCGCGGCTTGAAGATGCAAGATTTTTTTACGGAAGTGACGCAAAAGTGCCTATTGATGAATGGGTCGATAAACTAAAAGGAGTTCTGTTCCAAACTAAGCTCGGTTCAATGTATGAAAAAATTGAAAGAGTTGAAAAAATAGCAGGATATCTGGCAGATCAGGTGTCTGATGATCCGGAAATCAAAAGGCAGGCTTTAAGAGCTGCCCGCTTGTGCAAAGCGGACCTTGTCAGTCAGGTTGTTGGGGAATTTCCTAAACTGCAGGGCATCATGGGCAGAATCTATGCGATGAAGAGCGGTGAGTCGAAAGAACTTGCTTCCGCCATTGAAGAGCATTACAGGCCAAACTTTTCAGGCGGATCTCTTCCTGAAACGTTGGTTGGAGCAATAGTCGGCATTGCCGATAAGATTGATTCAATATGCGGCTGTTTTTCAGCAGGACTAATTCCTACCGGAGCTTCCGATCCTTACGCGTTAAGGCGCCAGGGTATTGGTGTAATTCAAATAATATTAGATAAGAGATTATCTTTTTCATTACTCGCTCTTGTTGAAAAAAGTCTGACATTCTTTGATGCCAAAATAACAGATGAAACAAGTGACAGCGCGGACAAGGTTTACGGTTTTCTGAAAAGCCGAATGTCGCATCTTCTTTCCGAACAGGGTTATTCAAGGGATGTTATCTCCGCAGTAATGGGTGCTTCGGTAAATATTGTGCCTGATGTCTGGAACCGGGTAAAGGCGCTGGAAAAACTGAAAGCAGCTCCTGATTTTGAACCTCTTGCCATAGCCTTCAAAAGAGTTGTAAATATAATCAGAAAATCCGGGCATGAAATAAGCGTCAAGGGGATTGCCGGTGTCAACGAGAAATTGTTTGAACATGAATGCGAGTCAGCGCTGTTTACTTCTTATAAAGATGTTAATAGCAGGATCCTGAAGAATCTGGAAAACTGTGCTTTTGATAAGGCCCTTCTTGATATTGCAACGCTGAAAAAACCTGTTGATGCTTTTTTTGACGGGGTGCTTGTAATGGCCAATGATATAAATATCAGAAACAACCGGCTTGCCCTGCTTGGATGTATATCCGATCTTTTCGATTTGTTTGCAGATTTTTCAAAAATATGAAGAAGTGTGACATGAATTTTTTTTATTTGGAATAAGGAGTATAAAATGCCTTTTGATCCCGATATGGATAAAATGTTAAAGCAGTGGAAAAACGAAGAAACAGGTCTTGTAATTTCCATAAATCGCTATGGTGACGGTGAACCTAAACTGCAGATAGGTCCGAGAGTGTTTTTGAAAAAAGACGGAAATGAAAGCCAGCGTAAGGCCGGTCGTCTTTCAATTGAGGATCTGCTCTGGTTTTACGAAATTATTGATGAAGTCAAAGAAGAACTTTCAAAACTGGCCGGTCCCGGATAATTATCATCATCTGTGCGGGCATAATTTCCTCGTTTCTTCCGCAGTCGACGGGGAAGTTGCCCTTTTTTTATTGACTGCAAAATTCAGGAATATTGAAGCATCATGAATTCTTCTTGTTCTCTGTGAAATATCAGCATTGAGGCGTAAGCCCGGTTTCAGGTATGAATGTTTTCTTAAGAGCAGGAAAGTAATGTGTGAGGCTTTGATAAAAATATGCCAGATTTTATAGATCAGAATATTGTTAAAAGAATTAATAACCTGAGAGATGAGCTCCACAGACATAATTATCTATATTATGCTGCGGATGATATTGAAATATCCGATTCAGAGTACGACAGGATGATGAAGGAACTTATCGAACTCGAAAGAACCTATCCCGAACTTGTTAGTCCGGATTCACCGTCTGTCAGGGTTGGCGCTCCTCCTCTGAAAAAATTCAGAACTGTCAGGCATACTCTCAGAATGCTGAGCCTTGAAAACGCCTTTTCAGAGCCGGATATCCTCGATTTCGACAGGCGGGTGAAAAAAGAGCTTGGAACGGACAGCGAGATTCTTTACACGGCTGAGCCTAAAATGGACGGTGTGGCCGTGGAACTCGTTTATGAAGACGGGAAACTTGTCGTAGGGTCGACCAGAGGCGACGGAGAGACTGGTGAGGATATAACTTCCAATGTAAGGACTATACGGACAGTTCCCATTGTGCTTCAGAAACAAAGCTTCAGGAAGGATTTCCCATCACGCATAGAAGTAAGAGGGGAGGTCGTTATAAGCAGGGAAGGATTCAGGCGTCTTAACGATGATATGTCGGGACAGGGCCTGCCGTTATTCGCAAATCCAAGAAATGCAGCAGCAGGTTCCCTGAGGCAGCTGGATTCAAAAGTGACGGCAGTCCGCCCACTTGAAATTTTCTTCTATGGTACGGGGGAAGCTGATTCGATAAAAAGTGAATCCCACTGGGAGAGACTCTGCTTGTTAAGGGAGCTTGGCTTCAGGATCAACCCCCGCATTAAGCCTAAAATCAAAATAGATGATGTGGTTGAATATTACAGGGAACTCGAAAAGATACGTTATGAACTCCCATATGATATAGACGGAATGGTGGTTAAGGTAGACAGTTTGATTTTTCAGTTCAGACTCGGATCAACTGCGAAATGGCCTAAATGGGCCATAGCATGTAAATTCAAGGCGGTACAGGAAACCACGAAGATACTAAATATATCTGTGCAGATAGGACGGACCGGGACACTCACTCCAGTAGCGCATCTTGAAACCGTTAATATCGGGGGTGTAAATGTTAACCGGGCGACACTTCACAATGAAGATGAGATTAAAAGAAAAGATGTCAGGATCGGAGATACGGTCCTAGTCCAGCGAGCCGGGGATGTTATCCCGGAAATTGTCAAAGTTATTGATGCGGCTAGGAACGGAAATGAAAAAATTTTCAATATGCCCGGGAACTGTCCTTCATGTGGTTCCCCAGCGGTTCGTGATGAAAGAGAAGCATCTATAAGATGCAATAATGAGTCTTGTCCAGCAAAGATTAAGGCGCAGATAGAGCATTTTGCTTCAAAGAGGGCTTTTAATATAGACGGATTAGGAGAAAAGCTTATAGGCCAACTTTTTGATAACGGCCTCCTTTCTTCCTATGCGGATATATTTTATCTCGATAAAATGAAAATTGAATGTCTCGGAGGTATGGGGGTAAAATCTGCGGAAAATCTTGCAGAAGCAATTGAAAAGAGCAAAAGTATATCTTTTTTGCGTTTTCTTTATGCTCTCGGGATACGTCATGTAGGAGAGCATATCGCAGAAATACTTACTTTGAAGTACGGGAGTCTTGAAAGTCTTTTTAATGCGACATTTGATGAACTGAAAGAAATTAAAGGAATAGGTCCTGTAGCTGCTCAGAGCATTATTGAATTTTTAAACAGGGAGGGAAACCGTAAAAAAATCGACCGGATTTTAAAAGGCGGCGTCAAGCTGGTTTTCGAAGAAAAAATTATAAATCGGGTGCTTAACGGAAAAGTTTTTGTTTTAACCGGTGTCCTTGAAACCATGACAAGAAACGAAGCCGTAAAAAGGATCAAAATGTTGGGCGGAAAAGTAAGTGAATCTGTGAGTAAAAAAACAGATTATCTTGCAGCAGGCAAATCACCGGGGTCAAAAATGGAAAAGGCAAGGGCTCTCGGTGTTGAAATAATTGACGAGGATACTCTCAATGTGATGTTGGGAAGTTATGCAATAGTATCAAATTGATTAGGCTGAAACGGACAACCCGGCAGGCTTATGGAGGATAATACTTTGACTGAAAAAGCCAGATCTCATGTTGCTGTTTCCGGTAAAGTCCAGGGCGTTTGCTTCAGGATGGAGACTAAACGGGTTGCTGACAGGTTTAATGTCTGCGGATGGGTAAGGAATAACAGGGACGGGACGGTTGAAGCTGTTTTTGAAGGAGCAATGAGCGATGTCGCTTCAGTGGTTGAATGGTGCAAAAAAGGCCCGCCCTATTCAAAAGTTGAGAAGATTGATATCGAAGAGGGTTCTTATTCAGGCGAATTTAAAGGGTTTGAGATAAGGTTTGGATAAAAAAGGCGGCCAGTTTTTTGCTTTAAACTTAAAAAACGAACCGCCTTAAAGTGGATTGAAATTTGATCTTAATCTTTGAGATTCTTGCCGGGTCTGAATTTAACAACGCTGCAAGCTTTGATTTTGATGGGCTCACCTGTCTGAGGATTGCGGCCTTTTCTGGCTTTACGGCGGACTTTTGTAAAAGTGCCGAAACCAACGAGAGTCACCTTGCCGTCTTTTTTCTTAAGAGTTTTTGAAATGCTGTCCATGAAAGAGTTTAGGGCTGCTGCCGCCGCGACTTTGGGAATGCCGGCATCCTGCGCCGCTTTGTCTACCAATTCTGCTTTTGTCATAGTGCTTTTCCCCCTTTTGATTTTGTTGGTTAATAATGAACATCATCTTTCCACCTGCAAATATAGCAGGAATTTATTGATGTCAAGTGAAAATCAGCATCCAACAACACTTTTTATGGCTCTATCTGTCTTAAACCGCGCCATGCCAGCCTCTTGCGCGATGCCTGTATGGAAAACATAGTAAAAAGAAAAGAAAAAAACTTTTATTATGTTGCCGGGTGACTGCTGCGAAGCAGCAATCACGTAAGGTTAAAAAAGAGCCTTGACGAAAACCAGAGGATCAAATTCCTGCAGGTCATCAATGCTTTCACCAATACCGATATACTGAATCGGTAATTTAAAGGTATTGCATATACTGATTACGATCCCGCCTTTGGCTGTTCCGTCAAGTTTTGTAAGCGCAATACCTGTTACTCCAAGCGCTTCGTTGAAAAGTTTTGCCTGTGATATGGAATTCTGCCCGGTTGTGGCATCAAGCACAAGAAGTATTTCATGAGGTGCATCCGGGATTTTTTTTGAAATGGAGCGTTTTATTTTTTTAAGCTCTTCCATCAGGTTCGTTTTTGTATGAAGCCTCCCTGCAGTATCGACAATAACAATATCGATATTCCTTGCCAAAGCCGCTTCGATCCCGTCATATGCTACAGCGGCAGGATCGGCGTTATCCTTGTGTTTTACAATTTCGGCTCCGGCTCGTTCCGCCCATATGGAAAGCTGTTCAACTGCAGCGGCACGGAAGGTGTCTGCCGCCGCGATAAGGACTCTGTTTCCTGAAGCAGCGAATTTTGTCGCAAGCTTCCCTATAGTCGTGGTTTTACCGACACCGTTGACCCCAACGACCATGATTATATGTGGCTTGCTGACCGGCGCCTTCGGACGTTGATCATTGCTATTAAAAAAACGGATTATTTCATTTTTCAGAATATCTTTGATTTGATCCGGTCCTGAGATAGTGGAAGATTTTCCGGATACGCATCGTATAAGGTCGGTAGCAGTCTGAACACCGATGTCGGAAGTGATAAGAAGCTCTTCGAGCTCTTCCAGCAGGTTATCATTAATATGTTTTTTACCGGAAAAAATCTTTTCAATCCCTCCTGAAAAGATATTCCGTGTTTTTGAAAGGCGTTCTTTAAGGCGTTTAAAGTAGTTTGGTGAATCTGATGAATTATCCGTTACTTCTTTCGAATCATTTTTTCTTTTAAACCATCCGAACGTCATATTCGTCTCCGGGCGCCAATAATATAAGCCTTCATTACATATCCCCTTTTGTTCTTTCAAGGTTGACCGAAACAACCTTTGAAACACCCATGTGTTCCATTGTTATTCCAAACAGCATATCAGCAAATTCCATGCTGTTTTTATTGTGAGTAATCATTACAATTTGAGATTTATCACCTATGATTTTCAGAAGGTTATTGAACCTGTAAACATTTGAGTCATCAAGAGGCGCGTCTATTTCATCCATCACACAGAAAGAGGCCGGCTTAAGAAGGAATATCGCAAATACAAAAGCTATGGCGGCAAGGGCTTTTTCTCCACCTGAAAGAAGGCTCATCCTTGTCAGTTTTTTACCGGGCGGATGAATCATATATTCAACCCCTGTTTCCAGAGGTTTGTCGGGTTCTGTGAGAATAAGGTTGGCCGTTCCTCCTTCAAAAAGACTCGGGAAGACTTCTTCAATTTTCTTGTTCACTTCATTGAATGTGTTTAAAAATCTTTCCTGTGATATTTTATTAATTTTTTTTATGACCTTATGGAGGTCTTCAATAGCTTTAACAAGGTCTTCGCGCTGTCCGGAGAGGAAGTCAAAGCGTTCTTTGAGTTGTTCGTATTCTTTTATTGCACCGAGGTTGACATCTGTAAAATCTCCGATTTTTTTTCTGCACCGTTCCAGTTCTTCTTCCATTTCGGCAATTGCCATTTCAGGATTATCAACGGCGAAATCGGATACAGACTCCGCTTCCGAAAGGAGGCTTTGATAGCGCTCTTCAAAACGCTTATAAATGTTTTCCCTCTGTATCTGCCGCTGGGATTGCTCGATTTCAAGCAGCCGCAATTTTTGCAAAGTCTGTTCACGCTCATTTCTGACATTTGTAATCAGGCTGTCGTGTTCTTTGAGTGTAACATCTATGGTGTTGTAATCAGCCTCATTGTTTTCAAGAGCCTGCTTTAAAATTGATATTCGGTTGTACATACCGTGAAGAGTCTGTTCATTTTCAAGAAGCTTGATCTTCGAAGCTTCAATTTTACCGGTTTTTTGTGATATCTCCTGCGCAAGAATTTGCAACCGGCCGATTCCGTCATTGTAATAATCTTTAAGGCGATTGAGTGAATTGTTTCCGTTTTCCAGCCTGGCATTGAGTGTTGTGAGCTTTAATTTAAGATCTACAACTTTCTGATCGTAACCTGCGAGCTCAGATGACGCAGCTGCTATCTTTTCGGAAATTACAGCAACCTTTTCTTTTGCATCTGAAACCTCACTTTCAACTTTAGCCAGGGCTTCATTATATTTTGCTATTTCTTCATCAATGTCGCTTCGCTCACCTATCAGCTGCTCCTGTTCGAGTTGCACAATTTCAAGATGATGGCGCGCATGTTTTAAATCTTCAGATATCTTGTAAAGATATTTTTCGGCCTCAATTTCATCCTGAACCGCCACATGTTTTTGTTCCATGAGTTTTTGCAGGGTTATTTCAAAAGACTTAACTTCTGATTCCAGCGCTTTCTGGACAGCACGGGCGGTTTCAAGATCCAGATCAAGCTCTGATATTTGTTTTTCAAGCTTTTTGATTTCATGTTTTTTCGAAAAGATACCCGAAGAAGCTTCTTTGCTTCCGCCCGCCATAATGCCATTGTGAGAAATAATCTCACCATTTTTAGTGACAACCGTTTGAAAAGATCCATTAGCGTTGAATGTTTCAAGCGCTTCATTAATATCCCCTGAAAAAATAACATGCCCGATAAGGGTTTCCACCGTTTTTTCATAACCGGCTTTAACCTTCACGTGGTTTATAAGCAGTTTTGAAGAATCGGGTTTCGAATAGTGTTCACATTCAAGTTTCTTAAGGGATGATATTGGAATGAATCCGCTGCGTCCGGCTCCCTGGTGTTGCAGAAATTTTATCATAGATTTGCCGGTATTCTGATCATTTACAAGAATGTACTGGAGTGATTCTCCAAGGGCGGCCTCTACTGCGGTTTCAAAGGAAGGTTCAGGTTCAAGAATGTCGGCCATGAGCCCTATAATACCATCAACAATGTTGCCCTCAAGCCCTTTCTGCACGCTTCTGCTTTTCATGATGGTTTTGACACCTTCTTTATACCACTCGAAATTATCTTCCATTTTCTTTAAGGCTGTATAATTTGACCTGAGTTTATTTCTATCCATTTCGAGTGTCTGTACCAGCTTTACCTGGTTCCCAAGCGACTTTCTTTTATCTGTATGCCTCTGTTCGACTGAATTTATTTCTTTTCCGATCTTATCAAGGCACTGTCTGCAAGACTCAAGGTTCTCTTTTGCACCAACCTCCAAACCGGACGTTTCTGTAACCTTTTGTGCGGCAACAACCAATTCTTCATCCGCTCTTTTCATCCGCCTTTTAAGATTTTCCTTGTTGTTTGAAGCGTTTTGATAGATGTTTTTATACCTTGCTTCATGGGCGACAAGATTCATCATATTTGTTTTGCATGCATCGAGTTCCCGGTGCAGGTCTGACAGCTTGAGTTTTATATTTTGATATGCATTGCGATCCTGATCGAGGCCGGAGCGGGTTATGTTTATTTCATCATTAACTGAAAGGATTTCTTTTTCAGCCTGGGATATTTCCGAGAGAATTTTAGCGCTTCTTTCATCAAGTCCGGTTCTTGCTGTTTCGAGTTCAGAGACTTCCGAGAGAAGCCGTTCGATTTCCTTGCGCAGATATAAAAGGTCATTTTCGAATCGGTCCGTATTTCTCTGTATTTCAAATATGCTCGATTTCTGACCGGATATTTCGTGATTTTTCTGAGACAACTTCAGTTTTATTTCTTCTACAACTGAATCAAGTTTTTGCAGTTTCGAAATATGTCCTATATCAGTATCTTCCAGATTTTTTAATATTGCTTCGGTTTCATTAATCTGTCTTGTATGTTCGTCATAGTGGTAAATGGTAATACAGGTATCAAGCTTCCTTATGCGATCCTGAACGCTTTTGTAAATCTCCGCCTTTCGGGCCTGACGTTTTAATCCTGCCATATGCCGGTTGATTTCGGAAATTATATCCGTTACCCGAAGAAGATTCTGGTTTGTAGCTTCAACTTTTCTCAGGGCTTCATTTTTACGACTGTTATAACGGGTTATTCCGGCAGCTTCTTCTATGAAGAATCTTCTTTCTTCAGGTCCCGCGTCGATAATTGCACCGATATTGCCCTGCTGGATTACCGAGTATGATTTAGGGCCTAGGCCGCTACCCATGAAAATGTTGTGAATGTCTTTAAGACGGCAGGGTCTCTTATTCAAATAATATGCGCTTTCACCTGAACGGTAAAGGCGTCTTGTCAGCATTATTTCCGTAAAATCCTTTAACTCTTCCGGTGCTGATCCATTGTCGTTTGCCAGCGTAAGGGTTACTTCGGCCATATTCAGCGGCGGTTTTCCGTTTGCGCCTGCGAATATGACGTCCTCCATAGATTTGCCGCGCAGTTGTTTAACGCTTTGTTCGCCCATAACCCATCGCAGCGCATCAACAATGTTACTCTTGCCGCAGCCGTTCGGACCTACTATTGCGCAGATACCGGGAGGGAACTCAATACTTGCCTTGTCTTGAAAAGATTTAAATCCGCTTATATCCAGCGATTTAAGTTTCATGTTAAGACACACCCTCTTTTTGATTGTTTTGATAATAATACATAGAAACACATAAAACCGGAAATTTCATTATAAAGAAATCGGATAATATTCCACCAATTCAAATATAACAGATAATAAACAGGTTGTAAAGGAAAAAACACAATAGAGGGGATATTGTGACAATATAAGTACAATATATGGTGCTTTTCTGTTTTAAACAAGTTGAACTGTAAAAAAGAGGAGATCGGGATATATTATAGTATCTGGCTTAAGAATAATTTTGTCCTTTCATTTTCCGGATTTGTAAAAAAGTGTTCGGGTGTTCCTTCTTCTACTATTGCCCCCATGTCCATGAATATTACCCTGTCTGCAACTTCTTTTGCGAACCCCATTTCATGGGTTACGACGACCATGGTCATTCCTTCTCTCGCAAGATTTTTCATGACGTCCAGAACTTCCCCAATCATTTCCGGATCAAGAGCTGATGTCGGCTCATCAAAAAGCATGATCTTGGGATCCATAGCAAGGGCTCTTGCTATAGCAACACGCTGTTGCTGTCCTCCTGAAAGCTGGTCAGGATATACATTCGCCTTGTCTTTAATTCCCACTTTGTCCAGCAGAAAAAATGCCTTATCCAGGGATTCATTATTTGTACGTTTACGAACGACTTTCTGGGCCAGAGTTATATTTTCTAAAACTGACTTATGAGGAAAGAGATTAAAGGACTGGAAAACCATTCCCACTTCAGCGCGAAGTTTGTTGATATTGGTCTTGGGATCAAGGATATCAATTCCTTCAATAATAATTTTACCGTTGTCTGCCGCTTCAAGGTGGTTAAGACATCTTAAAAGGGTGCTTTTTCCTGATCCCGAAGGTCCTATGACCACAACCACTTCACCTGCTTCTATTTTACATGAGACGTTAACAAGCGCCTCAACTTTATGGGGGACCAAAAAGGTTTTATAGATATTTTTAACTTCGATCACTATACCGCAGTCCTCCTTTCAAGGTACTGAACAAACATGGAGAGTGTGAAGGTGAGAAGAAGATATAAAAGCGCGCAAACAAACCAGAGTTCAAATGGTTGGAGGCTGGTTGTAACAACCTCTCTTGTTGCTTTTGAAAGCTCTCTTATTGCAATTATTCCTAAAAGGGAAGAATCTTTTATAAGGCTGATGAATTGGCCTGCCAGCGGTGGAAGTATTCTTCGCAATGCCTGGGGAAGGATTACATATCGCATTGACTGGGCATATGTCATGCCGAGAGATCTGGATGCTTCAACCTGTCCCCGGTGTATTGATTGTATTCCCGCCCTTACTATTTCAGCAACGTATGCTCCGGTGAAACATGCAAGAGCTGCTACGCCATACCACAAAGGGGGGATGGGATTTATTCCGTATTTGTCTAAGATCGTATTTATGAGAGTACCAAGAACAAAATACCAGATAAATATCTGAACAAGAAGAGGGGAGCCGCGGATAATCTCTATGTATGTTATGGATGCCCATTTAAGAGCGGGGTTGGATGAGAGACGCGCAATACCACCTATAAGGCCTATCAGTATTCCAAGCAGAGTGGATATTATACTTACCTCTATCGTAAGCCATAAGCCTTGAATCAGGATGCCTGGTTTCCATTTTTCATAGAAAGCCAATACATATCCGTGATTAACATATTCTCCTTCGGATACTTTAATGTCACCTTCGGGAACAGCATAAGTTTTATCTTCTACATCAGTTTTAACAATAATAAGAGCTTTGCCATTATGATATGAAATTTCGGATATCCTTCCAGCATCCTGGGATTTAATATCAATCTTTTCTTTGAATACAAAATACTGGGGAATCCGATACCATCTCCAGACATAGTCAATTTTTATTGTTGAGTAATACAAAGCACCAATCATAAAGGCCAGGGTCAGGAAAAAAACGCACACCCAGGCGTAATAAGAAGCATTTTTGTTGCTTTTTTTCGTAATTGCAGACTGATTCATTTCTATGCTGACAGCATCCTTTATAATAATCTGATATTTAGTCGTGGAGGATTAACAATAAGGTAATATCATAAGAAAACCGGCCGGGACTTTCTTGCCCGGCCGGTTTATATTTTCAGCCTATATCACTGGACTTCTTTTATCCAGTCTGTGCTTTTAATCCACTTGTCATAGATTTTGTCATACCTGCCGTCATTTTTTATCTGACTTAAAAAGTTGTTAAGCCAGTTAAGAAAATCAGGATCCCCCTTTCTTATTGCCCACGCAAGTGGTTCATATGTAAAAGGTGTGTCCAGGAATACCAGCTTTCCGGCTCCCTGCTGAGCCATGAACACGACACAGTAAGGAAGATCATAAACAAAAGCATCGGCTTTCCCGTTCACTACTTCAAGGGCTGCTTCAGGTTCTGTCTCGAAAGATTTGTATGTCGCTTTCGGTATGACTCTTTTTACGGCCTGTTCGCCAGTTGTGCCAAGCTTTGATGTAACGGTGTATTTAGAATCATTAAGATCTTTATAGGATTTAATTGCGCTCTGGTGTTTTTTGTTAATAAGAATTGTCTGGCCTACAACGATATTGGGATTTGCAAAATTAATTTTAAGATTTCTTTCCTGTGTTACGGTCATTCCACTCATAATTATGTCGAACTTTTCTGTAATCAGAGAAGGAATAATACCGTCCCATGCCGTGTTGACAGGAACAAATTTGACTCCGAGCGCCTGTGCCATTTCTCTTGCTATGTCAATATCGAATCCCACGAAATTTCCATTTTTATCGGTCATTTCAAAAGGCATATAACCTGCTTCAAAGCCAACGCGGAGTTCTCCTTTCTGCAGAATCTGTTCTAAAGTTGACTGTTTTACAAGTTGCATACGTATGCTATCAGAAGATGCTTCAGATTTTTTTTCTGCCTCTTTTCCGCAACCTGCGACCATAATAAGAAGGCTTAAAATAATTATACCAGCGCCCCATGATAAATTAGAAATTCTCTTCATTTGATACCTCCTCCATCAATGTTGGTTTTAATTTAATACTGTGCAAGATCAATATGATTTGCCTTCCGTCAGCAGTTCCCTGATTATCATCTTGATGTTGCAATCAGGGCATTTGGGTATATCTTCTTTGGGTATATATACTATTTCAGTCCTTTTACATTTGGGACATATTACTTCTACAGCTTCTTTTTTTTCACGCATCGGCTGCTCCCGTATTTAAAGGATGGTTTAAGAAACGACATTTAAACAGCTCTGTATATCATAAAAATTATAATGTAAAGCAAGAGATTATATAATTTATAGATAAAAATGTTAAATGCTTTAATGAATTACTTGGTGCATAATTAATATAAAATGATCCTGGTATAAACAACAATCCTGACACGGCTCTGAAATAAATTAAATAAGCTTGACATGAATATTTCCCAGAAGCTATGAATAATAAAAATTTTCCTGTTGATTTAAAATCCGGAGTTTATAAAATAATTTCAACATGTCGCGGGGTTTTATATGAAAAATGACAAATATGTTGATTATGCCGCCCTTATTGAAAACAATCCTGATATAAAACAAGCGGTAAGCAATGTTAATCATGAGCTTATTACAAGAAGGAGAAACAAACCTTCAATATGCAAAGTATTTTTAAATGAATATAACTCGCTGCAGGAAGGCGACGAATTCACTTTTAATATTGATAAGGAAGCTAAAAAGCGATTGCCTGACATAATACATAACAAGGTTCAATATGTTGAATCCATAAGTTCTCCCGACAGCTTTTTTAAGGAAAAATATAGTAAACGAAGGAATATCGGTATTGTATTTTCAGGCGGACCTGCTCCCGGAGGTCATAATGTCATAGCGGGGCTTTATCATGCAGCAAAAAAGGCCAATAATGAAAGCAGCGTATTCGGTTTTTTGCTTGGTCCGGACGGGATTGTTGAAAATGAATATGTTGAACTGACCGACAGTATTGTGGATGAATACATGAACCTCGGCGGATTTGGCATGATAAAGACGGGTCGCGCCAAAATAGATTCTGAAGAGAAAATGCGCCTTTCAAAAGAGACTTGCAGAAAGCTTAAGCTTGATGCGCTTGTAATTGTTGGAGGTGATGATTCGAATACTAATGCAGCGTTCCTTTCGCAGGAGATGTTTAAAGACGGCATACAAATTATAGGAGTTCCAAAGACGATTGACGGGGACATACAGGTACGGGATTCAAAAGGAAAAGTCTTGTGTGCAATTTCATTTGGATTTCATACCGCGGCGCTTGCTTTTGCAAATGCAATAAGTAATCTTTGTACTGACAGCAGTTCAGATGTCAAATACTGGCATATATGTAAGGTAATGGGAAGAGTCGCAAGCCATCTTGCGCTTGAAGTAGCTCTTCAGTCCCATCCCAATATAACTCTGATAGGAGAAGATCTCGCCAATTATACGGATAAAAGAAGGATCGATAAAGCAGCAAAAGAAGGAACTGTCGATTATACTGCTTTTGGAATGACTTTAAGGCATCTGTCCCGAGTTATATGCGATGGAATTGTTCGCAGGGCGGCTGTCGGGAAAAACTATGGCGTAATTGTGATCCCGGAAGGCATACTGGAATTTATAAATGAGATTCAGGTTTTTATCATCAAATTCAATACCATTATTGCCCAGTATAATTCGACTCACGACACCGATTTTCATACCAATTTTCCTCTCCTTGAGGATAAACTGGAATATTTGCGGCGACTGGCAAGAACTTCACGTGAAGACGGAATATTCACCATATGGAATACAAGGGATGACGATTTATTTAATGACATTCCTGCATTTTTCCAGGAAGGTCTTCTCACGGAAAGAGACAGCCATGGTAATTTCCAGTTTTCCCAGGTTGAAACAGACAAGGTTCTGATGGGGCTCGTGAAAGACTATCTTGATATCCTTAAAGAGAAAGGACAATACAAAATAGGAATAGCAGCTAATTATTATAGAAAGGCTCTTGAAAAGGGAAATCTCGATCCAGATCTTTTTGGCCCAACTTTATTTAAGAATTGCAAAGAAGAATTTCTTATTTTTAAAGAGTCAATTACATCTGTTAAAACCCTGAAACAGATTCTCGTTAAAGATGGCATTATCGGGGAGAACGATAAAATCCCTTCTAATGTCGAAAAAATATTTAAAAAATCTGTTCCAAACTTTAAGACTCAAGTTCATTTTTACGGCTATGACGGCAGAGGAAATGACCCAAGCGGCTTTGACTGCGTTTACGCATATAATCTGGGTTTGACTGCCTTCAGTCTTATCGCTAACGGTGCAACCGGCCAGATGGCGGCTATAAAAAACCTTGAAAAAGAATTTGCACTATGGGAGCCTATTGGTATTCCTATAGCGCCGCTCATGCACATAGAAGAAAGAAAAGGCAAGCTGGATCTTGTTTTGGAGAAAACGGTTGTTGATGTAAATTCACCTTGTTTTAAGATAGTTAAGGCGCTAAGGGAAAAATGGCTAGGTGCATTTCCGGGTGAAGACGATTACCGAAGGCCAGGACCTATCAGGTTTGTAGGAAAATGTGAAAACGAGAGGCCGCTGACGTTTGTATTGAATGAATATGCGAAGAACGGTTTAGACTGAAAACAGGTTTCTGTTCCTTGTATTTCATCACGCCCGTTTCAATTCGTGAAAGATCGAGGAGGTCGCCTATCAGTGAGATAAGCCCGCTGGTTTTTCCCTTCGCACTTGCAATTAAGAGTTTGTTATGGTTTTATTCTTCCCCGGCCGTATCCTTTATAACAATTGCTATCTGTTCATGTCCAGCCTTACTCTGGCTATGAGAAACTTTCCTTGTACTGGTGAGAAATCACAGACTGGAACGTCAACTATATTATTATATTTCCCCAGTGATATCTCAATTACGAGCTCGCAGAAGTACTCATCCTTGACATAGAATGCTATCTGCTCTTCAGTGAGATTGTCTGCCGGATTGAGGTCCATATGCCGTAAAAAGGCCCCGTTCACAAGGGCAATATCTCACTTCAGATTTGTAACGACAATTCCGTTGCGGAGAGATTCAATCATTGTCCCTAAGAGGCTTTTTTCTGTCACGATATCGGAAAGGGTTCTACTTATGCTTAATAGTCGACATTTTTATAAAACCTCAAAATGACATATGCATAATATATGTATCAGGTAGTTTGTTAATAAAAAAAATTATGAATAAGTGCTCAATATAATAAAAAAGTTTTACAGAATATTGAAATATCCAGAATATTTGTGAAATAAAGCTTAACTGTTGGATTATTAAAAGGTTAGTCAATATCATATTTCAAGAATCTATTTATTACGATTGTTCTTGACACATGAAAACTGTTATTGTTAATGAATGAGTGTTCATTCATAAACAAATCATGATAATTCATAAATGGAGGTTTGCTATTAATAATAAAGCTACTAAAGGAAACGACAAGTACCATCGCATACTTGAAGCTGCTGTAAAAGTATTTGCCGAACAGGGTTTCTATCAGTCAACCATATCACAGATTGCAAGGGAGGCTGGAGTGGCAGATGGTACCATATACCTGTATTTTAAAAATAAGGACGATATTCTTGTCCAATTTTTCACTTACAAGACCAAGCTTGTTTTCGATAAGTTCAGAGAGGAAGTAAATAGGGCTGACAATTGCTATGACAAGTTAAGAAATCTGATACGCCGTCACCTTGAAGAATTTCAGAATGACAGAAATATGGCTGTGTTGTACCAGGCTGAGACACATCAGAACAGCCGCCTAGTTGAAGAGCAAATAAAAGAAATGTCAAAACTTTATTTGGACATTGTTTCAGAAATAGTTGAGCAAGGACAGGAAGAGGGACGAATACGCAAAGATATTTACGTAAGCCTTGTTAAGAGATTTATACTAGGTGGTGTGGACGAAGTAATAAATACCTGGCTCCATTCCGGTGCAAAATACGATCTTTTATCAATGGCCGATCCGCTTGTTGATCTTTTCATAAGGGGTATAGGAAATGCAGAAATTATAAACAGCAATGATTCCCGTAAGGATGATAAATAAATTAATAAACAAGGAGATTAAATTATGGCACAGCTTATAGCCGACAGAAGGGATGTTGATTTTGTACTTCATGAGCAATTGCAGGTTACCGACTTGAGTAAGCATGAAAAGTTTGCAGAGTTCAACAGAAAAACGGTCGATATGATTGTGTCGGAGGCTCGTAATCTGGCAATAAAGGAAATTCTTCCCACACAGAAATTGGGTGACAGAGAAGGTTGCCGGCTGGAGAACGGCAAGGTAAGTGTTCCGGAGTGTTTCCACAAGCCCTTTGATCTGATTAAAGATGGAGAATGGGTAGCCATGACAGAAGACCCGGAATGGGGAGGCCAGGGAATGCCCAAGACCCTTGCCCTGGCTGCGGGCGACTATCTTGTCGGCGCAAATTATTCTTTCATGATGTATGCCGGACTGACACATGGCGCCGGGAAGTTAATAGAGGAATTCGGTACCGAAAAGCAGAAAAAACTTTTTTTAAAAAACATGTTTACCGGCAAATGGTGCGGAACAATGCTTCTTACAGAACCAGAAGCCGGATCTGATGTTGGGGCTCTTACGACAAGCGCAAAAAGAAATGACGACGGCACATATTCCATTACAGGAAACAAGATATTTATTTCCGGCGGGGAGCACGATCTTGCCGAAAATATTATCCACCCTGTCCTTGCCCGTATTGAGGGTGCGCCTGCCGGAACAAAGGGAATTTCTTTGTTTCTTGTTCCCAAGATATGGGTTAACGACGACGGAAGCCTTGGAGAATTCAATGATGTTGTCTGTACCGGCATCGAGGAAAAGATGGGAATCCATGGTAATTCAACATGTTCTCTTTCATTAGGCGGAAAAGGCAAATGCAGAGGAACTCTCCTGGGAGATGAGAATAAGGGTATGAGAGCCATGTTTCTCATGATGAATGAGGCGCGCCAGCTTGTTGGTCTTCAGGGTTTTGGATGCGCTTCTTCCGCATATATGTATGCCGTCAATTATGCAAGACAGCGTGTTCAGGGGAAGAATCTTCTGCAGATGATGGATGCAAATGCTCCATCTGTTCCAATATTACAGCATCCCGATATACGCCGCCAGCTGATGATCATGAAGTCATTTGTTGAAGGTATGAGAAGCCTTATTTACTATTCCGGATTTTGTACCGACAAGATAGCAACTGCTGAGAGCGAGGAAGAAAAAGCAAGATATCAGGGGCTCATCGATGTTCTTACTCCTGTAGTCAAGGGCTATATAACCGACAGGTCTTTTGAAATTTGCAGCCATGCTATTCAGGTTTACGGAGGATACGGCTTTATCAAAGAGTATCCGGTTGAGCAATTATTGAGAGATTGCCGAATTACCATGATTTATGAAGGGACGAACGGTATTCAGGCAATGGATCTTCTGGGGCGCAAGCTTGGAATGAACAAGGGGAAGGCTGTCATGGATCTTTTCAGTGAGATCCAAAAGACAATAGCAGCGGCCAGAGGAATTCACGGACTTGAAGATTTTGCCGCAAAACTGGAAAAAACTCTTAACAAGCTCGGAGAGGTTGCAATGCACATAGGGGCTTCGGCAATGTCCCCTAAGGTTTTGACTGCATTTTCATTTGCGTATCCTTTTATGGAAGTTTGCGGCGATGTTATCATGGCATGGATGCTCCTCTGGAGAGCATCTGTTGCTGCTCTGAAGCTCGAAAAACTTGTCGGAAGCATAAGACTTGAAGAGGGAATCAATTATCTGGAAAGACGAGCAAAGATTGAAAAAGACAAAAATGCCGCATTTTATGAAGGCCAGGTCAGGAGCGCCGAATTCTTTATCAATACGGTTCTGCCTGTTACTTTCGGAAAGATGAAGGCCATTCTCGATTCAAACAGCGCCGCCATTGAAATTCCGGATGTTTCATTCGGAGGATGAATCACTTCAAACAGCTTTTGATATTTTTACCTTGAGCAGATGGAGATTTGATATGGCTGAAAGAAAAATATTTCTGGGCGGGGAATTTCTTATTTCAGATGTTTTGCCCGAAGATGTGTTTACTCCGGAAGATATAAGCCGTGAACAGAAGATGGTTTACGAAAGCGCTGTCGATTTCGTGAAAAAGGAAATTATACCGAACATAGAGCGGATAGAGGAAAAAAACGAATCATTCGTCCGCTCCCTGATAAGAAAAACCGGCGAATTGGGCCTTAACGGTATAGATATTCCTGTTGAATACGGCGGGGAGGGAATGGATAAAATAAGCACCTGTCTTGTGACAGAGGCTATGGGGGCAGGAGCCTCTTTTGCCGTTTCACATTCTTCCCACACAGGAATCGGGACACTTCCTATTGTTTTTTTTGGAACTGAGCACCAGAAGAAAAAATATCTTCCTAAACTTGCCTCCGGTGAATTGATTGCGGCATACTGTCTTACCGAATCCAGTGCCGGATCGGATGCTCTTAACTCACAATCCACCGCAATCCTTTCTCCTGACGGTAAAAATTATATTTTGAACGGGGAAAAGATTTTTATAACAAATGGGGCCTGGGCGGATCTTTTTGTAATATATGCAAAGGTTGATGGAGATAAATTCACCGGATTTATTGTGGAGCGCAATTTTCCAGGAATATCAAGCGGTGCTGAAGAAAAGAAACTTGGGATAAAGGGATCTTCTACTACTCCGGTAATTTTGAAAGACTGTATTGTTCCTGCGGAAAATGTGCTTTTTGATATTGGTCAGGGACATAAGATTGCCTTTAATGTTCTTAATATCGGCCGTTTGAAACTTGGGGCAAGCGTTGTTGGACCAAGTAAGATAGCAATTGCGGAAGCTGCCAAGTATGCAAACATGCGGGAACAGTTTGGCAGAAAGATAAGTTCTTTCGGAATGATAAAAAGCAAGCTGGCAGATATGAGCATTATGACATACATTTCAGAGTCGCTTGCATACCGCACCGCTGCCGCTATTGATGACAGGCTCGGTGTTCTTGATGAAAAGGGTAAGAAGGATGGCGCAAAGAATGCAAAAGCCATCGAAGAATATGCCGTTGAGTGCTCCATAGCAAAGATATTTGGAAGCGAGTGTCTTGATTTTTGTGTGGATGAGCTTGTTCAGATATTTGGAGGAAATGGATACATTACCGAGTATCCTGCTGAACGCATGTACAGAGATTCAAGAATAAATAGAATATTTGAAGGAACAAACGAGGTAAACCGTCTTCTTATTCCCGGGACAGTTGTAAAAAGAGGTTTACAAAACAGGCTTCCGGTTATGGATGCCGTTGTTAAACTTGAAAGCGAAATAAAGACGGACCTTGGCAAGAGCCTTAAACAAGATGAATCTCCATTATCTATACAGGTGAATATGATGAATATGTGCAAAAAAATTCATCTCATGACTTCCGGAGCGGCAGTAAGCAAGCTTTTGTCAAAGATTGCGGAGGAACAGGAAGTTATGGCCATGCTGGCCGATATGATAATAATGATTTATGCCATGGAAAGCGGACTTTTACGAGCAAAAAAAATACTTAATTCAAGGGGTGAGCAAAAAGCTGAATATCATATTGCCGCCGTCAAGGTGTATGTAAACGATATTTTTCCAAAGATCGTAAGTCAGGCGAAACAGGTGTTTGCTTTTGTTGAGACTGGTGAAATCCTTTATAAGAAGTACGAAATTATCGACCGGCTTGCTTCTTATAAGCCCATCAACACAATTCCTCTGAAGCGGATGATTGCTGAAAAAATAATTAAGACCCAGAGATACCCTTATTAATTGTTCACCCGACTAATTGCATATACCCAAATCTTTTACTTGTTGATAAAAAAAAGATTTTTGTTATAAGCAGACCTTTAACAGTATTTACAGTGTAGCTGTAACAAAACCACATTTTTTTCTTGACAGAGGGAAAATCTGTCTGATAAAAATGAATGAGTATTCATTCATTTTTATATTTTGTAACATATTTAAAAAAGATGGCTTCGTAAAAAGTCAGATTTTGTCTTTTTATGTCATTCCCGCGAAAGCGGTAATCCAGTCTTTTCAATTAGTTCTGGACTCCTGTTTTCACGGGAGTGACGGGATTTTGGACTTTTTACGAGAGCATTAAAAAAGAAGGAAAGTAAAAAATGGAAATGGCTCTGATTTCTCCGGCGAGCGCAACTTTATTTGGAATTCCAACCATTATCTTTTCTATTCTGATACCCATTATCGGTATTAGTCTTTTTTTTATTATTGTGAATAAAAGGATCGAGCCGCTGTTGAAAGCATCTCCCGATTTCCGTTTTGACAGAATTTCTGAGCGGGTTGCTTGTCTGATTAAATTGTGGCTTATACAGTATCGCCAGCCGAGATATATGCTGGCAGGCATTCTTCATATAATTATATTTGCCGGTTTTTTAATACTTTCAGTCCGATCGACTTCCCTTGTTGTTATAGGTTTTTGGGATGGATTTATTCTGCCCGGATTTAAAGGAATAATCGGACATTTTTACAATATATTGAAGGATTATGCAGCAACTATGGTTCTTATTGCATGTATTATTGCAGCTATCCGCAGGGGATTTTTCAAGCCGAAAAGATATGCCGTTCCGGAAAAATTAGGTAAAGATCATACAGCAGAGGCCATATTTGTCTTAGGTCTTATTTCGATGCTTATGATTTCGGAAAGCCTTTTTGAAGCAAGCTTTGCTGCAGCTCAGGCTACATCAGTTTCAGAAGCTGAATTTCTCGCTCCGGGCACACTTGTCTGGGTTTTTAAAAACATGCTGCTTGGATCTTCTAATAAAAGCCTCCAAATAATCCATTTGGGATCTTACTTTATCCATGATCTTACTTTTTTCTTTTTCCTTTGTTTCCTTCCTATGGGAAAGCACTTTCATGTTATTACTTCAATTTTTAATGTTTTCTTCATGCGCCTTAACAAGGGCAACATAAAGCCTGTAAGGTATGGCGTCGACGAAAGCAAACTGGATGAAATAGAGTCTTTCGGCGTTAAAAAGCTTGAAGACTTTACCTGGAAGCACATTCTTGATTTTTATTCATGTGCCGATTGTGGTAGATGTTCAGACCAGTGCCCGGCAAATGCTGTGGGACGCCCTCTATCACCAAGGTTTATTTCCATTAAGGGGCGGGATCATTCTTTCAAAAAATATCCGCTTTTCGGAAATAAAGAGAAGATCGACGAGGTTCTTATAGGAAGTATTTTCAGCGAGGATGAAATATGGTCGTGTACAACCTGCGGAGCCTGCGAGCAGGAATGCCCGATAATGATAGAGTATATAGATAAGATAGTTGATTTAAGAAGAGGCATGGTTGATGAAGGCATGGTCCCCCAATCCCTTCAAAAACCGTTAAGTGCTCTTGAGAAACGAGGTAATCCATGGGGAAAGATGGAGAAAAAACGGGCGGACTGGACTAAAGGCTTGCCGGAACAATGTAATGTAAAGATGCTGGAAAAAGGTGATGTGCCGGAAACACTCTATTTTGTCGACAGCATCACATCTTTTGACGACAGGATGCAAAACATCGGGCGTGCGACCGCAAAAATATTGTCTGCTGCAGGAATTGATTTCGGGATACTGGGTTCTCTTGAAAAGGACAGCGGAAACGAAGTCAGGCGCTTCGGGGAAGAGATGCTTTTCCAGGATTTAAAGATGAATAACACCGAGGAGATTGTCAATTCAGGAGCGAAAAAAATAGTGACTTCGGATCCGCATGCATTTAATGCCTTGAAGAATGATTACAGCGCGCTCCCCCCTGTTGAGCATATCAGTCAGACAATAGTTAAATGTGTTAAATCGGGTAAAATTAAGTTAAAAGGTATTGAGGATGGGAGCAATGTATATACCTATCACGACCCGTGCTATCTTGGAAGGCACAACGAAGTTTATGAAGATCCCAGAGCGGCCATTGATTCTATTCCCGGGATCAGGAGGGTCGATATGGAAAAATGCAGAGACC
This sequence comes from uncultured Desulfonema sp., assembly GCA_964402865.1. Lineage (GTDB taxonomy): Bacteria > Desulfobacterota > Desulfobacteria > Desulfobacterales > RPRI01 > RPRI01. The sequence goes on along the minus strand of CAYODW010000009.1, from coordinate 22,108 downwards.
GTTCATTCTGCTGCGGCGGCGGAGGGCTGATGCTTTTCTATGAACCCGAAGAAGAACAGAGAATGGGCGTTGTAAGGGTGGAAATGGCAAAGAAAGCCGGCGCAAATGTTATTGTTACGGCTTGTCCCTTCTGTCTGGTCAATATTGAAGATGCCATCAAGGTTAGTGGAATGGAAGGAAAAATGGAGGCAATCGATCTTGCAGAACTGATCGAGGCTCATATCGAATATAAAAAATAAGGCAAGCAGGCTCTGTATGAACATGTGTGCATGCAAACAGTTTTAAATAAACTGAAATTTGGAGGGTAAAATGGAAATTCTGGTTTGTGTCAAAAGAGTCCCCGATACTGCTGAAAACGAAATCAGCGTAAACAGCCCCGGTTCGGATATAGAAAGGGGCGATCTCGTCTATTCGGTTAACGAGTGGGATAATTATGCTGTTGAGGAAGCCATTCAGATTAGGGACAAGGTTGGAGGAAGCGTTACAGTTGTTTCTGTAGGTGATGCCGAGTCGGAAGAAGTGCTGAGAAGAGAAATGGCCATGGGTGCTGATAAAGGCATACTGCTTTCCGATGATGCTTTTGCAGGTTCTGATGGAAAGGGGCTTGCGACAATTCTGAAAGCCGAAATCGTGAAAGGCAAATATGACCTCGTTTTCACGGGGGCCCAGGCTGATGACGGAGCAGGTCAGATTGGCGGCATGCTCGCCGCAATGCTTGACTGGCCGTATGCTTCACTTGTTAACCGCATAGAACTTCTTGATGATAAAAAAATCAAGATAGGCCGGGAAATTGCCGGTGGAAACCAGGAGATAAACGAAATAGACCTTCCGTGCGTTCTTTCAATTCAGACCGGTATAAATGAGCCTCGCTATGTCGGGATCAGAGGAATCAGGAAAGTAGCTTCTGTTGAGATTCCGGTTCATGGTGCATCCGAGCTCGGATTAAATGCCGATTCAGTTGGAAAGACGTCAGCTAAAGTCTCTCGAGTCGATTATTTTGTGCCTGCACTTGGAAAAGGCGCCGAACTCCTTGAGGGAAGCATTGAAGAAAAAGTTGAAAAACTGGTCGAACTATTAAAATCCAAAGGAGGTATTAAATAATGGCCCTTCAGATCTTTGCATATATATTACATAAGGACGGGGTTATCGATGATACTGCCCTTGAAATGGTTGCGGCAGCCGGGAAAATTGATCCTGCAGCTTCTATAACCGCTATTGTTGTGGGCAGTAAAACAGATGCGGTATGCAACAGCCTGGTTGCTTCATTCAAAGAGATTTGGAAGATTGAGAATGATGCGCTTTCATACCCCAATTCTGAAGTGATCCGCGGTCTTCTTACACGTGTGATTCCTAAAGGAAGCATTCTCCTTTTTGCACTCGATCCGTTTGGAATGGATATCGGCCCCGGCCTCTCCATAAAATTAGAGGGCGCATATGTTCCGGATGCTGTTGATTTTGATGGAATCGAAGGCGGAAAACTTAAAGCTGTTCGTCAGGAATACAGTGGCCAGGTCAGTACGCATGTTCTTTGTGATATTTCCGGCGGAGCCGTCATTACAATCCGTCCGGGCGCTTTCCGTGCGGTTGAATCAGGTACTGCGGGGGGAACAGTTATTGATAAAACAGCAGATGCAACGACGGGGGGGTTGCCTGGTGGTGCTCGGCGCTTCATTGAAGTTGTACAGGCCGAAGTCGGGGATGTCGATATTACAAAGTCCGAAATTCTTGTTTCTGTCGGACGCGGTATCGGCGAGCAGGAAAATATTGATATTATAAAAGAGCTTGCAAAAGCAATCGGTGGTGACGTGTCATGTTCGCGGCCTATTGTTGATGCCAAGTGGCTTGAAAAATCACGCCAGGTGGGAACTTCCGGTCAGACTGTCAAACCGAAAGTGTATATGGCCCTTGGTATAAGCGGTTCATTCCAGCACCTTGGCGGAATCAAGGGCTCACCTTTTATGGTTGTTGTAAACAAGAATCCTAAAGCTCCCATTTTTCAGGTTGCTGACATTGGAGTTGTTGAAGATCTGCTCGAGTTTGTTCCTCTATTGACTGAAAAAATCAATGAGATGAAGTAGAACAACCAGAAACAGACCACACCTATTCAGCCGGTTGTCTTTTAAGGCAACCGGCTATTTTATTTCTTTTCTTGCGAGAAAATCCAATACGGTTTATAAATTTTTTCGGATTTATAAAAAGCGCGTTTTTAACGCAATTAAACCTTTTGAGGGATATATGAGAATAGTGACAAGACCTGATTTTGACGGTATTGTATGTGCAGTTTTGATATCCGAAGCGGAAAAGATAACAGAGATCATAAAGTGGGTTGAGCCGCACGAAATTCAGCACAGACTGATCGAAATAAGGAGTGGAGATATAATCGCAAATCTCCCCTTTGATTGCAGGTGCTCAATCTGGTTTGACCATCATTATTCTAACAAAATTGACACCCCCTTTACCGGATCTTTCAAAATAGCGCCTTCCGCGGCAGGTGTTATTTTTTCTTATTATGAAGGGAAGATTAAAAGGAATTACACGCAGCTTGTTAAAGAAACCGATAAAATAGATTCCGCCTGTTTAACAATGGATGAAGTTCTTCATCCCGAAGCATATCCATACATTCTTCTTTCAATGACTGTTTCAAATCGTGGTTTTACAGAAGAGCCATACTGGAACAGGCTGGTTGGCCTGTTGATGAAGAATGATATAACAGGAGTAATCAGTGATTTGGAAGTAAATGAAAGATGCAGGGCTGTTGTTGAGGAGAACAGAGTTTATAAAACTGTGTTATCAGAAAATACAGTTTTAAACAAACACGTATCAATAACCGATTTGCGTTCATACGATAATGCGCCTGAAGGAAACCGCTTTTTGGTTTATACACTTTTTTCAGAAGCTGTTGCAAGCGTCAGAATCCGATACGATGACCCTGGCCGGCAAAGTATATCAGTGAGTGTCGGGCATAATATATTTAACCCAAAATGCAATGTAAATGTTGGAAAAATGCTTTCAAAATTTGGCGGGGGAGGGCACAAAGGCGCAGGCGCCTGCAGGTTTTTGACAAGCAGGGCAGGAGAATATATTCCTCAGATCATTTCAACTCTCATCGAAAACAGACCGGAAGAATAATTGCGATTGACTTTTTTTAGCCATTTCGTTAACCATGCTGATATAAATGGCTAACGAAAACACATATCGGTCTTTTGTCCGGTATTTATCTTATTATTCCAGTCAGATATCTTATGGCGATGTAATGAAGGGACGAATATTAAATATTCTCAGGGCTGAAAGCGGTATAGTTTCCGGTGAGACAATAAGCTCTCATCTTGGTATTTCGAGGGTATCCATATGGAAACACATGCATAAACTTTTGGAGGCCGGTTATGATATCAGATCAACTCCAACCGGATACCAGCTTGTAAGCTCGCCGGATGCTCTTTATCCATGGGAATTTCCGGAAAGAGAGAAATATATCCATTTTTATGCTGAAGCTTCTTCGACGATGGATATTGCAAGAGATCTTGCCCGCAAAGGATGTTCCTCATTTACCGTGGTAATTGCCGGAAGCCAGACAAAGGGGCGTGGGCGTTTAAAAAGGATTTGGCTGTCTGATGAAGGCGGGCTCTATTTTACGGTCGTGATAAGGCCTGACATTCCTCTAATAATGAGCTCAAGAATAAATTTTATGGCTTCCGTTGTTCTTGTTAAAACATTGCGGGATATGTTTGGGATAGACGCCATGGTGAAATGGCCTAATGATATATTGATTGGCGACAGAAAAATATCGGGAATGCTTTCAGAAATGGAGGCAGAAGGAGATCTGGTCTCATTTATAAACATTGGCATAGGCATTAATGTAAATAATGATCCTGTCCGGGAAGAGCCGACGTCAACTTCCCTGAAGCATATTATTGGAAGAAATGTTTCGAGAAAAGAGATATTGGACAGCTTTCTGAATTTATTTGAAAAAAGAATTAAAGAAGGTATTTATGATGATGTTATGCTTCAATGGAAGGAAAATGCGATAACCTTAAACAGAGAAGTAAAAATCATTACATCTTCCGGAGAATTTCATGGGACCGCAATTGATATCGATAACAATGGCTCTCTGCTTATAAAACAGACCGACGGTTTCATAAAAACTATTCTATTCGGGGATTGTTTTCACATAAACGGTAAAAATAGATGAAATTGAAAGTAAAAGCATATGAATAGAAATTCAGATCTGCAAATGACGGTGTTAGCTTCGCTTCTTGCGGCTCTGACGGCAGTCGGTGCTTACATTTCAATACCAATAGGTCCGGTACCCATAGTTCTTCAGAGTCTTTTTATTCTCCTTGCCGGAGTGTTGCTTGGAAGAAAGTGGGGAACTGCAAGTGTAGGGATATATCTTCTTGCAGGAGCATTCGGGCTTCCTGTTTTTGCAGGCGGTGTCGGCGGAATGGGTCGGTTCTTCGGGCCTACTGGCGGCTACTTGCTTGGTTTTCTTCCGGCGGCTTATATTTCCGGCCTGATCAGTGAAAAAAGAAAAAAAAATGTATTTATGGATATATTTGCGATGACTTGCGGGTCGGTGCTGATTTATGCATTCGGGGTTTTATGGCTCAAAGTTATTACGGGGATGGGGTTGAACAAAACTGTTGCTGTGGGAATGCTCCCTTTTCTTCCCGGCGATGCTTTAAAAATTGCTGCCGCAGCATTTATAGCGAAATCCGTCAGGCCGTTGATCGGAAAAGGCGGATCATGAATATTATTGAAATCAAAGAATTGAGTCATATGTTTTCAAATGGTACCCCGACCCTTGATAACATTGACCTTTCGGTAAAACAAGGCGAGTTTATAGTTATTGCAGGCCCTAACGGTTCAGGAAAAACAACTCTGCTGAGACATTTGAACGGGCTGCTTTTTCCGACAGGCGGAACAGTACTGGTGGATGGTGTCAGTGTATCTGAAGATCCGGTAAGAGCAAGGCGGATTGTCGGCATGGTGTTTCAGGATTCCGATACTCAGATAATAGGCGAAACCGTGCGTGAAGATGTGGCTTTTGGTCCCGAAAATCTTTGTCTGGGCAGAAAAGAGATTGAACAAAGAATCTCAGATGCTTTAAACATTACAGGGCTTACCTGTTTGGCCGATGCAAAGCCGCACCTGCTTTCAGGAGGAGAAAAGAGGAGGCTTGCTATAGCCGGTGTTCTTGCCATGAACCCCGAAGTCATTGCTTTGGATGAGCCCTTCTCAAACCTTGATCATCCCGGGACAAAACAGGTGCTGAAACAGATAATTGAACTGCATGAAAGAGGCCGTACAATCATTATTACAACCCATGATATTGAAAAGGTGATTGCCCATGCAAACCGTTTGATAATAATGACAGACGGCAAAATTGTAAGGGCAGGCTCTCCCGAACAAATTATTTCAGATACAGAAATGTTTGGAATAAAGGAGCCGTATTTTTCAAAAATGGGGCTTGGAATGATATCATGGCTGAGTTGACCTCTTTTAGCTACCGTCCCGGATTATCCCTTATTCATAAAATTGATGCCAGATTTAAATTATTGTTTATTGTCATAATCGGCATTTCAAGTCTTAATGCTTCTCTGTCCGGTGTTTTACTGCTTTCTCTCTTTATTGTTTACGGGCTATTCAGGATCGGAATAAGTCTTTGGCAAGTCGTAAGAGATCTTTCCATCTTTGTATTTTTTCTGGTATTTGTTTTTGTTATTCGGGCTTTTTCTGCAGATGGAGCTGTTTTTATTAATATTTTCGGTATGAGCCTAACATATGACGGTTTGATTGAAGGATCACTTGTTTGTCTGCGGATTATTCTTATGATTCTTCTTGGTCTTTTATTTACTTCCACAACCAGGACTGCCCAAGTCAAGGCTGCTATCGATTGGATATTAAAGCCTTTACCATTTATTCCAGGTGGCAGAGTTTCAATCATGACGGGTCTTATGATGCGTTTTATACCTGTCATTCTCGAACAGGCCAGGGAAACTGCGAGCGCTCAAAAGGCAAGAAGTATTGAAAACAGGAAAAATCCTATCTATCGAATGGTCAAGTTTTCAGTCCCGCTTATACAGAGAATTTTCTATAACGCCGACAGGATTTCCATGGCTATGGAGGCAAGATGTTATTCCGATATAAGAACCGGTCAAAAATTAACATCAAAAAAAAATGACTGGATATCTCTTTATGTAATTATATCGATATGCATTATTTCTGTTTTATATTTATAAGTTATAGTCAATGTAATAAATTTATCACGTTAGAGGCGGTTGGTAATTTGATTGTTTAAAAAGCCGGATCATTTTTTCTTCATACCAGCAGTCAAATGAAAGATTGTTGATAAATCCATTATGGCCGCCATAACTGTGAATCACGAGATTTACAGGTTCATTTACTTTGAGCCTGTAAAAATCGTCAACGGGTATGACCGGATCATCTTTTGAAATTATTATGGTTGTAGGAATTCTGATATCATTTAAAGTGTGATTTGTTATCGTGTAGCCACTGAAATATTCGGTTGCATTCTTGTAGCTGCTGTAGTGCTCTATAAGCCTGTCTGTGATGCTGCGGCAGGACTTTAATGGAATAATCTCTCTGAAATCATATAGTTCAGGAAACAGTTTCTGTTTCAGTGATAATGAGCGCCGCCATTTTATAAGAAAATATCTTCTTATAATTATATCCCTGTCTATGGCAATTGTTGCCTTATCCGGATTTATCACAGGACAGATGCTGATTATTTGACGCAAATTTATTAAGGGTTCTTTTGAAAGCATTTGTCCGATGCGTAGTGCAAAATTTCCTCCGAGAGAAAATCCGGCAAGAAATAGATTGGAATCTCCTGCAATTTCAGATACTCTTTTAACAGCGGCAAAAACCTCATCAATCAGTGTTGCATAAAATAGCCCCCTGTTAAGATGATGGCTTTTCCCATGATCCCTGAAATTTAATCTGAAAACAGAAAAACCATTGTTAAAAAGAAATCTTCCTGTACTTAAAATATAGGCAGATTCGATACTCCCCTCCCATCCGTGCATAAGCAATACGGTTCCTTTTGAAGGCATATTCTTATTCTGTGAATAGCCGCCGAGAAGACGCACCCCTATTCCAGTATCGATAACAATATCTTTTGAAACATCAAGCATGGGGTTTCTCCCCCTTGCTCTGGCTCTACTGCTTGCAAGATATGTCTGAATGCGGGGATTCCTTAAAAAGGCAGGCGGATTGAATTCTTCTTTTGTCACTTTAGACTCTTTTGTTTATCCTGTTGAACCGAAACGCGAGCACATTCCAAGACCGCCCTGCGGCGGGGAGCTTCAAATCTCGCTGCTTTTATTCTAATGCTCCCATTCTTTTTAAATCACGGGTTAATTCTGTTTCGTTGAACACTTTTCCCTTGCGCCATATGCCTTTGTATTCAAGCGTTGGAACAACCCAGTCAAACCCTCCGTTAACATCAATTACCTTTTTTACGATATCATCTGTTTGAGCTTCAAGATCAATATAATTGAATTCAATTTTGTTCTTACTTAAAAACTCCTCAGTTTTCTTGCAGTGAATACACCATTTGGCGGCATAAAGATTCAGCATAAAGACTCCTTGTTTCGGACATAAGACATGATACATCGTATTTTGAAATTCTGTACGATATTCGATGTACGATATTATTATTTTACGATTATAACACAGAGCTCTTTGTTTGTAATACATTGATTTTTGCAATTTGCTGGTATATTCAGAAAATCAAACCCAAATGACACTCGCAAATTCTGTTATGATTCTATAGAACTCATCGAAATCTTGCGGAGAGAAGAGTCAAAATCTCATAATATTTAATAAGATAGCATTAAAGGAGAGCATGATGCTGTTTTTCACAAAGAAAAAAAATGAAGAAAAATATCTTTTTGATAAAGGAAAAGTAACGCTTCCGGATGGAACTGCATATATCGGCAAAAATTTAATTGTAACCGGGACTGTTTCAGGAAGTGATAATATTATTGCAATGGGTTCAATAAATGGTGAAATTGAATTGTCAGGGGACATCAAAATAGGTGATACATCAAAGGTAAACGGTAAAATTTATGCTGAAAAAATATTTGTAAGTGGTTTTATTGAGGGAACTGTTTTTGCATCAGAACGTATATGCCTCGAAAAAACAGCTAGGATAAAAGGTCTATTAATTGCAAAACGGCTATTCGTTGAAGATGGGGCTGTATTTGACGGTGAAACAAGAATGAGTGTTAATTCGGAGTCTGATAATTTATCTAAAGATAATGAAAATTTTAATTCCTGCAAAAAAATTAGAAAAAATACTCCGGCGGAAGTTATTGAGGAGGCGAAAAATTTTATTTCAAATAAAACCGCATCGTTTATAAGCCGGAATTCAAGAGTTGATGGAAATGTAGAAGGAAATGAAAGTATCATTATTGAGGGTTTCATAAAAGGTTTGATCAGTTTAAAAGGTAATATTATTGTTGGAAGTTCAGGGGTTATTGAGGCCGATGTCGAAGCCGATAACATATCTGTTCTCGGGCAGATTACCGGAAATGTTTTTGCTCATCAGCAGCTTGTAATTCAGCCCTCAGGAAAAATTCAGGGTGATATATCCGCCCGCTCCATTGATATTAAAGAGGGTGCGTTGTTTGAGGGCCGATCTCACATGATCAGTTCTGTTTCTGTTCCATTACCTGAATTAAAAGATAACTGAGCTAATAAGCGGGGAGGATTAAAGGGTGAATTTCTTATGCCGGCTTTTGTTGTGTATTTTCCTGTCTATAAGTCTCTCGTCATGTTCAACACGCATAATTATTGTAAATGAAATATCAAATATTTCTGAGATTGGTGCTGTTGCTTTTGAACAGGATGATGATCTTGATATGGTGGAAAAAGGTATTCCAGGAAATATAAAACTTCTTGAAGTTCTTCTTGAAAACAACCCTGATAATTATAAGATACTCGTTCTTTTATCCAGACTTTATGCAGCCTACTCGTTCGGATTTTTTGAGGGCAGGCTTGAATCTTCCCTGATCGGAAAAAATTACTCTCTTTTATCAGGGCATAACCTCTTAAGGGAAAACGTGAACAGGTATTACTCAAGAGGGGCTGATTATGCTCTCAGGGCAATAGAATCGCGCCATCCCGATGCAAATGAAAAATTAAAGATTCCCGCTTCGGCTGACTGTTTATTAAAAGTCATGGACAAGGAAGATGTACAGGCGCTTTTCTGGTATGGTTTTAATCTCAGCTCGCTTATAAATAATAACCGGGATTCGGTACTTTTACTTTCCAAGGCTTATCTTATTGAAAAGATTATGAAGCGGATTATAGAACTTGATCCGGAATATTTTTTCGGAGGTTCTCATCTTATTCTGCTGTCATATTATTCATCTTTACCTCCATACTCAGATGAGAAACTTGACCTTTCCCTATATCATTACAAGAAATTAAAAGAGCGCAGGGGCGGGCCATTCCTTCTTGCCGATTTGTATTTTGCCCGATATTATCTGTCGAGAAAACAGGAAAAAGAAAAATTTGAAAATATCATGAAGGATATTTTGAATCATTCCGGCAGCGGAAAAGAATGCATTTTTTATAACAAGATTGCGGCTCAAAGAGCAAAAATATATCTTGAAGGGATTGTTTATTTTTTCCAATAAAAAGGTCAAAAGATAATGAGGAAGTATTTTATAATTTCAATTTCCGTATCCGTTTTAGCGCTTCTGCTTTTTTCAGGGACTTTGGTTTATGCTCAAAAAACGGTAATAAAAATTGCCCTTGTTACACCGGAAGGAAGTACATGGACAAATACTCTGCGCAGAATGGTTGATGAAGTCAGAACGAAAACAGACGGGGAAATAGATTTAAAAGTTTATGCCGGTGGAATCAGCGGCGACGAACTCGATGTAATAAGGAAAATCCAGGCCGGACTGATAAATGCAGCTGGGTTTTCCGGCGTAGGACTCGGTGTTCTTTTACCGAAAATACGAATTTTGGAAGCGCCGCTTCTTTATAAAAGTTATGAGGAAATTGATTTTGTAAAAGAGAGACTTTACAAAGAATTCACATATGATTTTGAAAAACAGGGGTATATTTTACTTGGATTTGCCGAAGCCGGTTTTGTATATTTTTTCTCTTCGCATGAAATATCCGGGCCGGATGATTTGAAAAAGATCAAAATGTGGGTATGGAAGGGAGATTCTGTAGCACAGACATTTTTCTCCACCTTGGGAATAAAGACCTTTCCACTTCATCTTGCCGATGTAAGCACGGGGCTTGAAACCGGAATGATAGATTCATTTTATTCCCCGACTCTTGCGGCAGTTGCTTTCCAGTGGTACACCAAAATAAACAACATGCTTGATTATCCAATGGTTAATTCAACTGGTGCATTGCTTATGAGCAAAAAGACATTTGAACAACTATCCGAACAGAACCAGTCAATATTAAAAGAAGCCGCAAAAAAATATTGTGCTGAATTGATTCGCCTGACAAGACGTGACAATGATGAGGCAAGGGCAATACTCAAAGAGTCCGGGGTTAAATTTGTTTTACCTTCAAAGCTGGAAGTTTCCTCTTTCGAAGAGAATGCAAAGAAAACATACGAAATAAATATTCCCGAACTTTATTCAAAAGATTTATTTAACAGGGTTCAGGAGATATTAAAAGAGTACAGGAAAACACAGAAAACTGCTAAACGGCCGTAATTGAGGGCTTCATAAAAAGTCATTCTGCTGTGTTGCGTTTCATCTTTCGTCATTGCAGCGTACTTATATGTACGCTTCATTCCTCAATGATTTGCACGTCCTGCAGAATGAGCTTTTTACGAAGCCGTCTGGATGGTGGGTTGATATAAAAATATGCAGCTTATTAAAAAAATAGATGATTTTCTGGAAAAACTTGAAATAAATTTCGTAATATTTTTATTTTCCCTGCTAGTTTTTCTTATAATGTTAAACATACTTTCAAGGAATATAATCAATTATTCGTTTGAAAATATATATGAAGCCGCTCCTGCCGCAGTACTGTGGCTTTCGTTGGCCGGATCTTCTCTTGCATTAAAAAGAAAACGGCATATAAAATTGGAGCTTGTACTAAGATTTTGTCCCGAAAAATGCAGGCATTACACAAACTTTGCCGTATCTCTTTTTGGGATGGCAGTAATGGGCATACTGTTTTATTCATCCCTCCAATTTGTTGAAAACGAGATTCATATTTTTGGAATTAAAGGCGTTTTTTCTATAATATTTCCACTCTTTTTCATGGTATCTTTTTTCAGGTATTTTACATGGATGCTTTACGATTTTACTAAGAAGGGCAGGGCAGTATAAGAAACTTTTACCCGGTTTTTATTGTTGATGTATGGATATTCTAATTCTTATTATTTCGGGAATATTATTTTTTGCTCTGATTGAAACTCCACTGTTTACAATTATTGCGGGATTATCGATAGTCAGTTTCTATTTCGTCGGCAAAGACTTCTCTTCTATTCAAACAATTGTGATTGAGATGAACAGGCTTGCTTCCATGCCTGTACTTGTTGCTCTGCCTCTTTTTACGTTCACCGGATGTTTGCTTGCTGAAACGGATGCTCCTAAACGGATCACAAATTTAATGCGGGCATTGACCGGACGTCTTCCGGGAGGGATAGCCATTGCCGCCCTTGGTTCTTGTGCTTTTTTTACCGCTTTAACGGGTGCAAGCGGTGTAACTATTGTTGCAATAGGAGGGGTTTTATATCCTGTTCTTCGGGCACAGGAATACGAAGATAATTTTTCATTGGGGTTATTAACCACATCAGGAAGTTTGGGCCTTTTATTTGCACCCAGTCTTCCTATTATTCTTTATGGCGTTGTTGCGCAGGTTGATATAGCCCGAATTTTCAGGGCCGCACTTCTTCCTGGAATGCTTCTGATCGCAGTTCTTTCGGTCTATTCATTTTTTCATGAATATATTATAAAAAACCCGCAAAGACATATAGTTATAAAAAAGGCAAGTTTGGGTGATGTAAAAACTGCATTAAAAGAAGGGATATGGGATTGGCCTGTTATATTGGTGATCATATTTGGAATTTATGGTGGATTTGTAACAATAGCAGAAGTTTCGGCACTTGTTCTTGTTTATGTGCTTACAGTTGAATGTCTGATATTAAAAGAGGTAGATTTTTTTAAACAACTTCCGGGAATAATAACAGAAAGCACCATCGTATCAGGTGCTATTGTGGTCATTCTTGGAGTTGCCTTAGGATTTACAGGATACCTTGTTGATGAAGAGATACCCGGCCGGCTTCTATCGTTTCTTGCGAATTTAACGGAAAACAAGCTATATTTTCTTGCGGGGTTGAATGTTTTTCTCCTTGCTGCCGGCTGCCTGATGGATATATTTTCAGCAATAATAATTATCGTTCCTATCATCGTTCCGGTTGCAATGAAGTATGGCATTGATCCGGTTCATTTGTGCGTCATTTTTCTTTTAAATCTTGAAATTGGTTATTCAACACCACCTGTGGGAATAAATCTGTTTATAGCCAGCCTTAAATTCAATAAACCGGTAACACAGCTTTACAGAGCCTCTATTCCTTATATTGCCCTTATGCTGCTTTTTCTTATGATTGTGACCTATATTCCGTCATTGAGCCTTTTTCTGGACGGATGAAAAAGAGGTGTCCGCAGCGATTGCCTGAATGGAAAAATTAAGGCAGATTGTCCACATCAAGGAGAATGCATATGTCACCATTTTCCATGATGCCTATTCCTGAAAAAAGCTTTATCTTTGACAGAAGATCTCCAACCGGCAGTACCATAAGAGGTCTGTTGCCGATTATTTTATCAGCCAGCAGTTTAAGGCTGCTTATCTCAGAGCCGGAGCTTGACTGAGGATTAGCATATTTAAGACTCAGGAAATTAGATAATTTTATTCCAGGACCAGCAATTCCAAGATGCTTTCTTAAGTCATAATATGATTCCGTTATATCTTCAGAATTGTCGTACAATCTTCCTATTGATTTTACATTCAGTGTCGGCACAGCAAGAGTGTGTTTCCCAAGAGTAAATATTATTGCATAAATGACTGAAAGGGAAACTGGTAATTTTATGATAAATTCAGTTTGTCTGTCTTGTTCCGAAGAGATGGATAATGAACCGCCCATATAATCAATCGTCTGGGCGACCACGCTCATACCTATGCCTCTTCCTGACAAATCGGTAGTTTCCCTAGTGGAAGAAAAATCAGGACTTAAAATAGTGTTAAAGATTTCTTCTTTGTTCATTTTGCTGATTTCATTGTCCGTCAGTGACTGTCTTTCTTTGAGATACTGTATAATCAGCGACTTGTTTATTCCCCTGCCATCATCTCGTATTTTAAGATACAGATGTTCTTTTTCGCTTTTTGCTTCAATTGTAATTCTGCCTTCGGCGGGTTTATTTTTGCTGAGACGCTCTTCCGGTGATTCAATTCCATGGGCTATGCAATTTCTGAATATGTGTATCATGGGCTCTCTGAGACGCTCAAGAATTGATATATCTGCCTGAATCTCACTTCCAAGTATTTCAACATAAATATTTTTATTGTGTTCCTTGGCTATATTCCTGATGCTTTTCTGGAATAAATCCGCGAAATCGCCGAAAGACATGAGTCTTAACTGGGTCAGCTGAAAATAGAGAGTCTTCATCAGCGTGTTATAATGATCAACCCAACTTTTTAAACCAGCTGACAGCTTATCCTGTGAAAATAGGGGGAATCTTTTTGCTAATAGCTGAATCTCCTGTGTGAGACCGAGAAGTTCTTCAATATGAGAATACCGTATCTTAACATGATCGATTCTTGTTAATCTCGGCTGGGAAGCAGTAAGTAAAGAAGCCGGCTGGTTCTGATTACTATTTATAACTTCTTCAGGGGGTTTTTGGAATCCGGATATAATGCTGTTATATATTTTCTGATCCTCAAGTGATTCAATTCTGCCGCTTTTTGACACAAGAGAACGAAGAATATCTGAACCGTCAAAAATTAGTTGGACGGAAGTGGCGGAACACGTGGTTGTTCCTTTTTGAAATTTGAGGCACCACTCTTCCATTAAATGGCACAGATCGGAAATCTTGTCGAAGCTAAGAGCTCTGGCCATTCCTTTTATGGAATGGATTTTACCGTGAATTTCAGTCCAAAGGCTGCTGTTTGATAAATCCTTTTCAACATGTAATAACAAATCATCAAGTTCTTTAAGATACTTGTCTGATTCCTGGGAAAAAATTTTTTCATATTTTGTTAGGTCCATCGAAAAGCCCCGTTAATTTCTTCCAGATATCATCAGGATTTAAAAGTCGTACAACATGGCCTTCGTAATGAAATACTGTTCGATCTTCAGAATCATCTTCCATCCATATCATACCGACAATATCATACGGGATTATCGCCATTTTTTTATTTGCCCATTTAAGAATAATAATACGTGTATTTTCAACGTCTTCTTTTTTAGGATATCCGAAAAAGGGTGCAAGGTTTATTACATCAAAAAGCTCGCCTCTGTAATACAATAATCCTTCGTAACAATCCGGGGTGAGACATATGGGTGTTGCTTTTGAATCATCTATTATTCTGTGGATATATTGTGATTCTATCCCAAGGAACTCATCCCTGACTCTGAAAACAAAAAATTTCATTGTATGTTCTCTTCCGGAAGTTTATCGGGTGAAGGTTCAGATAGTTCGGGAAGCTTGAATTGTTGCTGGGTTTGTATCATCTTTTTAGAGAGTTTATCTAACAACGTTATGGCGTTGGTAATCCTGATCACTTCGGCTTTCTGATTCTTTGATGCAATGGTCGTTTTTTGCGTAGATTCGTAATTCTTGTGAGCGAAACCTGAAAGCTCCTTGAAATTCTCTGTAAAACTTCTCAATTCTTCAGCCTGTCGGGCAGTTACCTCACCCATACCTTTTGTTTCTTCAAAAATTTCTCTTACTCCAAACAGCGTTTCGCTGAATGTCTGAACTATCCCTTTGATTATTTTTCTTCCTTCATTTATATCACTCTGGTTTTTCGTGAGATATTCTTTTAGCATGCTGTTGTCTTCAAGAATATTTTCAACCAGCTTCGTTATTGTCTGGGATGATTGCTTTGAGTTTTCAGCCATGTTCCGAATTTCATCTGCAACTATGGCAAAACCCTTTCCGGATTCTCCGGCTCTTGTTGCTTCGATCGAAGCATTCAAAGAAAGAAGATCAGTCTTTTGTGCTATGGTTTCCATTACATTTGTTATTACTCTTATTTTTTCAACCTTATCGGGAAGACGTGATACCTGCTGGGCGTAGTCGCTCATCTGTTTTAGTACAAGCTCCAAGTGGTTAAGGGTTTCACGGGCGTTGGTTTCACCTCTTTGAGTTTTTTGGATTGCTGCATCAACCTTTGAAATTGTATTGGAGGATTGTTTCACAAGTTCATCCATCACTTTAATGCCTCTTTCCAGTTTTTGTGTTACCTTTTGTACAATTTGCGTTTGCTCCGCAGAACTTGTCGCGATTGATTTTGCTGTTACATCAATTTCATTGCTGCTTTGGAGAAGTTTTTTTGCGAGCCTTGCAAGTATCGAATTGGTTTCATGAATTTTCAGGGAAACATTTTTCATGTCATATAAGAGCAGCCTTAATTGGTTGACCATCAAAGAAAATATTTCTTCAAGATCCCTGATCTCATCAAGCGATGTTACCTTGATTTCCCGCGATAGATCTCCGTTGCTTATTTCTCTTGCGGCATTGCTCAGGTTGTTAAGAGGTTTCAAAATTGCTTTTGAGAAAATTATTCCGAAGATTGTGCCGATTCCCATTGCCAGAGCCATTGTAATCCCCTGTGCAATGATAAAATCCTTGGTTACATGATTTATCACTCCGGCAACAACCAGAACAACCAGCAACAGAAGCAGGAAGTACAATATAAGCTTGTTTTTTATACTAGTTCTTTCCATTTTATGTAATCCTCCAATGCCAGTATCCATCCGACTTTATTATCTTCAACAATCAACTGTGACACAATTATCCTGATTTTATTGGAATCTACCGTAGCAATCAATTCCGTTTTATCAAGCTCCTTGTTATGCACCACCTCTTTTAATGAATTAATAAGTTTTTGTTTTTCATCCCGAAATATTGACAATATAGAGCGGTTCAAGAGTTCGGAGTACGACCTGTTCAGTAATTTTATAACTAGAGGATTTACTTCCATAATTCTTGTATCAGAGTCAAGGATTATTACCCCGATCCCTATGCATTTAATAACTGATTTTTGGAAATGAAGCGAATCGATCAGGTCAACAGATTCACGTCTTGGAAAAACGGTGCCTGATTCAATGACACTACTTATAACATCAGGTGAGGCGGAATGACTTTCGATTGTGTTCATAAAATCATTAAACATTTTTTCCATTTTTTCTATAGGGCCCTTTGCGATATAATAATCTGCGCCTATTTTGTCGAGATTCCCGAGATGTTCGATTATTATTCCGGATACTGCGATAATCGGAAAACAATTGTCTTTATATTTCATACGGACAAATTTTATAAGTTCAGGTCCATCAATTTTTGGCATTACAATATCTGCAAACATTAAATCGATATTCCCGGTTTCTATCTTTGAAATTCCTTCTTTTCCATCATAAGCCTTGATAACTTTATAACCTCTTTTTTCAAGCAGTTCTCCCAAAAACTCCACGAAAAAAAAATCGTTATCAACAACTAAGGCAGTTTTTTGCATCATTTCACCCGGATTATTTGTTTGCTTTTATAAGGCTAATTTATACAGACTCTCTTCACTTCATTTATGTCGGTAAGCCCTTCAAAAATCTTGATAATTCCATCCTGCTTCAAAGTCATCATTCCATCTTTATAAGCCTGTTCAAAAAGTTCTTCGGTATTTGACGCTTTTTTAATTAATCCTTTCATAACAGGGGTTCCTTCCATGAGTTCGTGTATTCCCATTCGGCCTTTATATCCTGATCCGGAACAGATCTCGCATCCGGAGGAGCGATAAAGAACAAGAGAAGAGGAATATTCAATTCCTGATGATTTGAATTGTTCTTTGCCGTATAAAGAGACTATTTCTTCAAATTCTTCCCTTGAGGGATTGAATTCTTTTTTGCAGTTTGAACATAATCTTCTTGTAAGTCTCTGGGCAAGAACTCCAAGGAAAGCATCGGAAAAATTCAGCGGATTCAAGCCCATGTCAAGAAGTCTTGTCACGGTTTCAGGAGCGCTGTTTGTATGAAGGGTCGAAAATACAAGGTGTCCGGTAAGGGAAGCCTCTACACCTATAGATGCTGTTTCTTTGTCACGCATTTCACCAATCATAATAACATCCGGATCAAGACGCAGGAAGCCGCGCATCACTCTAGCAAAATCAAGTCCGATTCTTGGCTTAACTTCAACCTGACGCAACCCGGGCTGGGTAATTTCGATCGGATCCTCTGCGGTCCATATTTTTATATCGGGCTTATTTATATGCCCAAGCGCCGAATGAAGAGAGGTAGTTTTGCCTGAACCTGTCGGTCCCACAACAAGTATAAGTCCGTATGGCTGAGATATAATTCTCTTCATGATTGTTAAATTTCGTTCATTAAGTCCCATTTCATCAAGTTTCATGGCGCCTGCCTTGGCAAGAATTCTTAGTACAGTATCTTCGAATCCGCCCGCAGTGGGCATGGTGGACATTCGGAGTTCGAATGAAGGAACTCCTTTGCGTTTCATTTTTATTTTGCCGTCCTGCGGAAGCCGCCTTTCACCTATGTCGAGATTTGCCATTATTTTGAGTCTTGAAATAATTGCCGGGGCCATAGTGTTTGGTATCTGAAGGTATTCATGGCAGACACCGTCCATTCTGAATCGGATTATGGTCTTTTTGATTATCGGAGAAGGTTCAATGTGTATGTCGGACACTTTTTTTCTGAATGCCGTTACAAGGATCTGATCAACCAGTTTAACAACCTGGCTTGATGATTCGTCCACGATGTCCTTTTCGATTTCCGTATCTTCTTCAGTCTCAAAAGAAACATCGGGTATGAAAGTGTCAATATTATTAAACGTGTTTTCAATTGATTCGAAAGATTTATCAGCGGAAAAAAAACGCTCTATATATTTGACAATATCTTCTCTGATCCCGACTGAAAAACGCAATTTCTGATTTGTCATTAATGCTCTGATATGGTCGGTTTTCCTGAGATCCCTGGGGTCATCGACAAGAATCTCCAGATAATTTTTTCCCCAGCTTAAAGGAACCCATGTATAGTGAAGAAGAAAGGATTTTTTTAATTTGCTGATGAGTTCCACAGGGGTAGGTATGTCGGGATCAAACTCTTTGAATGGACAATTATAGAACATGGAGAGCGATTTGCCCAGATCCTGCCTATTTATCTTAAAACTCTCAATCAGCACCATTTCAACGCTCTTGCCTGTTTTTCTTGAATTAGCAAGGGCCTGTTGAAGCTGATCGGAGTTTACTATCGAAGAATTGAGAAGATAATCGAACTTCGAATTGTAAGAAAGAGTTGAAAGAATGGAATTAAGCAGATTTGATATTTCAGTATTTTCAGGATCAAGATTCAGGGCGCTTTTATACATTGAAACCGCGAGATCTTTGTGCCCCTTTTTATCCAGATGAGATCCTAACCATAGTTTTATCTGTGAAGCGTCACGATTTAAAAGCTTGTATTCACTTATAATGTTTTCTGCTTTCCTTATTACATCCGTATGTGGAGCAATGTTTATGAGGTTTGAAAGGAGTTCGGTAACAATGCGCACCGGTGTATATCCGTCATCTGAATAATCGGCTTTCAGAAGTTTCTCATATTCGGCGGCGGCTTCCCTGATCAGCCCAAGTTCTTTTAGTGCAGCGGCATTATCAATAATATCTTTTATACCTGCCCGGGTCGACATGGTCTTTTGTATCAAAGATAATGCCGAGCTTGTTAAATCTGGGGAGTGTTTTGTCATGTTATTCAATGACAGGTTCTTTTTAATCCGGCTGACCCTTTCCCTGACCTGAGCTATTTCATTTTGATCTGTAATAACATCGCTGTTTGCAAGTATCTGCTCATATATATTCAAAGAGTCACCGAGCATTCCCATGGAATAATAGGTTTCGGCTTCCTTTATCTTATTTTTTATATTGATTCCGGCAGAAGCGATATTGCTCATACGCATTAGCTCCTTCAATTGATTTATTTCGCTCATCTCCCTTTAGATATTTGAAGGCAGGCACTGGTTTTATTAATATATGAAAACCCTTTATGGTGCAACCTATAATGCTCAATCGCCGGCAATAATATTTATTTTAGGTCATCGCGAATCTCACAACTGCTGTGATAAAAACATTATGCGCGAATTTGAATGTGATAGAAAGGATACGTATTAAGATCAATATTCGGCACAGATTGTTCCGATTGCAAAATGTCCGGCTATCCTCTCAATTCTTGTTCTGACCATCTTATTCTTAATTCCGTCTTCATCATGTAAAAGAACCGAAAGGTAATTTGAAGAGGTTCCCTTCAAAAGATCATTGGAGCCGTCTCGTTTATCTTCCATAATTACATCGACTATTCTTCCCACTGCTTTTTGATAAAAATAACTTTTTTTCAAATTGCCCAGTTTGCGCATTTTGGCACATCGTTCTTTTATAATATGTGCCGGAACTCTTTCCGGGAAAGAGCTTGCAGGAGCTTTATTTCGCGGGGAGAATGGAAATACATGCAGGTAGCTGACAGGCAATTCTTCAATAAGTGAATAAGTGTTTTCAAAGGCTGAATCCGTTTCTCCCGGAAAACCAACGAGAATATCCACGCCTATCGAGGCATCAGGTATCGATTCCTTAATTCCTTTTACAACGGTTTTAAAAAATTCGCGTGTATAGGGCCTTCTCATTTTACTTAATATATCATCATCTCCGCTCTGAAGGGGTATATGGAAATGGTGACATATGCTGTCTGAATCCGCCGCAAGTTTTATAATCTCAGGGGACAGTTCATTAGGTTCAATGGAGCTCAAACGTATCCGCTCTATGATTTTCATGCCATCTATTAAGACAAGAAGTGAAAAAATACTTGTTTCAGGGGTTAGATCAATGCCGTATCGCCCAAGATGAATGCCGGAGAGAACGACTTCTATGTATCCGGCCTCTCTTAGATTTTTTATGCTTTCAATTACTGTTTCAACCGGCATACTGCGGCTTCTTCCTCTCGCATACGGCACAATGCAGTATGAACAAAAGGCGTCGCAGCCATCCTGTATCTTCAGGAAAGCTCTGCTCCTGTTTCCGGAATGTATAGCGGGAGCGGGCATGAATTCATTTTCGGATATACCTCCTTCGCATACCGATGAACAGGGAGCTTTATAATTTACTTCGTTCTTTATTATTTCAAATATTCTGTGTTTTTCATTTTGCCCGATTATCCTGTCTATTCCTTTAATCTTTTTTAATTCATCCGGTTCTGTTTCAGCATAACAACCGGTTACTATGATTTGAGCGCCGGGGTTCAAACGCATGGCATGCCGTATAGCCTGCCTTGACTGCATGGAGGCTTTGTGGGTAACTGTGCATGTGTTGATAATACATAGATCAGCGCAACTCCCTTTTTGGGCGTTTGTCCACCCTGATAATGTAAGAGATTGCGCAATCGATTCCGATTCACACTGATTTACTTTGCATCCAAGGGTTGCCGTAGTAAATTTAGGCATTATCTATGAAACCTCCTCCCAGAATTTCATTTTCAAGGTAAAAAACCGCACCCTGTCCGGGAGTCACAGCCGATTGCGGGGTATCAAATCTTATTGTTGCGGTATTACCAGCTTCGGGAATCAGCGTAGATGAAACTTCCTGACTGCGGTATCTGATCCGGGTGTGAACTTTAACCGGAGATAAATATTTATTTGCCACCCAGTTAATGTTTATCACACGGCACTCACCGGCAAGAAGCTCTTCTTTTGATCCTGCAACAACGGTGTTTTTTCCAGTATCTATACCAAGGATATAATAAGGTTCTGCCGCAGGGCAGTTAATGCCTCGCCGTTGTCCGATTGTAAAGTTGTGAATCCCCTTGTGGCTTCCGAGTATTTCGCCATTTCTGTTGACGATTACTCCTGGTCTGGAATTAAAACCTGTTTCGCGCTTGAGGAATTCAATATAGCTTCCGTCCTTAACAAAGCATATGTCCTGACTTTCTTTATTTATCAGTGGATTAAGTCCTTTTTCTTTCGCCAGTTTTATTACTTCCTTTTTTGTTAATTCGGCAAGAGGAAATATTGCGCATGAAAGTTGTTCCTGGCTGAGAAAAGCAAGAAAATATGACTGGTCCTTTTCTCTATCGATACCCTTAATGAGGTGATACATGCCCGTATTATCAATTATATTTCCGGCATAGTGCCCTGTTGCAAGCAATGAAGCCCCCATTTTGCGTGCGAAGCCAAGAACCGTTCCGAACTTAATCGAAGGATTGCACACAAGGCATGGATTTGGAGTTTTTCCGGCCAGGTAGGTTTGTGAAAAATAATCGATTACTTTTGCTTTAAAATCCTTGCTGCAATCCAAAACTTCAATATTTATATCAAGCTGCCGGGCAATTTTAGATATTTCCCCGGTCGCATGTCTGCCGGTTGCGGAAACATATTTTTCATCAGAGTCATGGCTTTTTACCGACGAAACATCGTGCAGTTTTTCATATCCTGTAATAAAATGTATTCCGAATACTTCATGCCCTTTTTCTTTCAAAAGGTATGCGGCCATTAGTGAGTCAATCCCACCGCTTATTGCAATGGCAGTTTTTTTCTTCATTCAAAAAAAGAATTGTTTATCGGGCGTATTTTCATTGCGCGGGGAGGGCAGGCTGGGACACACAATTCGCAGACGCTGCATCTGCTCTGATCAAAATTAACTATCATTTCAGGTCGTTTAATTGAAAGCGCACCTGTCGGGCATACGGCTGTACAGGCTCCGCAATGAGTGCATTTGTCATTATCCCGTTTTACTTCCTGAGATGCGTTTTGAACTACTACTCCCTGGTTTTTTAGATATTGTACTCCATCATTGAAATTTTTTCGTGAGCCTGAAAGCTCAAGTACCATAACCCCTTCTT